>NZ_JBYVYL010000005.1:0-393743 GCF_058148425.1 Providencia sp. 6390
TCTGCTTCTTGGCGCTCACGCTCTGCTTGTTCTGCTGCGGCTTTCGCTACGGTAGCTTCCGCTTGGCGTTGGCGCTCCGCTTCTTCTTCCGCTAAACGTGCCGCTTCTGATTCTTGGCGCTCACGCTCTGCTTGCTCTGCTGCGGCTTTCGCGGCGGCAACCTCAGCTTCTCTCTGTTGCTTAGCCGCTAATTCAGCAATCCTTTCTTGCTCTTCCTGATATTTTTTACGCTCTGCTTCTACGGTAGCCGCTTCAATCGCAGCCAGCTCTGCTTGGCGTTGGCGTTCAGCGTCTTCTTGAGCCGCTTTTATCTCAGCTTGCTGTGCTTGATATTGACGCTCAGCCTCTTCCTCTGCCGCCTTAATTGCAGCTTGCTCTTGAGCTTGCTTCTCTTGATACTGACGCTCGGCTTCATCTTCAGCGGCTTTAATAGCAGCCTCATTATTCTGTTGTTGCAGCTCACTCTCTTTAGCAGCCTCTATTTTTTGTTGTTCTGCTTCTTGCTGTTGAGTTTCTTTTTCATCTTTACGACCAAAACCCAACCATGAGAAAAAGCCTTTTTTCTTGTCTTTAGCCATCAGCCACTACACTCCTCGCGGTAAAAACATGGCGCTTAATAATTAAATCGCAATAAAATTACATGCAGTCTATCATTTCATCGCGCAGCAACACATATCTGAAAGAAAAATCATAACAATTTAATCTGATTTTTTAAGTTAAAACTGTGAAAATGACGCGCTACAATAGATAACATCAATTTTTCGACGCTCAGCTCTATATGAGCAACAATGGATATTATGGCAAAAAAACCACAAAGCACATCGATGGGTCAAATACGTATCATCGGCGGCAAATGGCGCGGAAGAAAGCTTCCTGTCCGCGATAGTGAGGGTTTACGTCCCACTACCGATAGAATTAAAGAAACCTTATTTAACTGGTTAATGCCAACTATACGCGATGCTCGCTGTCTTGATTGTTTTGCGGGTAGCGGTTCACTTGGGTTTGAAGCACTTTCTCGGTTTGCCAACAATGTCACTTTTATCGAATTGGATAAACAAAACTGTCAGTTACTTACTGAAAACAAAGCTCGTTTGCAAGCCGATAGTGCCACAATCATACAAGGTAATAGCCTCGCAGTGCTTGCACAAACAGGCACGCCTTTTAATGTGGTATTTATCGACCCTCCTTTTCGTAAAGGCTTACTGAACGAAACTATTCAATTATTAGAAAAAAACCAGTGGTTAGCTGATGAAAGCTGGATATATGTTGAGTCAGAAGCGGAGTCACCGCTCACTAATATCCCAGCTAATTGGCAGCTTCATCGTGAAAAAATTGCAGGCCAAGTGGCCTACCGCTTATTTATTCGTCATTCAATTGAGGAAACAAGTCATGCTAATTAATGCAGGCCGTGCACTAATGATTTGTGTTTGGGCATTTATGGCTTTTAATTTAATTCATCCATTTCCTAAACCATTGAAGTACTTTATGGATGTTGCCATGATCTTTATGATTTTCATGCACGCATTGCAAACCATTTTTTTGAAAGCAACCTTAGCTAAGGGTGAAAAACTCTCCGGTTGGCTACAAACACGGATTTTCTTTTTTGGCGTATTTGAAATGTTAGCCATGCAAAAGAAACAAAAACAAGCCATTGAAGATGCAAAGAAAAAACAATAGAGCCCATTAGTTTGGCTTGAAGCTAAGGAACCTTGTTCCTTGCATGCGCAATGTTCCTTGGCTACCTTGCTCAATTTCTTGATACTGAGTCTCAGTTACGATCACTTTTATTACTTCTGCATTATTTAAGGGCTTAAAATAGACTTCATAACGAAAAGTTTCTGGTGAAACCACATCCCGTTCACGGGAGCGCATGTTTGGATAAGGATAATCTTTTTTACTTTCCACCATCACTGAATAGCTGGCAGGCAAAGCACTATCATTAATTTCATTCTGCTTACGTTGGTCAAAGAAACGCTTAGTCGCTAACACCGCAATAATCGCGAAAACAACAATTAATAAAATTGGTTTGTTCATAAATTTAACATTGCACTTAATCTGTTCAACAATATAGTTTATCTTAATGTTAAAGAACGAATACCACCACTGTTGCTTTATTTATTCGAATTTATAAGGATGTGTTTATGATTAGTTGGCCATTCCTTGCCGTACTGTTTTCCGGTTGGTTATATGTTGATGCCGCTTATCGTGGCCCTGAGTGGCAACGGTGGCTCTTTCGCCCGATCACGCTGATATTACTGTTATTGTGGGGTTGGAATGCGGATTTTTTAACCACTCAAGGTTACCTGATCCTCGCAGGTTTAGCCGTTTCACTGTTGGCTGATATGATGCGCATGCTATCAAGTGAGCGCTTACTTGCATCTGTAACTTTGATGTTTGCTAGCTACTTGCTTTATACCATCAGTTTTGGCATGCAACTTGATTTCAGCTTATATCTACCTTGGCTCCCTGTGCCACTCGTCATTGCGGCCATCACCCTCGTGTTAATTTGGAGCAAGCTAGAAGATATGCAAGCTATGGTGTTTGCCTTGCTAATCATGAGTATGATCATGGCTTGGGTCGCGGGAGACCAATTCTTTGGTTTAGGTCGTGATTACAACTTCTCCATCATGGTTGGTGCTTTCTTACTGTTTATTTCTAACTGTATTTGGCTAATCGCGCGCTTCCGTTTTCCATTTAAAGCATCAAAAGCAATTATTGCCGCACTCTACTTCCTTGGCCAATTCTTTATTATCCGAGCGATTTACCTATAGAACGCATTTCGCCAATTGATAAAATTCTCATATAGCATTTTTTATCAATTGGCGCCCCTTTATTTGTTTGACTCTGGAGTAGACTCCAAAGTGTAGACTTATCAATATTGATTAAGGTCATTGTTTGATAAGGGGGCTTATATGCACTCACATAACCATAAAGAAGCACATCAACACACTAGCTCTTGCTGCTCAAGCAGCAGCTGTTCGTCTACTGCTGTTCAAAATAGCCAAAAAGTAAGTGATGACTCACATACCCATGCTCATAGCACTGTCGAGAAACATCCCGATGATGATGAGGAAACTCACCAGCACACCAGCTGTAGCAGTTCCTCTCATCAAACCCATGATCATAAAGAGCACCAACATGGCTCATGCTGTAGTTCATCCCATGGCGTGACAGAAGAAATTGAACCTGCACAAACCGCGGGGCAACGTTTCAACTGGATCATTCGTGGAATGGATTGCCCAAGCTGCGCACAAAAAATTGAAAATGCAGTTAAACAAATAGCACAAGTGACACAAGCCAAAGTTTTGTTTGCAACCGAAAAACTGGTGGTTGATGCCGACAGCGATATCAGTACGGCTGTGCGTTCAACCGTCGAAGCCGCAGGTTATGAATTACATGATGTTGGTAATAATAGCGCCGCAGCGATAGCTCCACCGCCAAGCCTTCTAGCCGAATCAAAACCCGTTATTATTTTAGCGATCCTAATGGCGATTAGCTGGGGTATTGAGCTAGTCAATCCGCAAGTTGGTCTGATTGCTTTTACACTGACAACGTTGTTTGGGCTTTACCCCATCGCACGTAAATCATTGCGTTTGATTAAAACAGGTACACCTTTTGCTATCGAAACATTGATGACGGTTGCTGCTATAGGCGCTATTTTTATTCAGGCCACCGAAGAAGCGGCAATGGTTATCTTACTGTTTATGTTAGGTGAAATGCTGGAGTCCTACTCCGCAGGCCGAGCAAGACGTGGCGTCAGTGCATTAATGGCACTTGTCCCTGAAGAAGCCGTATTAGTCAAAAATGGGCAAAAAACTACCGTTCCTGTTTCACAGTTACGACCAGGCGATATTATTGAGATCGCACCAGGCGGGCGTTTACCTACAGATGCTGAACTGGTTTCTGGTTTCGCTAGCTTTGATGAAAGCTCTCTAACGGGTGAATCAGTTCCTGTTGAACGAAACATTGGTGAAAAAGTCGCTGCGGGTTGTTTGTCGGTTGATCGTGCAGTACAGATGAAAGTGGTTTCTGAGCAGGGTCAAAACGCCATTGACCGCATCTTACAACTGATTGAGGAAGCAGAAGAGCGTCGAGCACCCATTGAGCGCTTTATTGACCGCTTTAGCCGTATTTACACGCCATTAATTATGTTGTTTTCGGCGCTGGTTGTGGTCGTACCGCCAATTTTCTTTGGTGCAGCATGGGAAACATGGATTTATCGCGGCTTAACTTTACTCTTAATTGGTTGCCCATGTGCGTTAGTTATCTCAACGCCAGCAGCAATCACTTCAGCCTTAGCAACAGCAACACGCCGAGGTGCATTAATTAAAGGTGGTGCGGCATTAGAACAGCTTGGTTCTGTTACCACTATTGCATTGGATAAAACGGGTACCCTGACTGAAGGCAAGCCTCATGTCACTGATTTAGTCCCCGTAGATGGAATATCAGAGAGTGAGTTAGTGAGGATCACTGCATCCGTTGAGGCAGGCTCACATCACCCATTAGCCAAAGCGGTTATTAATAAAGCTGAAGCACTGTCAATCACGGTTGTAGAAGCTGAAAATCGCAAGGCACTGGCTGGTAAAGGTGTTGAAGGCTACTTGAATGATAAACATGTTTTAGTGAGTGCACCTAGTCGCCTAGATACGCCACTTGAGCCTGTTTGGCAAAGTCAGGTTGAAGCACTTGAGGCACAAGGTAAAACGGTTGTCGTCACTTTAGAAAACAACCGAGTGATTGGCTTAACCGCACTACAAGATACTTTACGCAGTGATGCAACTGATGCGATGAGTATGCTTAAAGCCTTAAATGTTAATGCAGTTATGTTAACAGGTGATAACCCACGAGCAGCCAGCGCAATTGCAGGGCAACTCGGCATGGAATACCGTGCAGGCTTGCTGCCAGAAGACAAAGTGACCGCAGTGATGGAATTAAACCGTAATCACAGCACTATGATGGTCGGTGATGGCATCAACGATGCACCAGCAATGAAAGCATCCAGTATTGGTGTTGCAATGGGAAGTGGAACTGATGTGGCACTGGAAACGGCAGACGCTGCACTGACTCATAACCGTTTAACCGGTTTGCCAGAAATCATTGCGCTGTCGCAAGCGACTCGTAAAATCATTCGTGAAAACATTACCATTGCACTTGGTTTAAAAGCGGTGTTCTTAGTCACCAGTTTGCTGGGGATCACAGGGCTATGGGTCGCCGTATTGGCTGATTCAGGAGCAACAGCCTTAGTCACGGCAAATGCGGTACGGTTACTGAAAGTGAAATTGCCACAAGTGAAAAAATAAGTTTCATTATTAGTTTCACTTAGTCAAAAGCGCCCTTGTGGCGCTTTTCTAATACGCATAGCAAACTAATTGCTAGTCAACTAAGCAACTAAGCAACTAAGCAACTAAGCAACTAAGCAACTAAGCAACTAAGCAACTAAGCAACTATTGTTTTACCACTATTCAAATGTAGTTGTCAGTTTAAAGATCACAAATAACACATTGTTTTAATTGGTTAATTTTTTATTTTTTTAGCCAAAATTAGGAGTAACTTGCTCCTCTTTCACAGCCATATTCGTTATTATCAACGTTCGAAAATAACTTTGATAGAAACAATTACGTTATGTCATTACAGCTACCCAAAACACCGCATGATGCGACTTTTAAGGGTTTTCTGAACCAAGTCGATAATGCACGAGACTTTTTTGATATTTACCTTCCAGAAAATATCAAATCATTATGTGATTTTAAGACGCTAGCACTCACCAACTCGTCTTTTATCGATAATACATTACGTTCACGATTGTCAGATGTCCTCTATTCCGTTAAGACCGATATGGGAGACGGCTATTTTTATTTACTAGTTGAGCATCAATCAACACCCGATAAATTAATGAGTTGGCGATTGATGTACTATGCTTTTTCCGCAATGAACCAACACTTACAGCAAGGGCACAAGGTACTGCCGTTGGTTGTCCCCATACTGTTTTATCATGGAAAAATGTCTCCCTATCCCTACTCAAATTTATGGACTCGTTGCTTTGATTGGAAGGAACTTGCCGAGGAACTGTATTTTAAACCGTTCCCTTTAGTCGATATCACTACGATTGATGATAATGAGCTAGCTAATCATCGAAAAATTGCAGTAATGGAATTGGCAATGAAGCATAAAAACCTGCGGGATGAATATCAACGAATGGTTGAACTCTTTGCTCAAACGCTCAATAATAATGGTAACAGTCAAGATGACATTACGATTATTTTGCAGTACTTACTGGTCGTTTTGGAGTCTCCAGAACACTTTGAACAAATTGTTCATTGCTTTAGTCAGCAAATTCCACAACATAAAGAGGTGGTTATGAATTTAGCAGAACGGCTACGACAAGAAGGCCAAGAAAAAGGTCATAAAATAGGCATTGAAGAAGGTGTCAAAATGACTCAACGTCAAATGGTAAAATCGCTCTTCACTGCTGGTGTTAGTATTGAATTAATCATGATGGGAACAAAATTAAGCCGCGAAGAGATTTTGTCATTGATTGAAGAAAAAACGCAATAACTAATCGTTAAATCAAGGTGCTAGTTCCGATGTAGAACTCGCGTTGTACCTTGATCAACTTTAAATAGATAACATATTCCCAACTGGCCATACGGTTTCAAATCACTGTTACAGCCCTTCTGCTTTTTTGCGTAACAAATAACGATAAGGGGCTTGTTCCGCTTCTACCGCCAGCAATTCATGCTCCATAAAACGGCAAAAACCGGGTATATCACGCGTTGTTGCAGGATCGTCAGCAATAATCAGTAGCGTCTCTCCCGCATTCATTCCACGAACAGTTTTACGCACTAACATCACAGGCTCTGGGCAACGTAGGCCAAGTGTATCAAGGGTTTTAGTGGCATTTGTAAATAAATCAGACATAACCATACTTATAAAAAATAAATGATGTTTTGATTATATAATAAAAAAAGCGTCTCGGGTTTAACAGTTTTGCTTTTGTTGCGCAACAAGCGTATTATACGCGCCTCCTCGATATCGAGATCGAGGCTATGTTTTATGGGTTCCCTCACCCCATGGCTACTTAAAAAGGTACAATATGTTTACGTTTACTGCGCAGCAACGAGCCACTGCGTTAATTTGGCTCTCGTTATTTCATGTTTTAATTATTACCTCTAGCAACTACCTAGTGCAGCTACCGATTAATATTTTCGGTTTCCACACCACATGGGGTGCATTTACCTTTCCCTTTATTTTCTTAGCCACCGATCTGACCGTGCGTATTTATGGTGCGCCACTGGCTCGTCGAATTATTACCGCAGTCATGCTACCCGCACTACTGATCTCTTACGTCGTATCAGCACTGTTTTTCCAAGGTGAATGGCAAGGTTTCAGTGCGCTGAATGAATTTAACCTGTTTGTTGCGCGTATCGCAGCGGCGAGTTTTATGGCTTATGTACTTGGGCAGATACTCGATGTCAGCGTGTTTAACAAATTACGCCAAAACAAACGTTGGTACGTAGCCCCTGCTTGTGCCATGTTTTTTGGTAACTTGATTGATACGATTGCCTTCTTCTTTATTGCCTTTTATCGCAGCAGTGATCCTTTTATGGCGGCGAATTGGGTAGAGATTGCTTTAGTGGATTACACCTTTAAGCTGTTAATCTGTATGTTATTTTTCTTACCAGCCTATGGTGTGCTACTCAATTTTATCCTAAAAACTTTCTTTGCTCAGACTTCTGAACAAAAACTGGCTAATCAGCATTGATTTCTTGAAATGAGAGGGGAAATATTCCCTCTCATCGCCTAGTAAAAATTACCGATCCAACTCTCATTTTATTGGTTTGCCCCATCAATAATTTCACAGCCGTGATAATCTGATTGCATAATCGAAACGAAGCGCGCTGTTTACACTTCAATTCACTCAAAAAAGAACACAAACGAACAAATATAACCATCGACCTCTCTTCTCTGGAGTCCGTAAGATGAAAAAACTGATTAACCGTGTTGAAGATATTATCAGTGAAGTCAATCAAGGGCTGATAGCGGCTCACCCTGAGCTACGTTTAAATATCGATCCCACCTACCTAGTTCATAAAGACGCCCCAATCAAAAATAAAGTGGGGTTGCTGTCTGGCGGTGGCAGTGGCCATGAACCCATGCATAGCGGATATATCGGCCTAGGCATGCTAGATGGAGCATGCCCCGGAGAAATGTTTACTTCCCCAACACCTGATCAAATGATGGAATGTGCAATGGCCATCGATAGCGGTGAAGGCGTCTTGATGATCATCAAAAACTACACAGGGGATGTCCTCAATTTTGAAACTGCCACTGAGCTGCTACATGATGCAGGCACTCAAGTCGCAACAGTTTTAGCCGATGATGATGTGGCGGTAAAAGACAGTTTATATACTGCTGGTCGTCGAGGTGTTGCCAATACCGTATTAATGGAAAAAATACTTGGAGCCGCGGCGGTTAAAGGCTACACGCTTGATCAACTTGTTGAGCTTGGCCACAGAACCAATAATAATGGCTACAGTTTAGGCGTTGCCTTACATGCATGCACAGTGCCAGCAGCAGGAAAACCGTCATTTGAACTGCCTGATAACGAAATGGAATTTGGTGTTGGTATCCACGGCGAACCAGGTATTGAGCGGCGCGGCTTTAGTAATTTAAATGATACTGTTGATCAGATGTTTGAAATACTGATCGACAATGGACATTATGAGCGAGTGATCCGCCAATGGGATCGTGAAAATGGCAGTTGGCAAGAGCATAAACAAATCAAACAGCCATTAAAAAAAGGCGACCGTGTGATTGCCCTCGTCAATAACCTCGGCGCTACTCCACTATCTGAGCTCTATGCGGTCTATCATCGTTTACAAACTTGTTGTCAGCAATTTGGCCTAACTATTGAACGTAACCTAGTCGGTTCATACTGCACCGCGCTTGATATGCAAGGCGTTTCCATCACTTTATTAAAAGTGGATGATGAGGCATTGATGCTCTGGGACGAACCTGTTAACACCCCTGCTTTACGTTGGAAATGCTAGGAGCTAAATCGATGAATTTAACACAACAACAGATCTATCAGTGGTTAATACAATGTTCACAAACCTTCGCTCGGGAGCAAAACAATTTAACTGAGCTAGATACTGCAATTGGCGATGGTGACCACGGCCTTAATATGAACCGAGGCTTTCAAAAAGTCGCAGAAAAGCTTCCTTCTGTTGAGGACAAAGACATTGCCACTCTGCTTAAAACAACGGGTATGACTTTGCTTTCGAGTGTTGGTGGAGCTAGCGGTCCGTTATTTGGCACTTTTTTTATTAAGGCTGCGCAAAGTGCTGCTGGTAAAGATGTATTGAGCGTTGCAGATTTGGCTGAGCTTATCAAAGCAGGTACTGAAGGCGTGGTTTCTCGCGGCAAAGCAGAACCAAATGATAAAACCATGTGTGATGTATGGTGGCCAGTTAGCGCTGCGCTCGAAAATGCCGTCTCACGGCCGTTAAATGAGGCCATTTCAGCCGCAGTAACAGCCGCTAAACAAGGTGTTGAGTCAACCATTCCAATGCAAGCACGCAAAGGGAGAGCGAGCTACCTTGGCGAGCGCAGTATTGGCCACGCTGATCCGGGCGGTACATCGGTGTTACTACTGATGGAAACCCTTCAACAATCACTGTAATTTTCAATTCAGTTGGGGATATAAAAAAAGAGAAAGGGTGTTATGCCTTTGAGGTTGTTGACGAAGCGGGATAAAAGCGTGGTTTTTCCCGCTCCGTGTTATTAGCCGAAAATCAATAAATTGATTTTCCTCGTTGATTTCAAAAACCTTAACGACCACAGACAAACAAAATACGTTTGTCAGCAGTCTGAAAGGTGTTATACCTTTTTCTTTTTTATTGAGGTAATTATAGTGCTTTTGCTAGCAAGCTAATTGGATGCTCACATTTCTTACTGGTCGACATCTCGATTTGCCATTTGCAAGTTTCGCAGTCAGTGATCACCATATCAGCACCACTTTCTTCTATTTGACGGAACAATCCCGCGCCAATCCCTTGAGATACTTCATAGTTCTCTTTTTTAAACCCATAAGTTCCTGCGATACCACAACATTGTGAATCAAGCACAATCAATTCCACCCCAGGCACTCGTTTAATCAGTTCCAATGTATAAGATGTCCAGCCCATTTTTTCCATATGACATGGTGTGTGGTAAGCCACTTTTAACGGCGTATGTTTGAGCTTTAACTCACGACCTTGCTCTAATAAGCGATAAATATAGCGAGTTGCTAACTCGATGTTTTCACGCATTTGCGACGTATCTACATCCAGCACATGAGGATATTCATCACGAATGGTAAAGGTACAGGTTGATGAGGTCGCAACAACAGGCACATGATTTTCTAGTATCGTTTCTTGGAGTGATTCTAAGTTCACATTAGCTTGCCGTTTCGCCTGTTTCATAAAGCCATTGGCGATCAATGCCACACCACAGCATTTTTCCCGTTTTAGTAATTGAACGCCGATCCCCATACCGTTGAAGACTTTGATCAGATCTTTACCGAGCTGCGGGTGATTATAATTCACATAGCAACCATGGAAAAAAGCCACTTGCTCTGCAAATTTCTGCTGCTCTGCCGCTTGTTTTGCATACCAGCGACGGAAAGTCCCAAATGAGTACTTCGGTAATTCACGTCGATGATCGATTTTCAATGCTTTATCAAGGATCTGGCGTACCGGTTTCAAACCAGTAATGGTATTCACCACAGGCGCAAAAGGCGTTGATAGTGACCCCATCAGATCAGTATGACTCAATATGGCATCACGCAGTTTCGGTTTCTGCTGGCTATAGGTATTACGAGCCCGCGCAATAATATCACCAATCTTCACGTCTGACGGGCAAGCAACCTCGCAACGTTTACAGTTAGTGCAATATTTTAGCGCCTCGTCGTACATCATTGGGTCTTTTAAACGTAAACGCTCACCATCTGGCCCCGCTTGTTTTGGGCCCGGATACAGGGGATTCACCTTAGCAACAGGGCAATAGGTGGTACAAACTGTACATTTAATACAGCTTTCAAAGCTTGCATCCTGAATACTCATTGCGCCACCTCCGCCTGCATGGCTTTTTGTCTTGCAAAATAACTGATAATTTCATCAGCGGCATGCAAGCCGCTAATCAATGAAACCCCTGCTCCACAGCCTTCGGTTAAAGGATCAAAACCGCCTAAAACAGCACCAGCGACATGTAAGTTTTCAAGGGTTTGTCCTTCTTTTTGTGCACGTAGCTGATCATCAGTTTGTACACCAAATGTCATATAAGGCTGTGAGGCAAAAAATTCTTTGTTAGTCCACTGAGCGCGCTGAGGAATATTACATAAATCGAGGTGCATTAACGGCTCATACACGCGATCAAATTCAGCAACTAAACCATTGTTGAAAAAACTGCCGGTTGCTAACACAAACTGAGAAGCTTTCAGTGAGATATCACCATGGTTGCGTGTTGTCACGGATTCAATACGTGATCCCACACAGTTTACTGAAGTCACTTTATCGCCTGGCATTATAATGCCACCTTGGCGACGAAATTGGCGTAGCAATGATTCATGCAAGCGAATACCCAATAATGACGGTGGCAGAGTTGGCAATAAATAAATAGGCTTGCCCAGCTGTTTTTGCAGCTCTAACAGCGGTTCTTCGCTATCTAAACCGATGCAAGCAGGCATAAAAATCGACTCTGATTCAGCAACTAATGGCGCAATTTCAGCAACAATTTGCGCCATATTTTCAGGACGATCTAGCCAGCGAGCGACGTTGATAGCCCTAAATTCGCTAGCATTTTCCCTTAGTCTATCCAGCAGAGGCAAGTGAACATAATGGGCACTCGCATCGATCCCTTCGCGCTGCAATTCATCCGATACCATTTGTGGCTGAAAGTCTAAAAACCCTTCAATACCTACAACGGCTATTTTCCCCATATTCATTTTTTTATGCAGGTCAATCGTTGGCACTGAACTAGGGCTCAACCACGTCAATCGTTTATGACCTAATGGTGTTATACGATAATGATTTTCATCACTCGAGCCTTGCAGTTTTATACCACTTTGCTGCAATAAGGCTTCGGCTTGGTGAGTTAACTTAATCACCGCCAATTTGCCAAGCCGGCTATAAGGGTGTTGCGGTGATTGTTCGCTCAGTGTATCTAAAGCTTCAAGCGGTTTTTCAACCAATTGGCCATCAGGCAAGTGGGTTAATAAATCCAATGAGCCCGAAGAAAAATGCAACGCATTTTGCCCTGCACTAACAATGGCGCAAGATAAGCCTGACTGAGTTAAGCGAATACCGCAGATAAGGCCAGCTAGCCCTCCGCCCATAACGACTGCATCATATTTCATTGTCAGCCTCCTTGTCAGATACCTTGCCTAATGTTGTTTCATTCATGCCACATAACCCATGGTAAACCCAACTGGTAAATTCACTTTCACGTAATGCATCTCCCCACGCAATGGGACGCACACCTTTCCAGCGCTCATTAAGAAAATGGCCTAATTGCTGTTCAGTTTCATGTGGTGTTGTAACATTAAAACGATTTAATAACCCAGCTGCTCGACAGGCGCATAGCTCTCCCTGACAAGTCCCCATACCCACCCGAGTCCGACGGCGTAAATCCAGTAAATTATTGACCGTCAAAGAGTTAACCGCATAACGAACTTCACCCGCAGTGACCGCTTCACACTCACAAACCAAACTTTTATCTAATCGGTCAGTACTGAGTATTGCCGAAGCACGATCGCCGTGGCGATAAACCGCAGAGCCACGAATTGGTGCAGGAATGGCCACAACAGTGCGTAATGCTTCTTCAGCGCTATGTTGCGAGCCCGGTAATGCAGCTTCCGCAGTGGTACATTTCGCTGAATGACCTAATTTTTCACAAACTTTATCGGTTGCCCACTCTGCCATGAGTCGATAAGTCATCAACTTACCGCCAGTAATGGTAATAAAGTTTTCTAAGCCATCGCGTTTCGCATGATCGAGTAACACGATACCGCGGCTCACATTACGACCAGATGGATCATCATCACTCGCAACGAGTGGCCGAACACCTGCATAAGCACGCAAAATACGCGTTTTCGCCAATGCAGGTGACAACATCGAACCTTCGCGGATCAAAATATCGACCTCTTCAGGGGTCACATACATATTATCGATCTGATCGTATTCGATATGTGTTGATGTCGTACCAATCAGTGAAATCGTGTCACCTGGCACTAAAATATCGGCGTCTGCGGGTTTACGGCAACGGTTAATTACCATGTTGTTTAGACGGTGACCTAAAATCAACAAAGCGCCTTTAGCAGGGAACATTTTAATTTTTAAGTCTGCATATTCGGCGATTTTTTGCCCCCAAATACCGCCTGCGTTAACCACCATTTCTGCGTAAATATCATATTGTCGTTTGGCTTGATGATCATAAACCGTAACACCGCGAACTTTGTCACCATCACGGATCAGCCCAATCACCTCATGGTAAGTGAGCACTTGCGCGCCATGTTCACGTGCATCTAACATATTGGCAGCCGTTAAGCGAAAAGGATCAACCGTGCCATCAGGTACTCTAACGGCACCAATCAATTGTGGGTTTACTGAAGGTTCAAGACGGATAGCTTCCACAGGATCGATAGCATTCGCATCAATACCTGCCGCTTGGCAGGCACGAATGAATTGTTGTTGGTATTCAAGCGAATCTTCCGGCAGGGTAATAAACAAACCATCTGTCCGCTCAATACAATGATGGGCAATACGTTTTAGTATTTTATTTTCTTCAATACACTCTCTTGCCGATTCACCATCGGTGACGGCATAGCGTGCTCCGCTGTGCAGCAAGCCATGATTGCGCCCTGTCGCACCAGTGGCGATATCATGGCGCTCAAGCAAAACCGTTTTTAAACCTCGACGGGCGCAGTCACGAGCAACACCTGCACCTGTTGCGCCACCACCGATAATGATGACATCCGTTTCAGCTACAGATGAGCCATTCATGTCGTATTCCTCACATTCATCAACACTACTTTTAGTATGGTCTATTTTTATAATCTATAGCTAAATATAGACAAGAAATGTGTCGCATGTTTGATAAGGAACAAAAACGAAAGCATTTACATCAAATTTAGTAATAAAAAGACAAAATTCGTGATGCCAATCACAATAAATCCACTCATTATGGTTTCTTTTTATTCGCAAATAACATTAACTATGCGACCAATAAATAAAACAAATATTTGTGCAGTAGATTACAGATAAAATGTTTTTTTATGACTATCATAAACGCACTTATGAAAGATATTGCTCGATATAAAACTCAAATACTTTCGTTTTCGTTACTTTACCAATAAAAACACTCACCATTTTTATCTTGCTAGATAAAAGAAAAGAGTTAAATAACAATTAGCATGCCATCGGAGGCTATATGTTAAGTATTTTTAAACCAGCACCTCATGCCCCGAGGTTGCCCGCTGAGAAGATAGATCCGACCTATCGTCGCCTGCGTTGGCAAATCTTCATGGGTATTTTCTTTGGTTACGCAGCCTATTATTTGGTCAGAAAGAACTTCGCCTTAGCGATGCCATATCTTGTTGAACAAGGCTTCTCCAAAGGGGATCTGGGTTTTGCACTGTCAGGGATCTCTATCGCATACGGTTTTTCTAAATTCATTATGGGGTCAGTATCAGACCGTTCTAACCCGCGTGTGTTCTTACCCGCCGGTCTGATCCTCGCCGCAGTGGTGATGCTTATCATGGGCTTCGTGCCATGGGCAACATCAAGCATCATGGTGATGTTCGTCCTGCTGTTCCTATGTGGCTGGTTCCAAGGTATGGGTTGGCCTCCTTGTGGCCGTACTATGGTTCACTGGTGGTCGCAAAAAGAACGTGGTGGGATTGTTTCTATTTGGAACTGTGCTCACAACGTTGGTGGTGGTATTCCTCCTCTACTGTTCATGCTAGGCATGGCATGGTTTAACGACTGGAAAGCTGCACTGTATATGCCTGCATTTGGCGCGATCCTCGTTGCTATGATTGCCTTTGCATTGATGCGCGATACACCACAGTCTTGTGGTTTACCACCAATCGAAGAATATAAAAACGATTACCCACCTGACTACAAAGAATCCGATGAGCAAGAGCTAACTGCCAAAGAAATCTTTATGAAGTATGTTTTCCCTAACAAACTTCTGTGGATGATCGCAATTGCTAACGTCTTCGTTTACCTACTACGTTATGGTGTTCTTGACTGGTCGCCAACTTACCTGCGTGAAGTGAAACACTTTGCAATGGATAAATCTTCTTGGGCTTACTTCCTGTACGAATATGCAGGTATCCCAGGTACGCTACTGTGCGGTTGGATGTCAGATAAAGTATTCCGTGGTAACCGTGGTGCAACGGGTGTGTTCTTCATGATTTTGGTGACCATTGCCACCATCGTTTTCTGGATGAACCCAGCAGGTAACCCGAATGTCGATATGGCATGTATGTTAATCATCGGTTTCTTAATCTACGGCCCTGTAATGCTGATCGGCTTGCACGCACTTGAGCTCGCACCGAAGAAAGCAGCAGGTACTGCAGCAGGCTTCACCGGCCTGTTTGGTTACCTCGGTGGTTCTGTAGCCGCAAGTGCAATCGTTGGTTATACCGTTGACTACTTCGGTTGGGACGGCGGTTTTGCTGTCATGATCGGTGGTTCTGCATTAGCGGTTGTTCTGCTGTTCATCGTTATGCTTAGCGAAACTAAACATAAGCGCGAATTAGCGAAAATGAACTAAAAAGTTCACATTAATGCTTTAACCTAAATAGGTCATGTTCTTATTAAGAAGTATGGCCTATTTTTTTACCTATAGAGTGACAAGGAGATATCATCATGCACTTCCGATTCAAAACATTGGTCGCCAGTATGGTTTTAGTGATGTCAGCGACGGCTGTTGCGCAAGCAGCAGAGAAAGTCGTTATCGCTCACCGTGGCGCCAGTGGCTACTTACCAGAACACACACTACCAGCGAAAGCGATGGCTTACGCGCAAGGTGCAGATTTTCTTGAACAAGATTTGGTGATGACCAAAGACAATGAACTGGTTGTGCTGCATGACCATTTTCTTGATCGTGTCACTGATGTTGCAGAACGTTTTCCTGATCGTGCTCGCAAAGATGGACGCTATTACGCTATCGACTTCACCCTTGATGAAATCAAATCACTAAAATTCACTGAAGGGTTTGATATTGTCGATGGTAAAAAGGTTCAAAGTTATCCAAACCGTTTCCCAATGGGGAAATCTGATTTCCGTGTACATACGTTCCAAGAAGAAATCGAATTTATTCAAGGTTTGAATAAATCGACAGGTAAAAACATCGGTATCTATCCTGAAATCAAAGCGCCTTGGTTCCATCAACAGGAAGGCAAGGACATCACTAAAAAAACCCTCGAAGTCCTTAAACAATACGGTTATACCAATAAAGACTCAAATGTTTATCTGCAATGTTTTGATGCTAATGAACTTAAACGTATTAAAAATACATTGATGCCAGAAATGGGCATGAATTTAAAACTAGTTCAGTTGATCGCTTACACCGATTGGAATGAAACTCAGGAACAAAAACCAGACGGAACCTGGGTAAACTACAGTTATGACTGGATGTTCAAGCCTGACTCAATGAAAGAAGTGGCTAAATATGCAGACGGTATTGGCCCTGATTACCATATGTTAGTCAGCGAAGAGTCAACGCCTGATAATATTAAGCTAACCGGCATGGTTAAAGATGCTCACGCCAACAATATGGCGGTGCACCCTTATACTATTCGTGTCGATAAATTACCTAAATATGCAAAAGATGGTCAGCAACTGTTTGACATTATCTACAACCAAGCTGATGTTGACGGTGCCTTTACTGATTTCCCTGATCTAGGGGTAAAATTTCTACAAAAACAGAAACAACATCAGTAATACACAATAATTGAGTTGATTGCAGCCGTTTGGCTGCAATCAGACAACTTATCAAGCAATCGTCACAGGAAATGCAATCACATCACTGATTTTTTCTGCATTTAGCGCCAACATAATCAGGCGATCGACCCCTAATGCCACTCCTGAACATTCAGGCAACCCATGAGCCAGTGCATCTAGTAAACGCTCATCAATCGGGTGCACAGGTAGCTCCATCGCAGCACGACGGCGGTTATCTTGTTCAAAACGTTGACGTTGTTCGCTAGCATCGGTTAACTCGCGGAAACCATTCGCTAACTCCATACCTTTAAAGTAAACCTCAAAACGCTCCGCGACACGGTGATCTTCAGTGCTAATTTCAGCCAAAGAAGCTTGCGTTGCAGGGAAATGATAAACCACCGCAGGTTTTTCTTTACCAATATGAGGCTCAACGCCCACCGTAAACAACAGCTGTAATAAAGTATCTCTATCTTCTTCTTGATCCGCAATATTGCTCAGATCTAAACGTGCAGCAACCTCCCTTAATTCACTTTTTTCAGCAGAGAGAGGGTCAATATCTAAATGACGTAAAAACGCTTGTTGATAAGAAAGAAGTTCTGCACTTTCGCAATCTAGGACTTGCTGAAGCAAGTCATCAACCTCGTTGATTAGACGATACATATCATAATGAGGACGATACCATTCAAGCATCGTAAATTCAGGGTTGTGATGCCTCCCGGCTTCCTCATTACGAAAACTACGACAGAGCTGGTAAATTGGCCCACTACCCGCGGCAAGCAAACGCTTCATATGGTATTCAGGGCTAGTCATCAGATAAAGCTCAATCCCTTGTGCAGCACCCGGCCCGACAAAACGGGTATTAAACGGAACAAGGTGGATATCTGTGATGGTTGCCTGACTCATTGCTGGGGTTTCCACCTCTAGCACGCAGCGCTCAGCAAAAAAACGTCTTATTTCAGCGACGATCTTTGCGCGCTGCAACAGGTTAGCGATGGGGGCACTGGGCTGCCAGTCCGCTACTTCACTCATTAACATAACTCCAAAATAAACATAGTCGCGCAGTTTACTCACCTCTTGCCCTACAAACAATGCATTCGCTCTAAGCAAATGCAATGACGCTGTAATAAACATTGTAGGTACACAAACATGTAACAAGGTAAGCGGATTGATGCGCGATTATCCTCTGCTTCAACCGATTAAGCAAAAAACCTTTTCGCATAATGATTGGCAATTGATGCCTGTAAGGCAAAAAGATGATTATTTTTTATATAATGTTAACGTGGCGTTATAAATGAAGAATATACAAAAATATTCTGAAAAATGATCACGACAAGAATTACAACATCGAAATTAGATATTTAAATATTGATTAATTAATCCATAAATCGATATTTGGAATAAATAAGACCACTTGAGTAAATTTTTGTTATATTTTGCTCTGAGCCTTGTTGTGCGAACTATTTCAGTTAGATTTTAGCGCTGCTTACACACCTAAAAATAATGGTAATCATTTGAATTTCCATTTTTTTACTCTTCATCAAACTTAAAATGCCAATCATGAAAAAACAATTAACAAAAACTTGGTGCAGATCACATTTTATGGGGTTAATCACCTAAAACCCCCCTCTATATCAAATTTATCACTGGGACTATTCGCTATAATTCCCAGCATGATAACTCATTATTAGCTATTATATTATTTACTAATAAAAAAAGAGAGTTTTGCAGGATCACCTAAGTGGCTCTGACAAATAAATAGCTAAGTATCAAAAGTATTTAAAAGAATTTATCAATTTACACTTGAACAATGGAGAAGCGCAGTGCAAACCTTCAATGCCGATCTAGCGATTATCGGGGCCGGGGGCGCAGGCTTACGTGCAGCGATTGCTGCCGCAGAAGCAAATCCCAACATCAAGATTGCTCTGATCTCAAAAGTTTACCCTATGCGTAGCCATACCGTGGCCGCAGAGGGGGGATCAGCCGCAGTGACTCAGGCCCATGACTCCTATGACTATCATTTTAATGATACTGTTGCAGGTGGTGACTGGCTGTGTGAGCAAGATGTCGTCGAATATTTCGTCGAACACTGCCCAACAGAAATGACCCAACTGGAACTATGGGGCTGCCCTTGGAGCCGTAAACCAGATGGTTCAGTTAACGTTCGCCGCTTTGGTGGAATGAAAATTGAGCGTACTTGGTTTGCTGCTGACAAAACCGGCTTCCATATGCTCCACACTCTTTTCCAAACATCATTAAAATACCCGCAAATTCAGCGCTTTGATGAACATTTCGTTCTTGACATCATTGTGGACGAAGGCCAAGTTCGTGGTCTGGTAGCCCTCAATATGATGGAAGGCACTAAAGTTCAGATCCGTGCTAACTCTATCGTCATGGCAACAGGCGGTGCAGGCCGTGTTTACCGCTACAATACCAATGGTGGTATTGTGACTGGCGATGGTATGGGTATGGCTTTCCGCCACGGTGTACCACTGCGTGACATGGAATTTGTTCAATATCACCCAACCGGTCTTCCTGGATCAGGGATCCTAATGACTGAAGGCTGCCGTGGTGAAGGCGGGATCCTTGTTAACAAAGATGGCTACCGCTACCTTCAAGATTACGGAATGGGACCAGAAACCCCACTCGGTAAACCTGAAAACAAATATATGGAACTCGGTCCGCGTGACAAAGTTTCACAAGCTTTCTGGCACGAATGGCGTGCAGGACGCACTATCAGCACTCACCGAGGTGATGTCGTCTATCTGGATCTGCGTCACCTTGGTGCAGAAAAACTGCATGAGCGTCTGCCATTTATTTGCGAACTGGCAAAAGCTTACGTTGGTGTTGACCCTGTGACCGATCCTATCCCAGTGCGCCCTACCGCTCACTACACAATGGGTGGTATCGAAACCGATCAAAACTGTGAAACACGCATCAAAGGCTTATTCGCTGTTGGTGAATGTTCATCTGTCGGTCTTCACGGTGCAAACCGCTTAGGCTCTAACTCATTAGCTGAATTAGTGGTATTTGGTCGCCTAGCGGGTGAGCAAGCGGCAAAACATGCAGCGGAAGCGACACCAGCAAATGCAAATGCTATCGAAGCACGTACTCGTGATATCGAAGAAAACCTGAATCAACTTCTCAACCAAAAAGGTAAAGAAAGTTGGTCGAAAATTCGTGATGAAATGGGTCTATCAATGGAAGAAGGTTGCGGTATCTATCGTACACCTGAGCTAATGCAAAAAACCGTTGATAAGATTGCAGAATTGAAAGAACGCTTCAAACACGTTGAAATCAGCGACCATAGCAGCGTCTTCAATACTGACCTTCTTTACACCATCGAACTCGGATTTGGTTTGGATGTTGCAGAATGTATGGCGCATTCAGCGATTAACCGTAAAGAATCACGTGGTGCACACCAACGTCTCGACGAAGGCTGCACAGAGCGTGATGATGTGAACTTCTTAAAACACACATTGGCATTCTATAACCCTGAAGGCTCACCTCGCCTTGAATACAGTGATGTGAAGATTACTAAATCTCAGCCAGCAAAACGTGTATATGGTGCAGAAGCTGAAGCTCAAGAGAAGGCAAAGAAGGAGCAAGCTAATGGATGATATGAAACACTTAAAAATGGAGATCATGCGCTACAATCCAGAAACGGATAATGAGCCCCATTTAGTGGCATATGATGTCCCTTATGATGAGCAAACCTCGTTGCTGGATGCTTTAGGTTATATTAAAGATAACCTTGCGCCTGATCTGTCTTATCGTTGGTCGTGCCGTATGGCGATCTGCGGTTCTTGCGGCATGATGGTTGATAGCGTACCAAAACTGGCCTGTAAAACCTTCCTGCGCGATTACCCTGAAGGGGTGAAAGTGGAGCCATTAGGCAACTTCCCAATCGAACGCGATTTGGTTGTTGATATGACTCACTTTATCGAGCGCCTAGAAGCGATCAAGCCATATATTATTGGTAACGATAGAAAACCATCAGAAGGCCCGAACAAGCAAACCCCAGCACAGATGGCGAAATACCATCAGTTCTCTGGCTGTATTAACTGCGGCCTATGCTATGCGGCTTGTCCACAATTCGGTCTTAACCCTGAGTTCATTGGGCCAGCAGCGATTACATTAGCAGAGCGCTACAATCTTGATAGCCGTGACCATGGTGCGAAAGAACGTATGCCATTGTTAAATGGCGATAACGGTGTCTGGAGCTGTACGTTTGTAGGCTACTGCTCTGAAGTCTGTCCTAAGCATGTCGACCCTGCGGCGGCAATTCAACAAGGTAAAGTTGCCAGTGCGCAAGACCTTGTCATCGCCATGCTGAAGCCACGATAAGGAGAATTGAAGTCATGACAACAAAACGTAAACCCTACGTCAGGGAAATGAAAGGCGACTGGTGGCAAAAGCTTGGTTTCTATCGCTTTTATATCATGCGTGAAAGTACTTCCGTACTACAAGTTTGGTTCAGCCTGCTTGTTCTGTACGGCGTATTTGCTCTGAAAGGCGGCCCTGAATCATGGGCTGGCTTTGTGGGCTTCTTGCATAACCCAATCGTTTTGATCATTAACATTATTACGTTAGCAGCAACGCTACTGCACACCACAACATGGTTTAAATTAGCGCCGAAAGCTGTCGCGATTATTGTTAAAGATAAGAAAATGCCAGATGAGCCTATCGTAAAAGGCTTTTGGGCATTAACCATTATCGTTACAGCGGCGATCTTAGCTATCGCGCTACTATTTTAATCCAAGGAGGATCTGATGAATCTAACGCCTAAACGTTCCGATGAACCGATTTTCTGGGGATTATTTGGTGCCGGTGGTATGTGGAGTGCGGTTATAGGCCCTGCAATTATTATCCTACTGGGGATTTTAATTCCGCTAGGCGTCGCACCTGAAATGCTCAGCTATGAACGCATTATGGCATTCTGCTCTAGCTTTATTGGCCGCGTGTTCTTATTACTGATGATCATTTTGCCAGTATGGTGTGGTATGCACCGTATTCACCACACACTGCATGATTTTAAAGTGCATGTTCCTGCGTCAAAATGGGTTTTCTATGGTGCTTCAGCGATCATCTCTGTGATCGCAGTTATCGGTGTATTTACTCTGTAAATAACACCTAACCACTAACCACCAATAAAAGCAGCGGCTAGTTAATTTCTAGCAGCTGCTTTTTTATTTGCTAAGCTGTCTGTGGCTTAGGCAGCCGATTCGATATCAATAAAGTCAAACAACATAAAGCAACAAAACCGCCTACATAAGTTAAATGCATACCAACCAAATAACTCACCACAAGGGGAGTTGTACCGCCAATAATGGTCGATGAAACATTATAACCAATACCCAGTTCTGTCGCCTGACCATTCGCTTTTGCAGCCATCATATATGCCCAATTGCACAACACCATTGTGGCAAAAACCATCATGGTCAATAGCGCAAAAAATACCAATTCAATCACCTGACTCGTCATGACAAAATAGAGGGGAACCGAACACAAAATTGTTCCAATCACCCCAACACGATATATTTTTTCTGCTGAGCTATACTTATCGGTTAGCCAAGCACATATCGCTATAAACACAAACAATAGACTGGATAAAACTAACGAATAAACACTTTTCAATCCGCCAATATTTAAATATTCACGAATTAAAGAGGACGATAAATTCATTGCGTAAAAAGTAATCGCTCCCGGAACAGCGATAAGAAAGATATGAAATGCGAGATACCAGTTGATATGGCGACGTTCACGATAATTCATTGGTAAATTCGGTAAACGCGAACGAAACCAAAAACTGGCCATAATATTGACAACACCTAGCAGTAAAGGAATACGCCAACCGATTGTCTGCATCGTATAGGGATCAAGTAGATCCTCTAGCAATAGCACGACAGCCAAAGAAACGATAACCCCTGTTAACCCACTTCCTGTCATCAGAGCGGATATTCGTGCATACTCATTCTTTTTTGCATCATGCAATAAATAGGTCGCTAGCGCAGGATATTCCCCTGCATAACTAAACGACAAAATCATTTGTAGTATCAATATAACAAATGGTGTATAAGCCCCCAATAACGATATTGGCAAAAATGCCATGCACAATGTTGAAACCCCAGTAATAATACTGGTTAAAATCAATGCATTCTTTTTGCCAAACTTATCTGCGTAACGACCAATTACATAGCCACCAATAGGCCGGGTAATAAACCTTAAAGCAAAGATCCCCCATACCATTTCTGTGGCTTGTTGATAGCCTTGACGTTCTAATTCAGCACTGAGATACATGGATATTGCTGCAAATACGGCAACATCGTAGTATTCCAAAGCATTTCCCATGACAGCGCCAAATCTGAATCTCCATTTCATGCTAATTCCTTAATATTGCATCCTTTAAAAGGATATAATTATATGAATTTTATTAAAAATCAGCTAAAACGCCGAGACAGGCTAAAGTTATGCCATGCTCTTTCAACACCTTAAACAAGCCGCTTGAAGAAGCATGAGGGCAACCCAATTTATCCTTAATATTTTGTATTCGCTTGTGCTCTGAAGTTTCAGAGCACCCTTGAATATAGCTAATTTCTTTTATACGGTATTGTGATAGCAACAGACGGATGGTAATGATCTCTTTGCGAGTAAAACGAATATTTCCAAAACGCATATATTGGTGAATATCAAGCAGCTCAACGGAATTTTCATCAGCCTCGGTATTATTTATTGAAGTAATAGAAACTTCAGCGCGTAAAGGAAGAGCTATCTCTGTATTTTTTAACCATATTCTTTGCGCGTAGTCGGCAATAATTGGTTTATATTTATAAATAGCTAGTGTCTCTGCGACTGACAAATGCTTATTTGTATTAATAGAGATAATATTGAACACATCATCATGCTGACTACAAAAGTCCACTTTCATAATGTTTTTACTATTTTTTGAAAATGTTGCATTATAAGCGTTTGAATAATTATCCCAATACTGTATTCCTGAAGTGAGTCTTTCTTTTATTAGTAGGTCTAAATCATCATCCCAACATGTTAACAACCAGTCATAGTTCGTTGTAATACTATTTAAATTTTTATTTTTAATGTCCACACTGACGAAAGACAAATCAATGTCATTCCAATCAAAATGATTGGAGAAGTATTTTTTAAAATCCGAACAAGTTTTTTCTAGTCTTTTATTTTTTACATCCATGAAAATCACCTTGTATTATAAAAAAATTCCATTTATGAGGACGATATGAAATTATAAGTTTAATTAATTGACAATTAATGTATTACCATGTCGATACTAAAAAATCAACGTACATCAATTATGTTATAATTCTTAGAAGATAATAAATTAAATATAAGCATTTAAATTTTAAATAAAATTAATCATGACACCTAGACAAGCTAATGTCACGCCATGCTCCTTCAAAGCATTAAATAACCCACTTGAAGAAGCATGAGGGCAACCCAATTTATCCTTAATATTTTGTATTCGCTTATGCTCAGAAGCTTCAGAACATCCTTGAATATAACTAATTTCCTTTATACGACATTGTGATAATAACAAACGAATAGTAATCATTTCTTTACGGGTAAAGCGGATATTTCCAAAACGCATATATTGATGAATATCGAGTAGTTCGTTAAATGGACGCCATAATTCTTCAGTAGATTTTGGAATTAAAGGAGTTTCGGCTCTAAGGGGTAGATTCATTTCAGGAGATTGACTCCATATTCTATGAGAAAAATCAGCAATTACGGGATGATATTGATGAATATTAATCATATCTATCATTGAAAAATTTTTTTTTGAATTTATTGAAAATATTTCATAGCTATCTAAGTATTTCGTACAAAAATCTATTTTAAATTTATTTTCATTTAATTTAGATAACGTTTTATTATAAGCATCAGAATAATCATTCCAGTACTGTAATCCTGATCTTAGCCTTTCTCCAATCAATAGGTCTAAGTCATCACCCCAGCAAATTAGTACCCATTCATAATTACTAGATATTACATTCACTTTTTTATTTTTTATGTCAACACGAGTTAAAGATATATCAATATCATTCCAATTAAAATAATTTAAGAAAGAATTACCAAATTTATTACAAGAACCTTCTAATAGTTCATTTTTTATGTCCATGAAAGTAACCTTAGTATTTTATTCAAACCTCGTGAAAATCATAAAAAAATATAGACCGAGCTAAAAACATTAAGTTAATAAAATAAACATCAGCACGGTCTAATTATTATATTTAATTAATAATATCTATAGAAACGAGCTAATCGCTCTAATCCAACTAATATTATTCCATGTTTAGTCATTGTCTTACGTAGTTCTTCAAGTGATGCATCAGGGCAACCCAATTTTTCTTTAATACGTTGAATTCGTTTTAATTCAATGGTATCTGTACATCCCTGCATCACACTAATTTCACTAATCTTACAATTAGATAATAGCAATCTCAGTGTTACTGCCTCTCTGTAGTTAAAGGATACGTTACCAAAACGGATAAATTTCTCAGTGTCTACTAACCCAGCCCGCTGCTGCTCATCATCTAATAGCGGAAATTGTCTCGCCTCTATATCCGCTCTTAATGGCAAAGCCAGACTTTGATTTTTTTGCCATGCTTGATGTGCATAATCTGAAACATCTGCACGATAAAAGTAGATATCCATAAGTTCATCAACTGAAAGGGTTCTCTTTGAACTAATGGAGAATATCTTATAAACATTTCCATAGTTGTTGCAGTAATCAATTTTAAAGCCATTTTTTTCTGTCTTTAAAAGTGTATTTCTATAACTCTCTGAATATCCATCCCAGTATTCGAATCCGACCTCTAATCGTTCACCAATTAGCAAGTCTAAATCATCCTCCCAATAGGTTAATAACCATTCATAGTTATTTGTAATAACATTTATTTCTTTATATTCTATATCAATACTTATAAAAGATAAATCAATGTCATCCCAATCAAATAACTCCTCAAAGTGTTTTTTAAAATTCGAACAAGCTGTTTCTAATGCATGATATCTGATATTCATAAAAATCCTTTTCTATCACTTGATTAATTAAAGGTTAAAATAATTAAGAATAAAAATTAGTATAAAATCATAGCTAATTAGCTAAAATTTTTTCATACTTGTATTCCTTGATAACTTTATCACTCAATTTATGTTTAAAATATGCAGAAAAATCGCCCCTTGAATTTCTGTATTATGACAAATCAATCAGCGTATCAAGGCATGCCAATGTCACCCCGTGATCTCTTAAAGCTTTAAATAACCCACTCGGAGAAGCATGTGGGCAATCGAGTTTTTCTTTAATATTTTGAATGCGTTTATGCTCTGACATTTCAGAACAACCTTGGATATAGCTGATCTCTTTCACTCGGCAATGAGACAATAACAATTTGATCGTTAACATTTCTTTAGCGGTAAATCGAATATCACCAAAACGCATATGTTGATGAGTGATTAGTTGCTCACCCAATTTTTGATCCGAATTGTTTGTAGGAAGCGAAATTTCTGCTCTCATCGGTAAAGCTATTTCAGGGTTTTTCTTCCATACTTGATGTGCATAGTCAGAGATTATTGGCCGGTACTTATAAATACTTGCCATATCAGATAATGATAACTGCCTATTAGTATTAATCGTTATAACTTCAAAACTCTCATTTTGGTTCTGACAAAAATCGACTTTTAAATTACTTTTATCTGCTCTCGCTAATGTTTTTTTAAATGATTCTGAATAGCTACTCCAATACTGAATACCTGGGTTTAATCTTTCGTTAAGTAGTAAATCCAGATCATCATCCCAACACATCAACTGCCATTCATAATTATTAGAAATAATATAAATTTTTTTATTTTTCACATCGACACGAAAGAAAGTAATGTCAATATCATTCCAATCAAAATGATTAACAAACTCTTTCTTTAAATTCAAACATGTATTCTCTAATAAATGATTTTGTATATCCATGATATCCCTCTTATATTATTTAATTCAACGTTAATTTAGGTAATCGATAAACAACAAACCGACTTACACCACAAACGGCTAAAAAAATACCAACAAAAAATAAATTAATCTCAACTAGATAATTAATGACTAAAGGGGTGATCCCTCCCAAGACTGTTGCTGCAATATTAAAACCAAATGCTAATGTTGCTACCTTTCCTTGTGCTACTTGTGAAAGCATATAAGAAAAATTACAGAGGATCATCGCAGCATAAATAGTCATAATTGCCTGAGAAAGTATAAGAAAAATGGTAGAGCTCTGGCTAATGGCGATATAGAGAGGTACTGATAAAATTACCATTCCCAATACGCCTAAGTTAAAGACCTTTTCAGGAGAACTGTATTTATCTGTCAACCAGCCACAGATCAACATGCATATTAATAGCGAGCATGATAATGTTATGCCATAAATACTTTTTAGATCTGTGATGTGTATTTTTTCAATAATAATTGATGCTGAGATATTTTGAGCGAAGAAAATAACCGTGCCCGGTATTGTCAGTAAAAATATATGGCTCGCTTGTAGCCAATTAATTGCTCCATTGTTTTTCGTCGCAATAACCTGATTTGGCAATTTAACCCTAAACCAAAAACTGATCATTATATTGACAACACCAAGGAACAATGGAATGCGCCAACCTATCGATTGCATGACTTCAGGTGTTAACATTCGCTCTAAAATAAAAACCAAACTCAGCGAGAGAATAACGCCTAGAACAGAGCTACCACTGATAATTGATGAGACTTTAGCTTGCTCATGGCGTGTTGTGCTTGCAAACAAGTAAGTGATCAGTGAAGGATATTCACCAGCAAAGCTCAACGACAGCGCCATTTGTAAAACCAAAATCGCCATTGGCGTATAAGCCCCCAATAACTCAATCGGCAATAAAGCCATACACAACGTTGCGGTGCCTGTAATAAAGCTAGTTAAAATCAATGCGGACTTCTTACCAGCTCTATCTGCGTAACGTCCTATCATATAGCCACCGACAGGGCGAATAATAAAACGTAGTGCAAATATCCCCCACACCATCTCGGTTGCTTGCGAATACCCCAACCTTTCCAGTTCTGCACTTAAATACATGGATATTGCTGCAAATACGGCCACATCGTAGTATTCCAATGTATTACCTAATGCAGCGCCAAGCCTAAATCTCCATTTCATGTTACATGATGTCCTATTATCATTAATATAAAAACATTAAAAATCACTGTGTTTTATATTTATTAGATGGGGAATTAATTAAATAATTTAAATTGTAATTTATATATTTAAACTCAGTTTCTTCATTACTATCTTTCTCTTTTGTAAAATATTTGCCAGTATTGCCGATAAACAACATAACACTATAAATATACCGACATAAGCCAAATGAATGCCAACTAAATAGCTAATAATTAATGGTGTTGTTCCACCTATAATGACACCTGTTAAATTAAAACCAATACCTAAAGTTGTCGCCTTGCCATCGGATGCTCTAACCATTTGATCGGCAACGTTGCACCAAATCATAGCGAAGCAAATTGTTATCAATAGTTGAGAAATAATAATTAATTCAATAATTCCACTCTGCATAATGAAATAGAGTGGTATAGATAGAGAGATCCCCCCCCAAATACCGATATTGAACACTTTAATTGAAGAACTATATTTATCTGTTATACAAGAGCAAATCACCATCGCAATTAATAATACACTTGCGGAAACCATTCCATAAATACTTTTATAATCACCAAGCTGTAAATGTTCTACAATTAAGGATGATGAAACATTTTGTACGTAAAAAGTCGCTGTTGCAGGTGTACCGACTAAAAATACATGCAATGAACGAGACCAATTTATCGTTTGATAACCGACTGAAGAAATAGGTTCGTTAGGTAGTTTTGCTCGAAACCAAAAACTGACCGCAATATTAATTACCCCTAAGAACAAAGGGATCCGCCACCCCACACTCTGCATCATTTCACGCGTCATCACGCTCTCTAGCACGAGTACGAGACCCAATGAAGCAACAACCCCTAGTAGTGAACTTCCACCTGATAGAGAAGATATTCGAGAACGTTCATTGTCTGGAGTATTATTAATTAAATAGGTAATTAATGATGGATACTCCCCTGCATAGCTAAATGAAAGCGCCATCTGAATAATTAAAATCGCTATTGGTGTATGATTGCCAAGCCATTGAATTGGCAAGAGCGCCATACAGAGTGTTGCGGTGCCTGTAATAAAACTTGTGAGTATCAATGCGGATTTTTTACCGACCCTATCTGCATAGCGACCAATCAGATAACCGCCAATAGGACGGATTAAAAAACGTAAAGCAAATATTCCCCATACCATTTCCGTTGCTTGTGAATATCCCAAACGTTCTAGTTCTGCACTTAAATACATTGAAATTGCCGCAAATACCGCAATATCATAATATTCAAGGGCATTACCTAAAGCGGCACCAAATCTAAATTTCCATTTCATTTTTTATTTCCTATTTCCATAGAGGAGATTCAATTCAAAGCTATATTAATGACTATTAATATCTACACCGTATATTTTTCTTATTTAAAGAATTAGCTTATGAAATATAAATACAGTCTGATTCATATTTTATTTTTTAATTATATCTTATGTATTTAAAATAAATCTTTTATCAATGTTGTTTTCTTTTTTAGAAAATTAGAGAGTAATGCAGTCGAACTACATAATGCGACAAACCCACCTACATAAGCTAAATGAAGTTCTACTAAATAGCTAATAATTAATGGTGTTGTTCCACCAATTACCACCCCTGTAAAATTAAAACCAATACCAAACGTGGTTGCTTGCCCATCGGACGCCCTAACCATTTGATCAGCAACATTGCATAGGATCATAGCAAAGCAGGCTGTTGTCACTAATTGCGTGATAATAATAAGTTCAATGATGCCACTTTGCATAATGAAATACAGTGGTATAGATAAAATAACAACCCCCCAAACTCCTGCATTGAAGGTTTTAATGGATGAACTATACTTATCGGTCAGATACGCACATATGATCATCATAATTAATAATAAACTCGACGCAATCATTGCATAAGTACTTTTATAGTCATTCAATTGCAAGTGTTCAATAATTAATGATGAGGAAATATTTTGTACATAAAAGGTTGCCGTTGCAGGTACACCTAATAAAAAAACGTGCAGTGAACGCGACCAATCTATTGGTTTATAATTTTCTGAAGATACCGGTTGATTAGGTAATTTTGCTCTAAACCAAAAACTGACTGCAATATTCACAGCGCCTACTAACAAAGGAATGCGCCATCCAACGCTTTGCATCATTTCATGGCTTAATAATTTTTCTAAAATAAATACTAACCCTAATGAGATCACGACACCTAATAATGAGCTACCGGCCGCTAAAGAAGAGACTCGTGAACGTTCAGTTGCAGGTACATCATTAAGTAAATAGGTTACCAAAGAAGGATATTCACCCGCAAAACTAAACGACAACGCCATTTGTAAAACTAGAATCGCCATTGGTGTATATGCTCCTAATAGCTCAATCGGCAATAAAGCCATACATAACGTCGCGGTGCCTGTAATAAAACTAGTGAGTATCAAGGCCGATTTTTTTCCAACTCTATCTGCATAGCGCCCTATTAAGTAGCCACCTATAGGTCGAATTAAAAAGCGCAAAGCAAATATTCCCCATACCATTTCCGTTGCTTGTGAGTACCCTAAACGTTCTAACTCCGCACTTAAATACATAGATATCGCTGCAAATACTGCAATATCATAATATTCAAGTGCATTTCCCAAAGCAGCACCGAATCGAAATTTCCATTTCATACCATTTTCCTTGTCTTTTATTCTAAAGATATAAACTTCATTATTTATAACCCATTATTATTCCGATAAAATGTTCATGAACGTTTTATGTTAATGGGTATGTAACTCGCTAATAACTTGTATTTATATTAATTAAACATCATTCATTAATTTCAGTTAATGATTTAATTGTATTAAACATATCTTTAACACATCAAAAATCAGATTTACAGTCCCTATTTATAAATATTTAAAAATAATCAATCTTTGTTTATTTTTATTATTCACACAAACACGCCACTATATTTAATTAAACGCAGAATAATTATATTTGATATTTAATTATTCAATAATAAATGGAGGTATCATGAAAGAAGATTGGCACCCTGCGGATATCATTGCAGCAATAAAGAAAAAGGGCTCATCACTCTCCGCAGTATCACGCCTCGCCGGGTTAAACTCATCAACACTGAGTAACGCTCTTGCTCGTCGTTGGCCTAAAGGGGAAAGGATTATTGCTGACTTCTTAGATTTACATCCCGCAGATATATGGCCATCGCGTTATCTTGAAAAACATCATGAGGTAAAGAATTGAATATTATGAGATGCTGAAATTACGAGATAAGATCATACCCAAATCAACCAATAATCAAATCGTTGATTTGGGTATTTTATTTATAGTAAAGATCTACTGATAATTATTTAGAGTATATATTTCAAAAACGATATTCAACACCACCACTAACCGTTCGGCCACGTCCTAATGTGTTTGATAAACTTTCACCAAAACTCACCACATAGGCTCGATTAGTTAAATTCTCAACATTTACCCTTATGGTTAAATCATCAGTCACTGCATAACTCGCGTATAAATCAAATAAGGTATATTTAGGCCAATCTGCTAAATAAGGCTGATTTGTTTGCTGGGAGCGATCTTGAAAACCGGGTGTAAAACGCACAACAACACCACCATCGAGTTTTCTATCAAAAGCACGACCACCTAACGTAAAGGAACCACGATCACCGGGTAAATTGGCCGAGCTGCTGAATACGGCTCCGCTATCGCAGTTAACATAATTATTGGCGCTTTCGTTGTCTTCAACATACCAATTACCTGGCCCAGTATCCTTACCATATTGCTCTACCCCCCCTAGCCATGCAGGATGAGCACAAAATTTGTTTTTACCTATCATATGAGTGAATGTTAAATCGGCATATACAAAGCCTGCATCATAATTAATTTGATATTCAAATCCTCTAAAGCGTGTTGTATTTAAGTTATTACTGTATGCAGCATTACCAATACTTGGATTAACCATGCCCGGTTTAGTGCGATTAATTGCAAGGTTAATATAGTTATCCACTCGCGTATCAAAATAGGCAACTTTCGCAACTAACCGGTCTTCCTCAATAATCAATTCGGGATAGTTGATATTCATCCCCACTTCCCATGCATTGGAACGTTCGGGTTTTAAATAGGGGTTCGGGAATTGTGTTGAAGAGCTGTGTGCACTACCCGTGGTTAGTGTTTCAGTAATCGCAGGCGGGCGCCATGAACGGCCATAGCTGGTGAATAGTTCCATCCACTCTAAATTAGGATGAATAGCCAGTTTAATATTTGGCGAAAATGCACCTTCTGATTCATCAACATCCCACGTTCTATCGATTTTTACACTTTTACAGTTACGTAATCGGGCTTCTTTACAAGGCGCATCTTTAGTAAAGGGAAAAACATTGTAACTCATTGCTGTTTTTCCCTTTAAATTATAATAGTCGTAACGCATCCCACCTTCTAACGTTAACCAATCATCGTATTCATAGGTTAGTGTTGCAAATAATGAACTTAATGAACGTTTACCATCTGGCGTTACGCCTCCAGCTGATTCACGAGTCGAATCACTACTGGCTTTGTCTTGGAATGATTCCACCCCATAATGCGCCTTCAATACGTTATAGCGATTAAATTCAATTTCTGAATGATTCTCTAACTGTAAGCCAAGCGTTTTAACCCGTGTATCGGTTTGATAGCCATTATTGATCACTTGGCTCGTTGCGTAGGTTTTACTGTCATCATGAGTATCAACAAAATACAGCTTACTTTTAAATTCAGTACTCCATGCCGTATCACTGAATTGCGTGTAATCCAATGCGTAATTTTTCGTGGTAACATCGCTGAAACCACTACTTTTCCACCCCAGTTTATATGGCCAAACGTTACCTAAATTAGTTAATGTTCCTGCATTAGGGGTTGCAACCTTAGTTTCTAGATAATTGAATTGTAGACGTTGTGAATCACTGATATTCCATCCTGCTTTTGCTAAATAGGATGTCATTTGATAATTACTGTCGCTAATACGACTATGCTTTAAATCATGAACAAACTGATCATAGTGACCTGTATCATTATTAACACGTATATCGCCAATATCACCATGAGTACCCGGTTTATAATCACCCAGTCGTCTTTCACTAGCCGCGAAAAGCAAATCAGCCTGTTCATTACCTAACGCCAGCACAGTACTGCCAATAAAGTGAGTATTATTAGTTCCTGTGCTTGCATGTATTTTTCCACCAAAAGTCTTATCTTTTGATAAGAAATCAGAAGCATTTACTGTAGTAAAAGTAGCGACCCCACCCAGAGTTCCTCCACTTCCCATACCACTGGTGCTTCCTTTTTGAATTTCCACGCCCGAAAGCAGCTCAGAATCAATATACATGGTGCCATTGCGTTGCCCATGACCACTTTTTTGAAAGTTTTGCCGCATACCATCAATATTCATGTTAACGCGGCCATAATCTTGAATACCTCGAATATTGACCGATAAAGCAGGATCTTGTTGGCTCATACTTGAATAGACCCCCGTCGTCATTTCAAGCACATCTGCAATATGTTTAGGCGGGCGATCTTCGAGTTGTTTTTTACTAATAACACTTATAGAAGAAGGTGTGCTGTATACCCAATCGCCTTGCTGAACGGGTGTGGCCGTCACCGTCATTTTATCTAACATCACAACTGAGTCATCGGCCTGCTTGCGGCTAATCGATATACGATTATTGTGGATGCTAAAGTGAATAGGATTAGAACCAATTAGCTGCTGTAGCCCTTGATTAGCCGACATAGTACCCTGTACTCCTTGGCTTCTCAGACCTGCCACCTCTCGGCTATCTAGCAGTATCTCAAGGTTAGCTTGCTGTGCATACTGGATCAGCGCTTGATCTAAAGACTGAGCCGGTACTGAAAATGCGATTTTCCTTGGTTGTTGCTGCTCCTGCGCATAACTAGCAGAAGGGGCAATCGCTAAAGACATCAATGCAAGGTGAATACTAACTACTGCTTTTTTATAATGATATTTTTTCTTAGTCATTTTCCATCCCAATAAATGATAATGGTAATAAAAATCACAATCACTTAGATTAAGACGAAAAAACTAAACAAACCCGTAAATAATTTTTTAAAAAATTGTGATTAATATATTAATGTGAAAAATGGGACTTCATAAGCGGCTAAATCATGAGACTTATTCAAATTTTCAATAGCGCTCTCTAAACCTTTCACTTGGAAAACACCACTCACCTTTTCATTTCGCTTACTCAATAAAATGATAGGTTTATTGCGATAGCGGTTAATTTCACTAATCACATCTTTCAATGCACGTTGATGAAAAATGATCTGCCCTTCACGCCAAGCAGATGAGTGATTATTTTTAACTGCGGTAACCGGCCAAATTTTTTGCTGGTAATGGGTCGAATAGCCTTGATTAACAACCTCGCTTTGCCCTGATAATAAAGATACCTGTACGCTGTGTTGATAGACATTAACCTCAACATCACTATCTCTATTTTGAATTGAAAACTCAGTTCCTAATGCCTGAATAGCACCATTATTGGCAATCACACGAAACGGTCTCAATTCTCTTGGGTTAGTCGGTGCTACCGTAAAATAAGCCCTCCCCTCAATTAAATTAACCTGTCGATAATCAGTATCAAAAGCGAGTGATATTTGGGTGCCACTATCAAGATCCACTACACTACCGTCCGGTAATGTTATTTGCCGTATTTCTCCCGTTTTGGTGTAGTAATCAGCAGTACTTTGATGGTTATAAAGCCAAAAAAAGCTGAAAAATATCGCCAAAAGTACGGTCGCAACGAGTGACTGTTTTCCATAACGCCATACGGATTGCTTTCTTTTTACCGTAACAACAGTGTTCCCTGAATGTGTTAACACCCACAGCTGACGAGCACGATAGTAAGTCTCTTGATGCTGTTCTGAAGCCGCAATCCATCGTTCAAACTCTTGCGACTCTTGTTTGGTTAGCTCTCTCGATGTCGTTTTGACTACCCATAAAGCGGCTGCATTTTCAATTTCAGAAGGAATATCTGTCATATGATCCATCCTTAATCCCTCCATTTATGGATCAACATTGCCAAAGCACTTGCGAGATGTTTTTCAACCGTGCTGAGTGAAATATTTAATATTTCAGCAACTTCAGTTTGTGTCAGCCCTTCTACACGGTACAAATGAAATATCTCCTGAGTTCTTTGTGGCAAACTTTGAATAATGGCTTGTATTTGATCTTGCTGTTGTTGACTAATCGCTTGGGCTTCAAGACTTTTTTCTTTGCTTGGAAACGCATGCCATTGGCTATCATTCAGCAACGTTGATGGCTGCTTTTTTTGTTGGCGAAAATGATCAACCATCAAGTTTTTAGCTGTACGATACAAATAAGCATCAATATCATGAATTGATGAGCACTTCATTTGCTCTGCCATCCGAGCAAAGCTCTCCTGCATGATATCCATACTAAGTGCATGGTCTTTAAGGTAAACATTAAGGTAACGACATAAAGAAGAGGAATGGCGAGCAAACAGCGATTGTAACTCTTGATCAGACATGTGAAAGCCACAACACCAATATGAAAATGAGAATTATTTACATAATATCGCTAATTTACAGGGAAAGAAACTGCCATCTGTAGGATAATCACTTTGTGGTTTTTTTTGAGTTCAAAAATAATAATACAAGGAAGGTTATAAAATAAGTGAAATACAAGTTTGCAATCATATTTCACTTATCACGAGAAGTTGCTAGCTGGAGAGTTTCAAACCGATTAATCCGACAACAATACAGCCAAGGCTTAACAAACGAAATATATTGGCTGATTCGCCAAGGAAAATAATCCCTACGATTGCTGTACCTACCGCACCAATACCCGTCCAAATCGCATAAGCTGTGCCTGCAGGTAAATCACGCATTGCAGTGGCAAGTAACCCCATACTTGCAATAATTGCCACCGCCGTAATAACGCTTGGTGTCAGACGCGTAAAGCCATGTGAGTACTTCAAACCAACTGCCCAAACAATTTCTAATAAACCTGCACAAAAGAGGATGATCCAAGCCATTGCTTCTCTTCCATAATAGCCGGGGTCGTCCCCATGAATTAAAAACGCTAATATTCAGGTCGTCCTGAAAACGCTATGTGAAACAATATTATAAATACTCAAATTTGCGAGCTCAAGGGATAAAAAAATAACAAACTAACGACTATTTGTCATAACAATTAACTTATTTTTACTTTATTTTAACCTAAGCGCATCTTTTCTATCGCCGATTGCGGTGTCCGAGAGTAGAGTAGAAAGCTTATAGATGGCAACTATTGAGAAATGGCATGAGTTTTAAAGACATTTTACTGGCACTTTGTGTGGTTATTATATGGGGCGTTAACTTTGTTATCATCAAACTCGGTGTAACAGCACTTCCTCCTCTATTACTTGGCGCGCTGCGCTTTGTGTTTGTTGCATTCCCTGCGATTTTTTTCTTTAAGCGCCCCAAAGTTCCACTAAAGCTGCTGCTAATATATGGGTTAACCATTAGTTTTGGGCAATTTGCTTTTCTGTTTTGTGCAATACGCGTTGGCATGCCAGCAGGGATCACCTCAGTGATCCTACAATCGCAAGCTTTCTTCACACTGCTCTTAGGCGCTGTGATCTTAAAAGAATCTCTGCAGATCACCCATTTTATTGGCATGCTGATCGCGGTTGCTGGACTAACCATTTTAGCCAAAGGTGCAACGACAGGTGGCTTAGATGACATCCCGCTCTTAGGGTTGATATTTACGCTTATTGCCGGTTTTTCATGGGCTTGTGGTAATATTACCAATAGAATGATCATGCAAAACCAAGGTACAGAGAAATGTAGTGCACTTTCTTTAGTTAGCTGGAGCGCACTGATCCCAATCATCCCATTCTTTGTTAGTTCATGGATTTTTGAAGGTGAAGAAGCGATAAGCCGAGGGTTAGCAGGTTTTGACTGGCCCCTTTTTGGCACCATTATTTACCTCGCATACCTATCTACGTTTGTGGGATATGGATTATGGGGCGTCTTATTAGGCCGCTATGAAGCATGGAAAGTCGCACCTTTTTCATTGCTAGTGCCATTGTTTGGTTTAAGTAGCAGTGCATTATTTCTTGGTGAACATATTAATAAAGTACAAATTGCTGGGCTCACATTCATTATGCTAGGGCTAATTATTACCTTGTTTGGTAAAAAATTAATTCAACGCTTAAGAAAAGCTTAGACTTCATGTGACTGCTCTCCGCCGTAAATGGCGAAGCTTCCCACTTCTCAGGCCGCTACCGCTTGTATCACGGATTTACGCTGGCCTCCATGGGCTGAAACGACGAGTCCCGCCGCCCGTAATTCCAATATGCCTTTATGTCGAATGTTAAGGGCCGCATTAATATCACGGTCATGCTCAACTCCGCATTCGGGACATTGCCAAATACGCTGATGTAACGGCATATCCGCCATTTTGTGACCGCAGCAGTGACAGGTTTTTTGAACTGGCGAACCATTGATCCAGTTTCACCAGATGCCCCCCTTTTTCTGCCGCTTTGTATTCCAGTTTTGTGATAAAACTGCTCCAGCCCGCATCACCTATCGCTCGTGCCAGATGATGGTTTTTCATCATATTTGCTGACTTCAGTGTCTCGACAATCACCGCTTGGTTTTCGTCAACGATTGCACGAGAGTGTTTGTGTTGAAAATCAGCACGGGCATTGGCGACCCGTTCGTGTACACCGGCGAGTTGCCTTCGAGCTTTACCACGATTTGCACTGCCTTTTTGCTTACGTGATAACGCTTTTTGTTTGCGCCGTAAATTTCGGCTGGCGTTAATGAGGTGTCGCGGGTTGGCGACCTTATCACCATTCGATTTGATGACGTAATGGGATAACCCCATGTCGAGGCCGGTGATAGTGGTGACTAACGACGGTTTCGTGGGCGCTTTAGTTTCATCATCACAAAGTATGGAAGCGTAGTATTTGCCCGTGGCCGTTTTGGACAGGGTGATGCTTTTGACTTTTCCAACAATGTCACGATGGAGATGAGCCTCTATCGGTGCCAGTTTCGGAATTTTAACTGCATTGTCCAGCACCTTTACCCCAACGCAGTGATAACTCGATTGTTTACCGTGCTTGCGTTTAAAGACAGGGAAACGCGCTTTCAGCTTTGGGTTGAAAAAGTTGGAGAAAGCCATATCAAGATTGATAACGGCTTGTTGTAATGCAATGGCATCGTATCGTTTTAACCACGAATATTGACGCGATTTTTTCGCTATCGCCAGTAGAGGTTTTAGGTCTTTCCGTGGGCTTAAACTGATACCCTTGTATCGATAAATATGCTTTTTGATATGTAGCGCTTTGTTGTACGCGAAACGCACGGCACCAAACTGGGCGTTAAGGTATTCCGCCTGTTCTGGTGTCGGATAGATGCGTACTTTTGTGGCTCTTAACATTGTCAGCGCTCATTGATAAAGTGTCCATATATTATCATGATGAAAGGCCATTTCATTGAGCCTATTGCATGGTTCTTTGGCGAAGTTTCTCCGAAAAAGATACCCTGTCAGTCAGCGGAGCGTCTATTTGATTGTGCCACAAAGTCCCTCAGGAAGCGCACTGATGATTGCTTTTAAAAGCCCTCAGGGCTTTTCACCTTATATCTCCGCCCGCATTGGGCGAAGGTTTACGGCGGACTTTGCTAAAGATAGGGGGAAACGCCCCTATTTGGCACTTTTAAATACTTTAGTTAAAATGCATCCCTGAAAATAACAATAGTGTATAATTCCAATAAAAATGATAATTAAAGAATTATAAAAAAGAATAATTCCCCTTCTTTAGCTTAAAACAAAATAAAATCCAGATCGTTACTGTGAATTAGTGATATTAGTTACAGTTATTAAATTTATTTCCCTTTACTGTGTGGTTTCACGTTTTAGCTATTTTGTCTTTCTATTAACTCAAGCTATATGTGTCATGAGCATCACAAAAATTGATAACGGCTTGATTATGAAACGGATGGGGTGGCTATGGGTAAACAATTAATTTGGATTGTGCTCGCGGTACTGGGCGCTTTTGCGCTAGGTTACATCGCATTAAACCGAGGCGAGCAAATAAATGCATTATGGATAGTGGTTGCTGCTGTCTGCGTCTACTTAATCGCTTATCGTTACTACGGATTGTTTATTGCCAAAAAAGTATTGCAAGTTGATGAAACGCGTATGACGCCATCAATTCGCCATAACGATGGCTTAGACTATGTTCCTACTGATAAAAAAGTATTATTTGGTCACCATTTTGCGGCGATCGCGGGAGCTGGGCCACTAGTTGGGCCGGTTTTGGCAGCGCAAATGGGTTATTTACCGGGTATGTTATGGTTACTGGCAGGGGTTGTGCTCGCCGGTGCAGTCCAAGACTTCATGGTGCTTTTTGTCTCGACCCGACGAGATGGCCGCTCTCTTGGCGAATTAGTTAAAGAAGAAATGGGGAATACCGCTGGTATTTTAGCCCTTATCGCCTGTTTTATGATTATGGTAATCATTCTTGCAGTGCTCGCAATGATCGTGGTTAAAGCCCTAACCCATAGCCCTTGGGGGACTTACACCGTTGCCTTCACCATCCCTCTCGCCATTTTTATGGGGATCTATACCCGCTACATCCGCCCAGGACGTATTGGTGAAGTTTCAATTATTGGCTTAGTATTTCTTGTTTTTGCAATTATATCCGGTGGCTGGGTTGCCGAAAGCGAAACATGGGCACCTTACTTTGATTATACAGGCGTGCAATTAACGTGGATGTTGGTTGGCTATGGCTTCATTGCTGCTGTATTGCCTGTTTGGTTACTATTAGCACCCCGTGATTACCTTTCAACATTCTTAAAAATTGGGACTATTATCGGTCTCGCAATCGGTATTTTAATTTTAAATCCAAATCTACAAATGCCATCGCTCACTAAATTTATTGATGGCACAGGCCCTGTTTGGGCAGGTGATTTGTTCCCATTCTTATTTATTACTATTGCTTGCGGTGCAGTATCCGGTTTCCATGCGCTGATTGCATCAGGCACGACACCTAAAATGTTAGCTAATGAAAACCAAGCGTGCTTTATCGGCTATGGCGGGATGTTAATGGAGTCTTTCGTTGCCATTATGGCGCTAGTTGCAGCTTGTGTGATTGATCCGGGTGTTTATTTCGCCATGAACAGCCCTCTAGCCATGTTAGCACCTGCTGGCACAGAAGATGTTGTGACGTCAGCTGCACAAGTCGTGAGTAGCTGGGGCTTCCACATTACACCTGACCAACTGACTAATATCGCCAATGAAGTCGGTGAGAAAAGCATAATCTCTCGTGCAGGGGGAGCGCCAACACTTGCCGTTGGTATGGCCTATATCCTACATGGCGCTCTTGGTGGGCTAATGAATGTTTCTTTCTGGTATCACTTTGCCATCTTATTTGAAGCATTATTTATTTTAACCGCGGTGGATGCAGGAACACGAGCTGCACGCTTTATGTTACAAGACTTGCTAGGCGTGATCTCACCTTCTTTGAAACGCACTGATTCTTTACCTGCAAACCTTATCGCAACTGCATTATGTGTGCTGGCTTGGGGCTACTTCCTGCATCAAGGAGTTGTTGATCCACTTGGTGGTATCAATACGCTATGGCCTCTGTTCGGTATTGCTAACCAAATGTTGGCGGGTATGGCACTAATGCTCTGCGCTGTCGTACTTTTCAAAATGAAGCGTCAAAAGTACGCATGGGTCGCTTTAGTCCCAACTGCGTGGCTACTGATTTGTACCATGACCGCTGGATGGGAAAAAACCTTCAGTGAAGATGCTCGTGTTGGCTTCTTAGCTGTTGCCAATAAATTCCAAGCAATGATTGATAGTGGTAATATTCCATCACAGTACACCGAGTCACAACTGGTACAATTGATTTTTAATAACCGTTTAGATGCTGGGCTAACTATTTTCTTTATGATTGTTGTGGTATTGCTGGCGCTGTTCTCAATCCGTACCGCTTTGAAAGCATTAAAAACGGCTGAGCCTACCGCCAATGAGGTGCCATATCAACCAATGCCAGCTAACTATCAAGAAATTGTAGCGAATACACGACACCACTAGCTGTATGGTTTGTCAGGAGGTAAATATGTTTGGTTCACTTGGTAATGCCGCTCGCTACTTAGGGCAAGCCGCAAAAATGATGATTGGTGTACCTGATTATGACAATTATGTTGCCCATATGCAGCTTAATCACCCCGATCAAACACCGATGACCTACGAAGAGTTTTTCAAAGACCGACAAGATGCGCGCTATGGCGGAAAAGGCGGTTTTAAGTGCTGCTAAGCTAGCGCAAATTTAGCAATAAAAAAACCGTAATGCGATAAAAAGGCGCGTTACGGTTTTTTAATCTCAATCAAACAGGTATTATTTCACACGTGAAACGTATTCGCCTGAACGAGTATCAACTTTGATCACTTCACCAATCTGAACGAACAGAGGGACTTTAACCACTGCGCCGGTGCTCAGAGTTGCTGGTTTACCACCGGTACCTGCTGTATCACCTTTCAGACCTGGATCAGTTTCAGTGATTTCTAACTCAACAAAGTTAGGAGGAGTCACTGCAATTGGGCGGCCATTCCACAGAGTCAAAATACACTCTGCTTGGTCGATCAGCCACTTAGCGTTATCACCAACCGCTTTTTCGTCAGCTGCTAGCTGCTCGAAAGTTTCGTTGTTCATGAAATGCCAAAACTCACCATCGTTATAGAGGTAAGTTAAGTTCATATCCATGACATCTGCACCTTCGACAGAATCAGTAGACTTAAATGTTTTTTCCAACAGTTTGTTAGAAATCAGTTTACGAATACGAACGCGTGCAAACGCTTGACCTTTACCCGGTTTAACGAATTCACTTTCAAGAATTGCACAAGGTTCGCCATCTAACATGATTTTAAGACCTGAGCGGAATTCATTGGTACTATAAGTAGCCATGGAGATCCTCTAAATTTATACACTAAATATGGCATAGCCAAAAAATGGTCGATATTGTAACTCAAAACACCCTGTCCAGAGAAGTCTGGATACAACAACTTGCTGAAGCAATCACTAATCCTGATGAATTGCTACAAATACTGGGGCTAGAAAGCCATCAAGCATCGAAAGATGGCAACGAAGCACGTAAATTATTTCCATTACGTGTGCCAAGGCCATTTATTTCACGCATGAAAAAAGGCGACCCACAAGACCCACTGCTATTGCAAGTATTAACTGCAAGAGCAGAATTCGATACCTATCCGGGTTTTTCTACTGATCCATTAGAAGAACAAGATAATGAGATCCCCAGTTTACTACACAAATATCACAACCGCGCATTGATGTTAGTGAAAGGGGGCTGTGCGGTTAACTGTCGTTACTGCTTTCGCCGTCATTTCCCCTATGAAGACAACAAGGGAAACAAAAATAATTGGTTGATAGCGGTGGATTATATAAAAAACCACACTGAACTCAATGAAATCATATTTTCAGGGGGCGATCCTCTGATGGCGAAAGATCATGAACTCGATTGGCTAATTGGTCAGTTAGAAGCCATTCCGCATATTAAACGTCTACGCATCCACTCTCGCCTACCGGTGGTGATCCCTGAACGTATCACCAACAGTTTATGCCAAAGGCTAGCCGATTCACGGTTACAAGCTATTATGGTGACACATATTAACCACGCCAATGAAATAGATGATGAATTTCGAGATGCGATGCAAAAATTGAAAAAAGCAGGTGTCACACTACTTAATCAAAGTGTGCTTTTGCGTGGCGTGAATGACAATGCTGACACGTTAGCAAATTTAAGCAACTCACTATTTGATACAGGGATCTTACCCTATTACTTGCATGTGCTAGATAAAGTACAAGGTGCTGCTCATTTCTTAGTGAGTGACCAAGAGGCTCGCTTATTAATTCAACAATTATTGGGGAAAGTTTCAGGTTATTTAGTGCCTAAATTAGCCCGAGAAATTGGAGGAGAGCCGAGTAAAACTTTACTCAACCTAAATTTGAAGCAATGCTGAAATGAAAACGCCCACGCTGAATAAAAACGGCTGGGCGTTAAATTTTCATTTTAAGGGCACTTATAAACTTGGCCAATAATCTTGCTATCTACTGGGATAAAGCTAGAAATGATGCTTTCACTTGGGCTAGATGCGCCAAAAATAACGTTTCCGCCCATTTCACCGGCTTTGTTACGCAGGTCATTCGCCGCACCGCGCATAGAGCTAGAATCGCTATTAACACCGCTCAACCAATTGCTTTGAGTTCCTGTGACTTGCCCCAGAAGTTGACAGTCACTTCCAGGTTGGTTTTCAACAAAACGAACTTGTGAGCCTGCAGCAGTTAAATTAGTTGTTGTCGAACAACCTGCTAAAAGTAGTAATGCAGCAGCACCAAGCAATACTTTAATTCGCATGTTTTCCCTCATTTATCATTGTGTTTTTGCAGTTGGTTTGAGAACCATTCAATCCTTTCTTCTGTTATTAACGGTGTCATTGAATTGAGCCATACCCGTCAGCAAACAGAGTCTACCATAGAATGCGTCAAATACCTTTGCTCGTTACTCATCAAACCAATTATATACTCTAAATAATTCGAGGTGCAGCTAGGCGACAAGTGAACGAGTCGCTAGGAGCATAGATAACACTGTGACTGGTGCGAATGAACGCAGTTACTATGCCTTAACGAAAAGCGCTACAACTTGAAGTATCACGAGTATAGCCTTACCCCAAATATACCCTGAGGCATGCCGTTAGCGCAAAAATAAATGCACAAAGATCTAATTAAAATCAGGGTAATTTATCGCAAAACGATATTTTGAACAGCACACAGTGCATTTAGCCATTTTATATATAAAAAAACCGGTACTGCTAGTCAAGCTAACAGTACCGGCTGACAGTACTTAGTGATTATATGAAGGTGATGTCGCCAAATGGCTTACATCATACCGCCCATTCCACCCATACCGCCCATACCTGCGCCGCCTAAATCAGGTGCGTCATCTTTCGGTAGGTCAGTGATCATCGCTTCAGTGGTGATCATCAAGCCTGCGATAGATGCAGCAAATTGCAGTGCAGAACGGGTAACTTTAGTTGGATCCAAAATACCCATGTCGATCATGTCGCCGTATGTATCAGTTGCTGCGTTGTAACCTTCGTTACCTTTCGCTGCTTTAACGGTGTTAACAACAACAGAGGCTTCTTCACCTGCGTTAGTGACGATTTGACGCATTGGCGCTTCCATCGCACGCAGTGCAACACGGATACCGACGTTTTGCTCTTCGTTATCACCTTTTAGTGATTCCAATTTAGCTGCAACGCGTACCAGTGCAGTACCACCACCAGCAACCACACCTTCTTCAACCGCTGCGCGAGTTGCATGCAGAGCATCATCAACACGAGCACGTTTTTCTTTCATTTCCACTTCAGTTGCTGCACCAACTTTAATGACAGCAACACCGCCAGCTAATTTAGCTACGCGCTCTTGCAGTTTTTCACGGTCGTAATCAGAAGTTGATTCTTCGATTTGTTGACGAATTTGAGCAACACGGCCTGCGATCGCAGACTCATCACCCACGCCATCAATGATAGTTGTGGTATCTTTGTTGATAACGATACGTTTTGCTTGACCTAAATCTTCTAATGTTGCTTTTTCAAGCTCCATACCGATCTCTTCAGAGATAACGGTCGCATTAGTCAGGATAGCGATATCTTGCAGCATTGCTTTACGGCGATCACCAAAACCAGGTGCTTTAACCGCTGCAACTTTCACGATACCACGCATGGTGTTAACCACGAGTGTTGCTAATGCTTCACCTTCAACATCTTCAGCGATGATCAGCAGTGGTTTACTTGCTTTCGCAACGCCTTCTAATACTGGCAGCAATTCACGGATGTTAGAAACTTTTTTATCAACTAACAGAATGAATGGGTTTTCTAGCTCAACAGCACCTGTTTCTGGCTTGTTGATGAAATAAGGAGATAGGTAACCACGGTCGAACTGCATACCTTCAACAACATCCAGTTCATCTTCTAGACCAGTACCTTCTTCAACAGTGATAACGCCTTCTTTGCCGACTTTATCCATTGCTTCTGCGATCAACTTACCAACGGTTTCGTCTGAGTTTGCAGAAATAGTACCAACCTGAGCAATCGCTCTTGAGTCTGAACATGGAACAGACAGTGCTTTCAGCTCTTCAACTGCTGCAACAACCGCTTTATCGATACCGCGCTTCAGATCCATTGGGTTCATACCTGCGGCAACAGCTTTTAGACCTTCGGTCACAATAGCTTGTGCCAGAACTGTTGCTGTTGTCGTACCGTCACCCGCTGCATCATTAGCTTTAGAGGCAACTTCTTTCACCATCTGTGCGCCCATGTTTTCGAATTTGTCTTCTAATTCGATTTCACGTGCAACAGAAACACCATCTTTGGTGATAACTGGAGAGCCGAATGATTTATCTAGAACTACGTTACGGCCTTTAGGGCCTAAAGTTACTTTAACTGCATCCGCAAGAACATTCACACCACGAAGCATTTTTACGCGTGCATCACTACCAAATTTAACGTCTTTAGCTGCCATTATTTCTTTCCTTTAAATTCTTTTCGTTAGTTGAGAAGATCTAAGTGAAAATTACGCTTCAACAATCGCTAGAATGTCACTTTCTGACATGATCAATACTTCTTCGTTGTCGATTTTTTCAGCTTTCACGCCATAACCGTCGTTAAAAATAACGATGTCGCCGACTTTCACATCCAGCGCTTTGATTTCGCCATTCTCAAGGATGCGACCATTACCAACGGCGAGGACTTCACCACGCGTAGATTTACCTGCTGCGGTGCCAGTCAGAACAATGCCGCCAGCCGATTTTGATTCAACTTCTTTACGCTTGACGATAACACGGTCATGCAATGGACGAATTTTCATTAATAGTTCTCCTATAAATAAAGTCCACACTAGGTAAAAGGACGATACCAGTATGCCTAATTAAACCAGTACCATGATTCAGGAGATTGGGGCTAGATAAAGTGACTTCAAGGGGGGGAAGATAAAAATTTTCTAGTTTTTAACTTCCCCTATTAAGAGGGATTATGATTTAGGGCGGCCATTTTTTTCTGATTCAGCAGGATCATCTGACTTATCGAGCGTATAAGTTGGGTCATCCTGTTTACGCTGGAATTCCCCTTCGAATGTATCACCTTGCTGGTATGGACTTTGACGCCCTGCACTAAAGCCATTTCCCATTGAAGAGAAGCGAATATGCGGGATCAAACGCATCACAAACAATTTTTGTACTGGTGGTAATAATAAAAGCAAACCGATAAAGTCAGTGAAGAAGCCAGGCACAATCAGTAAGAAACCCGCCAATACTAAAGCAACGCTTTTGATCATTTCAGCAGCAGGACTTTCACCCGCAGCCATTTTTTGTTGGATCTGCATAACATTTTTCATGCCCTGATTTTTAACCAGAGAAACGCCTAAGCAGGATGTCAGCACGACCAATATCAATGTCGCTAATACGCCAATGGCTGAAGCAACACGAACGAATATGACGGACTCAATATAGATGAGAAGGCAGAGTAATATTAGGGGTAACCAGCGCACAATGTTCTCCTTTGTTTCAATCTTTTTTTCGCCCCTTGGAAAACCTGTGAACTGTATCAAGAGACAACTAACAAAATTCGCTTTATTGCTTAGTATAGCCATAATGATTGGGGTCACTATAACGTTTTTCAACTCTCGGAGATTGCTAATTTTTTTAGTTTCATCTGTGAGATTGCTCACACATTTTGAAATCTGTTTCATAAATCAAACTATATAGTGATCTAGGTTCAAGGCAATGATTTAAGAACAGCATATCATCTACCCATAAATCAGTAGATCATTATGCTGATAATGAAGTAAGAGGTGTTTTGCACCTACAATATTTTGTTTCACGGTATATCTATTTTTAAAAGCGCATATAGACAGTAACTGTAATCTAATTAAGAAGGTTCTCATGTCAAACAATACTCGTATCGAAGAAGACCTGTTAGGTCAGAAAGAAGTCCCATCTGATGCCTACTACGGTGTTCATACTCTGCGTGCGATTGAAAACTTTTATATTAGCGACCGCACCATTAATGATGTGCCTGAGTTTATTCGTGGCATGGTAATGGTAAAAAAAGCGGCTGCGATGGCGAACAAAGAACTTCATACTATTCCACGTAATATCGCAGACACGATTATTAAAGCCTGTGATGTTGTACTGGATTCAGGTAAATGTATGGACCAATTCCCTGTTGACGTATTCCAAGGTGGTGCTGGTACATCACTGAATATGAATACTAACGAGGTCCTTGCAAATATTGGTCTTGAACTGATGGGTCATAAAAAAGGGGAATATGAATTCCTAAATCCAAATGACCACTTAAATAAAAGCCAATCAACCAACGATGCATACCCTACTGGTTTCCGTATCGCGGTATACAACTCTGTTGTTAAACTGATTGAATCAGTTGAATACCTCAAAAAAGGCTTTGAGAAAAAAGCTGAAGAATATAAAGACATTCTGAAAATGGGTCGTACCCAATTACAGGATGCTGTTCCAATGACTGTTGGCCAAGAATTCCATGCCTTTGCCACCCTCTTAAAAGAAGAAGAGAAAAACCTAAAACGCAGCATTGAATTACTGCTGGAAGTTAACTTAGGTGCAACAGCTATCGGTACTGGTCTAAACACAGCGCCGGGTTATCAAAAACTGGCTGTTGAAAAACTGGCTGAAGTAACTGGTTTAGCTTGTGTTCCAGCAGAAGACTTAATCGAAGCAACCTCTGACTGTGGTGCTTACATCACTGTTCACGCAGGTTTGAAACGCCTTGCAGTTAAGCTATCTAAAATCTGTAATGACTTACGTTTACTGTCTTCTGGCCCTCGTGCAGGTCTGAAAGAAATCAATCTGCCTGAATTACAAGCAGGTTCTTCTATCATGCCAGCAAAAGTTAACCCAGTAATTCCAGAAGTGGTTAACCAAGCGTGCTTCAAAGTTATCGGTAACGATATCTGTGTTACAATGGCAGCTGAAGCGGGTCAGCTACAATTGAACGTCATGGAACCAGCTATTGGTCAAGCCATGTTTGAATCTATTTCACTCATGAGCAATGCTTGTCGTAACTTGGTTGAAAAATGCGTTAACGGTATTACAGTTAATAAAGAGATTTGTGAAGCGTTCGTATTTAATTCTATCGGTATCGTAACTTACCTGAACCCATTTATTGGTCACCATAATGGTGATATCGTGGGTAAAATTTGTGCAGAAACAGGTAAGAGCGTCCGTGAAGTCGTACTTGAGCGCGGCTTACTGACCGAAGAACAACTGGATGATATCTTCTCTGTTGAGAACCTAAAACACCCAGCTTATAAAGCGAAACGATTTGATGACTAATCATTTATGTTAAACATAAATAATTCTTAAAAATCAAGGCACGCCTCTCCTTTGGAAAGCGTGCCTTTTTAGTTTTATGCACACACAAAAAATTAACATAACAGTTTCATATTTTTAATTTTAAATTTGTCGAGGAGTAAACACTATGTTAGCCGTGGAATTTATAATTGTTCTACTGGCCATATTTTTGGGGGCCCGTCTAGGTGGGATAGGTATCGGCTTTGCCGGTGGCCTTGGTGTTCTGGTACTCGCTGCAATTGGCGTGAAACCAGGAACCATTCCATTTGACGTCATCTCGATTATTATGGCGGTAATCGCAGCGATCTCTGCAATGCAAATTGCCGGTGGTCTGGATTATTTAGTTGCCCAAACGGAAAAATTATTACGTCGTAATCCAAAATACATCACCATCCTTGCACCAATCGTGACTTATTTCCTGACTCTGTTTGCTGGCACAGGGAATATTTCTTTAGCTACATTGCCCGTTATTGCCGAAGTTGCTAAAGAGCAAGGCGTAAAACCATGTCGTCCACTATCTACAGCGGTTGTTGCAGCTCAAATTGGTATTACCGCATCCCCCATTTCTGCGGCGGTAGTGTATATGGCATCGGTGATGGAAAACCCTGCAATGGTTGGCGCAGGTAATACCGTTAGCTACATTACTTTGCTAGGTATTTTATTGCCATCAACTTTCCTCGCCATTATTTTGATGTCATTCATCATCTCTTGGACATTTAACTCTAAACTGTCTGATGATCCTGTTTATCAAAAACGTTTAGCGGAAGGTTTAGTTGAATTACGTGGAAGCCAAGTCAAAGATATCAAACCAGGTGCTAAATCCTCGGTTCTATTATTCTTACTGGGTGTGGTCTGTGTGGTTGTCTACGCTATCGTCAACAGCCCAAGCTTAGGTTTGGTACAAACCCCATTAATGAATACCACTAATGCAATCTTGATCATCATGCTAAGTGTGGCCACACTAATTACTGTGTTCTGCCGTGTAAGCACTGACTCGATCCTCAATTCAAGTACCTTTAAAGCAGGTATGAGTGCGTGTATTTGTATCCTTGGTGTTGCTTGGTTAGGTGATACTTTTGTACAGCACAACATTGATTGGATTAAAGAAACTGCGGGTGACTTGATCCACGAACATTCATGGATGCTAGCGGTTATTTTCTTCTTCTGTTCAGCACTGCTTTATTCACAAGCGGCAACGGCAAAAGCATTAATGCCTATGGCATTAGCTTTACATGTTAGCCCACTGACAGCTATCGCTTCGTTCTCTGCGGTATCTGGTTTATTCATTCTGCCAACTTACCCAACATTGGTTGCGGCAGTGCAGATGGATGACACAGGCACAACACGTATCGGTCGCTTCGTCTTTAACCACCCATTCTTTATACCGGGTACTATTGGCGTTGTGTTAGCGGTAACGTTCGGCTTCCTATTCGGCGGCATGATGTTGTAGTCCGTTAATCTGTACTAAAATAAAACCCGCCTTAAAAGCGGGTTTTATTTCTAATGCATTATAATTGCTTTCCTAGCTTTAGCACTTTTGCCACATTATAAGCAGCCTGCTGTAAGTTAACTGCTCCTTCAGACAATGCTTCTTCGAGTGGACATAAGCGCGGTAGGATACTAAAAAAGGCATCAATACCTTCTTGGTGTAAAGCCTCAACCCCTTTGCCTAATACACCGCTCAACGCAATAACTGGCACATGATGTTTAGCAGCGACTTTGGCGATGCCTATGGGAGCTTTACCGCCCGCGGTTTGCCCATCCATACTGCCTTCCCCCACAATAACCAAATCGGCATTGATAATTTCTTTTTCTAAATTAACCGCTTGAATAACAATTTCAATGCCAGGTTTTAACTGCGCGCCCATAAATGCAGCGGCAGCAACTGAAATGCCCCCTGCTGCTCCACCACCCGCTAAATGACGATAATCTGTGCCCGTTGTATGCTCAATAACTTTAGCTAATTGATTCAACCCTTGTTCAAGGATTGCCACCATTTCAGGTGTAGCACCCTTTTGCGGGCCAAATACCACTGCGGCACCACGTTCACCGATTAATGGGTTGTCCACATCGCAAGCAACATCAATACCGCAGTGCTGCAAACGCGGATCAAGATTTGTCATATCGATATCAACAATACGATTTAAGACCTCACCACCGCGCGCGAGCACTTGTTGCTGTTGATCGTAAAACACGGCACCAAGCGCTTGTAACATACCTACGCCACCATCAACCGTTGCGCTTCCACCAATGCCTAAAATAATCTGCTTGACCCCTTTATCTAAGGCATCTTTGATCAACTGTCCTGTGCCAAAACTATGCGTTAGCAAAGGATTACGGTCTTTAGGGGAGACCAACATCAAGCCGCTCGCCTCCGCCATCTCAATGACCGCGGTTTTTCCTTGATGCAATAACCCATAGGTTGCCATCACTGCTTGATTGAGTGGCCCGCAGACTTCAACAGTGACACGCTCGCCACCGATTGCAGCAATCAAAGCATCAACGGTACCTTCTCCACCGTCAGCAATAGGTAAGCTAAGATAGGTGGCATGAGGAAAGATAGCTTGAAACCCTTGCTTTACTGCATTGGCAGCAAGCTCTGCACTCATACTCTCTTTGAACGAATCAGGTGCGATGATAATTTTCATAATAGGAGTACCTATGGGAAATGAGGTCGATGCTTAACCTTATAATATCATGTTGATATCAGTGTTACTTCTATACTCGCTATCCTTCAGCTTGCAGCGCTTTTCGTTAAGGTAATGGTGACTCGCCTATCTGCAACTCGAATTATTTTGAGTATAATCACGTTAGCACCAATTAGTGCCAAGATGAAATTGCACATTTAGAGATAAAACCTCACACAATAAACCAGATAGCCCATTAATTAAAATAGCTATTTAGTTTACTTTAGAGTTAAAAAAATTAATTATTCAATATTTTCATTTAATCCTTAACTTAATATTAACCTTATTTAGAAAATATAATATATCAATAAATGTACTACCAACATCCTAACAGAAAAAATGGGATTTAGAAGCATTTCATGGAAAAATTTTCCAAAAAATAAATTGATAAATCTCAATGTCATACAAGAATTTAATTCTAGAATAATGTTTATTATACGCTACATTCAAGGTTTAATTTTAGATCATACTACATCCGTTTGATTTTCAACCAATTAATTATAATTAAATCTAAAAAACAGAAGCTAACAACCTTTTACTTATGATATGAAACGCCAAAACAAAAATTCAATGTATTGATAAGTAATGCAATAAATAAAAACTCGTGCTCCAGATCTATTTTTTGGAAAAATTTATCACAAAAACATTGCCTATTGGAGTTTAGGATAGTTATATTGAATCCGAAAATATTTCATATAGCAGTAAAAATAACCTAAAAAATAAAACTTAATAATCATAAATGTTTTTTTGATTATTAAGTTGATACATATATAAAAAATAACATTGTTTGAAATTTTAAAATAATAACTTTATTACTTTATTAAAAATTCGATTAGTTAAATCTCTCAATTTCATTTTTATACTTTAAATAATTCGAGGTATTGCTAGATGGAATGTGAATGAGTGTCTAGAAGCATCACAACAAGATGACTAGTACAAGTGAGCAACCAGCAATGCGGTAACTTGGAATATGACGAGTATGCACTATATGCGTGGAAGGGCACATATATGAATCACTCAGAAGAAAAAGAGATTTATCGTGAACGTGGGTATACCGATGACCTATTACCTAAAAACCAACAACAGCGTACATGGAAAACATTTAATTATTTTACCCTCTGGATGGGTTCGGTACATAACGTTCCCAATTATCTAATGGTCGGTGGTTTTTTTATTTTAGGGCTATCAACCATGAATATTATGTTTGCCATTATCTTGAGTGCGATTTGTATCGCCTTTGTTATGGTGATGAATGGTGCTGCTGGCTCTAAGTATGGCATTCCCTTTCCTATGTTGCTAAGGGCGTCATATGGTATCAAAGGGTCCTTATTTCCTGGTGTTTTAAGAGGGTGTATCGCAGCAATCATGTGGTTTGGCTTGCAATGTTTTACAGGTTCATTGGCACTATTAATTTTAATTGGCAAGCTATGGCCTGAGTTTCTAAACATTGGCAACGGTGAAACCTATTTTGGCGTCACCATACCTGCCTTCATTGTTTTTATTATCTTTTGGGCAATGAACGTTGCCATTGGTTTAGGTGGAGGAAAAGTTCTCAATAAACTGACCGCCATTTTAAATCCCTGCATTTATATTCTATTTGGTGGTATGGCGATCTGGTCGATATCCCTTGTCGGCATTCAACCGATTCTCGATTATATTCCAACAGGTGTGACTGAAGCACCAAGCAAAGTCTTCTTTTTCTTTATTGTGATCAACAGTGTGGTCGCTGTTTGGGCAGCACCTGCGGTTAACGCCTCTGATTTTACACAATATTCAAGTAGCTTTAAGCAACAAGCTATTGGACAAACATCTGGTTTGTTAGTGGCTTATATTCTATTTGCAGTGAGCAGTGTCTGCATATTAGCGGGTGCGAGCATCCATTATGGGGTTGATACTTGGAATGTGCTCGACATTGTTCAAAAGTGGGATAGCCTTTACGCCTCACTATTTGCCGTAATTGTGATCTTAATGGCCACAATATCAACCAACGCAGCGGGTAATATTATCCCTGCAGGCTACCAAATTGCTGCACTATATCCATCAAAACTGACCTACCGCCATGGCGTTATTATAGCCAGTATCATCAGTATCCTGATCATGCCTTGGAAGCTGATCGAAAATCAGGACAGCATCTATACCTTTTTAGATATTATCGGCGGCATTTTAGGCCCTGTCATTGGTGTCATGCTATCCCATTATTTCATCGTCATGCGTACCAAAATTAATTTAGATATTCTGTATACCCGCACTGGTGATTACAAATTCTATGAGCACGGATTTAATATCACTGCGTTTGTTATCACTGTCATTGCCGTTATTTTCTCACTCGGCGGAAAGCTCATTCCACTATTAGAGCCTATCTCGCGCGTGTCTTGGTTTGCAGGCGTGATCTCTGCATTCGTTCTCTACTCATTATTTAAAAAAGATCCATCGAAAGTGATTAAACAAAAAATCCAGGTGAACGCGGAGCCCAAAGTTGCCGTAAAAACGCCTGCGTAATTGACATAAATAACACTGGAAATTCAATTAGTTTGCGAAGCATCGCATTACTCATTGAACAATTGTGAAAGAATCATCTTATCTAAGGAACATCTCATGCCATATGATCTGATTATTAAAAACGGTACTGTTATTCTTGAAAATGAAGCCATTGTTACCGATATCGCAGTAAAAGATGGGAAAATCGCCGCGATTGGTGCATCGCTTACCAATGCGAAAGAAGAAATAGATGCATCAGGTTTAGTGGTTTCACCCGGCATGGTCGACTCACATGCACATATTTCAGAACCGGGAAGAACACATTGGGAAGGTTATCAAACTGGCACTCGCTCCGCTGCCAAAGGTGGTATCACAACCATTATTGAAATGCCGCTAAATCAGCTTCCTGCAACCGTTGACCGTGAAAGTATTGAACTCAAATTTGATGCTGCAACAGGCAAACTATCCGTCGATGCGGCTCAGTACGGTGGCTTAGTTTCCTATAATTTAGATAGACTTCATGAGCTAGATGAGGTCGGTGTTGTTGGCTTCAAATGTTTTATCGCCACCTGTGGCGATCGCCGTATAGACAACGATTTTCGTGAAGTGAATGATTTTCAATTTTTACGAGGGGCGCAAATTATTAGTGAGTTTGATTCCCCAATTCTGATCCATTGCGAAAATGCGGCAATCTGTGATGAATTAGGTAAAGAAGCAGAAGCTGAGGGGCGTTTAACTGCACATGATTATGTTGCCTCACGTCCTGTCTATACAGAAATTGAAGCCATTCGCCGTGTTTTATATCTTGCGAAAGTCGCAAATTGTCCTGTGCATATTTGCCATATTAGTAGCCCTGAAGGTGTCGAAGAAGTCACAAAAGCACGAAATGAAGGGCAACGTGTCACTGCGGAATCCTGCCCTCACTACTTTGCATTGACCACTGATGAATTTGCTAAAATTGGTAATACAGCGAAATGTTCACCGCCAATTCGTGATCTAGAAAACCAAAAAGGGATGTGGGAAAAGCTGTTTAATGGTGAAATCGATTGTTTAGGTTCCGACCACTCCCCTTGTCCACCTGAAATGAAAGAGGGGCATGTATTTAAATCATGGGGCGGTATTGCTGGCATGCAAAACTGTGTTGACCTCATGTATGATGAAGCAGTACAAAAACGAGGGATGAGCCTGCCGCTGTTTGCTAAAGTGATGGCAAGCAATGCAGCAAATATTTTTGGATTAAAACATAAAGGCTCCATCAGTGTGGGTAAAGATGCTGACTTTGTGTTTATTAAACCTAACTCAAGCTATCAGCTAACCGCCCAAGATCTGGAATATCGCCATAAAATAAGCCCTTATATTGGACGTAAAATTGGCGCTCAAGTTGCCCGTACTATTTTACGCGGCCAGACAATTTATGATATCAACACAGGTGTACGAGAAACACCAATCGGTAAATTTATATTAAAACATCAACAATAGTGTCTTACTGAATACGCAGCACAACCGTTGATAAGTTGTGCTGCTTTGTTATTTTAAAGGGGAGGGTTATGTTTAATTTAAGCAAAGACAATTACTTGTCTGGTTTACAGTGGTTTTTCTTTATTTTTTGTAATACGGTCGTAATACCACCTACCCTACAATCTGCATTTCAGTTATCCAATGAAACAACACTTGTTATCACCCAATATGCATTTTTAGCAACATCCCTCGCCTGTTTAATTCAAGCCATTTTGGGCCATAAACGTTCAATAATGGAGGGGCCAGCTGGCTTATGGTGGGGAACAATTCTGTCTGTCACCTTTGCAGAATCGGCTCAAGGCACGCCACTGGAAGTTATTGGTATCAGCTTTGCTCTCGGTATTGCCATCGCAGGTATTATCACCATTATCATTGGTATTAGCGGTATTGGTAAATATTTAGCCTTATTATTTTCACCCGGTGTTATGGCTGTATTTATGTTTTTACTGGGCGCTAATTTAATTTCTATTTTCCTCAAAGGAATGCTTGGCTTACCTTTTAGTGCCACCAACGAGCCTGTCCATATTCAATTTGATACATTCTTATTAGCTTTATTTATCATGGTATTGATCATTGCCATTATTGTGTTACTGCCACGCAATATCAATAAATATGCAGTTCTAATTGGCTCTGTTTTAGGTTGGATACTCTATTTAGCCCTTTTTCGAGCTGAAACCGTTGCCTCAAGCAGCGTTCATTGGCAACTATTCCCCCTCGGTAAAGCAGAATCAATTAACTATGGTATCATCGCAACTTGTGTGATTGCTTCCTTACTCAACACCTCAAATACCTTTGGCGCAATAAAAGGAACTGACCTCTTTCATGAAGGAGCACCCGCAACACCGTCAATGTATCGCCGAAGTTTTATCACTTCAGGTGTAATGACATTTGCCTGTTCGCCATTAGGTATTGTGCCGTTTGCCCCTTTTGTTTCATCCATTGGGCTAATCACCCAAACTGGCGACTCAACTAAAAAGCCATTTATCATTGGTAGCATTTTCTTTTTGATTATCAGTTTAATTCCGCTACTTTCGAGTGTTTTCGCATCGTTCCCACTGGTGATCAGCAGTACAGTGATGATGGTAACTTATTTACCTCTATTGTGGTCCTCATTGCTGTTCATTCGCATCTTGGAACTAAACCCACGTAATATTTATCGCATCGCTCTTCCATTATTTATTGGTATTTTCTTAATGAGTGTCCCACCAACTTATATGCAAGATATTCCATTAACAATCCGTCCAATTGTGACTAACGGATTACTAATGGGCATTATCATTTCAATTATTTTAGAAAATATATTTAAATGGAATAAAATTAAATAATAAAAAAAAGCCCCAAATTATTGGGGCAAAAACGAACGACTAGTTAAACTGATTAACAACTGAACTACGACTATCATTACTTCTGGCAGAACAACGTTGAAAACTAATTGGCGAGCTTATGGTTGGCCATAATTTCAATAGCTTGAACTAAAGCTGAATGGTCATTATCTTGCCCACCATGAGCAGCACATAAATTAAATAACTCTTGGCAAGTTGCCGTATTCGGCAAGCTCATCGCTAACGCTTTAGCGCCTTGAAGGGCAAGATTGAGATCTTTTTGATGCAATGAAATACGGAAGCCCGGATCAAAGGTCCTTTTTACCATCCGCTCACCATGTACTTCTAAAATCCTTGAGGAAGCGAACCCCCCCATTAATGCCTCACGGACACGAGCAGGATCAGCACCTGCTTTCGAAGCAAATACTAACGCTTCTGCAACCGCTTCGATGGTCAATGCAACAATGATTTGGTTAGCAACCTTGCAAGTTTGACCGTCACCATTTCCACCAACAAGGCTAATATTTTTCCCCATGAGTTCAAACAATGGTTTGACCTTAGCAAATGTTGCTTCTTCACCACCAACCATAATGCTTAATGTCCCTTGCACCGCACCAACCTCACCACCAGAAACAGGCGCATCCAGATATTGCCCGCCAAGTTGATTGATTTTTTGGGCGTACTGCTTAGTTTCTATTGGTGAGATAGAACTCATATCGACGATAATTTTGCCTTTCAAGGGGGTTTGCGCGCAGCCATGCTCACTGAAAAGAACATCCCCAACATGTGGGGTATCAGGCACCATCACAAAAACAATGTCTGCATTTTCAGTTACTTCTTTTGCGGTGTTATAGGCAGTTGCACCACTAGCAAGTAATGAGGCAGGCACTTCTCCACGCGTGTTTACTGCTAATTGATGACCGCCTTTTAGCAGGTTTGCCGCCATTGGCGCCCCCATAATCCCTAAACCAATAAAACCGAGTTTCATAATGATCTCCTGATTATAAATAGTGTTTCATCCAACCTAAGCCCTGCTCCGTGGTAGTAGCTGGTTTATATTCACAGCCAATCCATCCCTGATAACCCATGGCATCAAGTTGGTTGAACAGATAACGATAATTGATTTCCCCTGTCCCCGGCTCATGGCGACCAGGGTTATCAGCCAGCTGAATGTGGGCTATGTGGTTAAATAACCTTTCCATTGTTGCAGTAAGCTCACCTTCCATACGTTGCATATGGTAGATGTCATATTGGAAATAAAGATTTGGATGATTAACACGCTTAATAAGCGCTTCGACTTGAGCAGAGCGACTTAAATAGAAATTGGGAATATCGTAAGTATTCACTGCTTCCACTAATAAACGAATATTAGCTTTAGCCAACATGTCTGCAGCAAAACGTAAGTTTTCAACTAATACTGCTAACGTTTCTTCATCGCTTAAAGCAGGGTCTGCACGACCCACTAGGCAGTTAATTTGTTGGCATTCCAATACTTGTGCATACTCAATAGCTTGTTTAACACCGTGCTGGAATTCTTGTTTTCTATCAGGAAGGCAAGCAATACCTCGCTCTCCACCATTCCAATCACCAGCAGGTAAATTAAATAACACTTGAGTAAGATGATTTGCCTGTAATTCCTGTTTTAGCGTTTGTGCGGAGAATTCATAAGGAAACATATATTCAACCGCCTCAAAACCATTTTTCGCCGCTAATGAGAACCTTTGCAAAAAATCGACTTCAGTAAATAGCATCGATAAGTTAGCTGCAAACTTTGCCATTATCATCTCCCCCTTATTGGTATTGATAAAATGCTGTTGCCGTTGGTGCATCAGCCTTATCTTTTGCGAGTTCTTCAAATTCGGTCACATTATCCAACTCAGTTCCCATTGAAATATTGGTAACCCGCTCAAGAATAATTTCGACAACGACTGGCACACTGAACTCTTTCATCAGTTTTTCGGCTTGTTTAAATGCCTCAGCAATATCTTCAGGTTTAAATACTCGAATAGCTTTACAACCTAAACCTTCCACTACTTTCACGTGATCGACGCCATATTCGCCAACGGCATCGCTGTTGATATTTTCAAAAGAGAGTTGGACGCAATAATCCATATCAAATCCGCGCTGTGATTGGCGGATCAGCCCTAAATAAGCGTTGTTCACTAATACATGGATATATGGCAATTTGAATTGAGCACCGACAGCCAACTCTTCAATCAAAAATTGGAAATCGTAGTCGCCAGATACCGCAACAACTTTGCGATGAGGATCTGCGGCACATACTCCTAAAGCAGCGGGTAAAGTCCAACCTAAAGGGCCTGCTTGACCACAGTTAATCCAATGACGAGGTTTGAAAACATGCAGCATCTGCGCTGCCGCTATTTGCGACAAACCAATAGTAGTGACATAGCAAACATCACGCCCAAACGCTTTATTCATTTCTTCATAAACACGTTGTGGCTTGACAGGTGTATTATCAAAATGGGTTTTTCTCAGTAAAGTCCGTTTACGCTCCTGGCATTGTGCTACCCACGACTCATAGTTTGGTAACGTACCCGCTTTTTGACGTATTTTTGCTCGCTCAACCAACAGTTCTAACGCCAGTTTTGCATCAGAAACAATGCCTAGATCAGGGCAGAAGATGCGACCAATCTGAGTTGGCTCAATATCGATGTGAACAGTTTTACGCTCACCTACATATTTTTCAATCGATCCGGTATGGCGGTTCGCCCAACGGTTACCAATACCTAACAAGAAATCTGATTCTAATAGCGTGGCATTACCATAACGATGTGACGTTTGCAGCCCAACCATACCCGCCATTAGGCCATGATCATCAGGGATCGAGCCCCACCCCATTAGTGTTGGGATCACTGGGATATTCAAGATTTCCGCTAATTCTTGCAGCTTATCTGATGCATCTGCATTAATGATCCCACCACCAGCAATAATTAATGGTTTCTTCGCAGCACATAGCATATCTAATGCTTTATCCACTTGAGCGACTGTTGCAGCAGGCTTATAAGTTGGTAATGGCTCATAAGTTTCAGGATCAAATTCAATTTCAGCAACTTGCACATCAAAAGGGAGATCAATTAAGACAGGCCCCGGACGACCTGAACGCATTAAGTGAAATGCTTGTTGCAGGACTCGCGGTACTAAAGCAGGCTCAAGTACCGTTGTTGCCATTTTAGTGACAGGTTTAGCAATCGACTCAATATCAACCGCTTGGAAATCTTCTTTATGCAATTTAGCCCTTGGTGCTTGGCCTGTTATGCATAAAATTGGAATTGAATCGGCAGATGCTGAGTAAAGTGCCGTGATCATATCCGTTCCCGCAGGCCCTGATGTTCCTAAGCACATGCCAATATTTCCAGGGTTGGCTCTGGTATAGCCTTCAGCCATATGTGAAGCCCCTTCAACATGACGAGCAAGGTAATGCTTAATACCACCATGTTTACGCATTGCACTATAGAATGGATTAATTGCCGCACCGGGTACACCAAACGCGGTCGTCACACCTTCTTTTTCTAGCACATACATTGCTGCATCTACCGCACGCATCTTCGCCATACAAACTCCTTTATGGAAAAATTTTCCAATTTAATTTTGCGTCTAAAAAAACCGTTTAATCAAACGGGTTATCTATCAATTCTACGCGGGTGCCTTCAGCACCCGCTATTGCAACTTACTGGCGCTCACCAAGTGCAGCGCTGATATCTGCTGCAACATCTCTGACCAATTCACCTAATTCAGTAAAGCGTTCTTCTGTCACGCGAGAGCTTGGTCCTGAAATCGATACCGCCGCTATTAATGAATTATTGCGATCAAATATCGGCGCCGCTAAACAGTTCAAACCTAATGCATGCTCTTCATTATCAATCACATAACCTAATTCTTGATAATGTTCTAACGCTTTCTTTAACACATTGATACTGGTGATGGTTTTAGGAGTGAACTCCTGCAAACCCGAGCGAATAATCAGCTCCAACATTTCTTCTTCCGCAAGTGGAAAAAGAAGTGCTTTGCCAGCACCAGAAGCATGTAAAGGCAAACGACTACCAAGAGGTGCACACATTCTCACTAGCGCTTGGCACTCACATTGGCGGATCAAAACAGCATCTAAATTGTTACGGATGGCCAAATTTGCAGTTTCACCTGACAATAACATCAGTCGGCGCATAAAGGGGCCTGCAACAGAAACCACATCTCGATCATTCATGTAAGTTGCCCCTACCGTGAACGATTGCAAACCAATATGCCACCAGCCAAGTTGCGGGTCTTGAAAGATAAATTCAGACTGCTCAAGGACTTTAAGTAAGCGAAACGTGGTTGATAGCGGCAAACCTAGCTGCTCCGATAATACTGAGACTGAAGAACTCCCACCTGAGTTAGCGAGAAACTGTAAGATCTCTAACCCACGCTCCAGAGCCTGAGCCCCTTTCGGCGTACTCTTATCCGTTTGTGGTCTTCCTTTTTTGCGTGGTTCAGTCATTTATTTTTTACCTTTTATGTTTACTATCGGCAGAAGGACTCGTCGGCTATCCGCGACATTCCTCGCCAATAGAGTAGTTAAGGAAAAACTATTTGACAAGGCTCAGCTAAACTCTTCACAACACAGTTATCAACACCACCGCGATCTACCGTAAAAAAATCGGTTTTTTCTTCAAAAGCAAATAATGGGTGATGCCAAACATTTCGATGATAATTAACACCTTGCTTACCATTAGTAATGAAAGCACGCAGCGTCCCTTCCGGTATCTCTTCCCCCGGTTCGGCAACAATCACAATAAATCGCTCACCATTCATAGGGATAAAAGCTTGGGTAGAGAGTGGATGTTTTTCTAACACGTTAACCGTTAATGGCATAGCACAAGGTTCTGAACGGTTAATACTCATTAAAACGCGATTACCATCAGTTACTTCAACTTTCCCGAGATCATGATAGCGCTCGGTCTTACCATCATTAATATGAAAAAATTCGGATCCTTCAACTTGGATGACGTCACCATAGGGGGCAAACGCTTCCGGTGTCAGATCAGAAAGGATTAATTCCATTATGTTCTCCTAACACGCAAAGATTATTGAGCCACTTTGACAATCACCTTGATGACTGCCACCTACACGATAACCACCTGTACTACAAATTCAGTGTATCAGGTTGTTTATTTTTTAACACACATTTTTGGAAAAATTTTCCATAAAAAATCAATGATCACATTTCTGGTAATTTTTATTGATATAATTACTTAAAATTCATAATGATAATAATTGCTAACAATTGCGGGCGATTCATCTTGTTGAGCTTTCGATTATGCTCTTGAAACTGTCATAAAAGGATCGACTCTGACTATTAACCTACAAACTCTGTTTGACGGTAGTCAGTCGCGGTATTGAAATAAACAAAAAAGACCCATTGCTCACTTTTTTATTCATTATTTCAGCCCCCTAAGTCACTTTGTCTCTGAAGGATATGATATATGCTAGATCAAGAAACAATGACGACCTTCATTACCGTCGCACAATGCCAAAGCTTCTCTCAAGCGGCGAAGCAGCTCCATAAAAGCACTGCGACGATCAGCTATCGAATTAAAATTTTGGAAGAGTATGTTGGTGTTCAACTCTTCACCCGTACCACTCGAACCGTTAACCTGACAGCGGCAGGTGAATATTTACTTGAACACTGCCGCCAATGGCACCATTGGTTAAGTACCATGCCAAATCAATTACGACTGGTTAATGAAGGCGTGGAACAAGAAATTACCATTGCTATCAATAACCTGCTTTACGATTCTGATGTTGTGTCAAATTTGCTTTTGCACCTTTCAGAACGTTATCCATTTACTCGTATCAATATCACACGCCAAGTTTACATGGGTGTCTGGGATTCCCTTCTCAGTGGCAAAAGTGATATTGCCATAGGTGTTCCCGGTTCCGAATCTCTTGATAGTGGCGTTAATACCTTGTTTCTAGGAAAAATAGACTGGGTTTTTGCAGTAGCAAAACATCACCCCTTAGCTGCACTTGATGGCACGTTAAATGACGAGCAATTACGTACTTACCCAACTATCAACATCGAAGATACTTCTCAAACCTTATCAAAACGTACCGCATGGCTATTGTCTGGACAACGGGAAATCAAAGTACCTGATATGCGAACTAAAATTCTTTGTCATTTAAAGGGAGTTGGTATTGGTTTTTTACCTGCCTCCACGTGTAAACCCTATATTCAAAGCCAACAGTTGATTGAGAAAAACATTAAACGCCCAAGGAGACCTTCTCCGCTGTCTTTAGCATGGAACAGTACTCAGCAAGGCGAAGTCCTAAAAACCATTATCAAGTTGTTTAAATTACAAGATCCAATGATCCACCAATTACTTGAACCATTAAACCAAACGAGCAACCATTGAACTTCATCATAAATAGTGCCTACAGCGAAACATCTGGTGGGGCACTATGGCACAATTTTTGTACCTGATAAGCCAGCCAAAATCGCTTCAACTTGTTTTAAAGCACCGATATAGGCTGGCTGACCAGAGCGCTGAACAAAACGGCTTACTGCCATCAGTTTTGGTCCCATAGACCCATCATCAATCGCCATTGGCGCCACTTCTGCGACTGTCGCTTGTCGAATAGCCCGCTGCTGCGGAGTTCCCCAATCACAATAAACCGCATCTGCATCAGTTAAAATAATCAAATGGTCAGCCTTAAGTTCTTCCGCCAACAAAGCAGAAGATAAATCTTTATCTATCACCGCTTCACAGCCTTGATATCCAGTCTCTTGCTGGATCACAGGCACCCCTCCGCCGCCATTACAAATAACAATGTGCTGCTGATCGAGAAGTGATTTAATAGCTTCAATATCTAAGATATGTTTTGGTTCAGGAGATGGAACGACGCGTCGATAGTATTGACCGTCAGCTTTTATCACCCACCCTTGCGTTGCTTCAAGTTGTGTTTTTTGTGCTGCATCATACACAGGGCCAATATATTTGGTGGGGTTTTGATAGGCGGGATCATTGGCATCCACACTCACTCGAGTGAGTAAAGTCGTTACTGGTTGTTTAGGGTGATAACGCCCAAGCTCTTGCATTAGCATATAACCAATCATTCCTTGGCTTTGAGCAACTAAAATATCCAATGGATAAGCAGGAACTTCCTGATAAGCCAAATTTTGCAGAGCCAATAGACCGACTTGAGGCCCATTCCCGTGAACCACCACCACACGGTACTTTTGAGCCAACTCCCCCAATACCCCTGCAATTGAAGCAATCGCTTGGTACTGATTTTCAGCAGAAAGTACTTCACCGCGTTTTAACAACGCATTGCCACCAAGGGCAATCACTAACGTTTCCATGTGGATCCTTTTTAATTAATCATTTTATATATCGCTAATTAATGGTTAGTACCCATTCCAGCCAACCATACCCCTATCAAGGTGTCAGCACCCGAAAAATGGCCAACCTGTAATAACAAACGCACTGCTTGAGATAATTTCATTGGCTGAACCAATGCCATTGCTAATGTTTGTAATGGTGTAGAAAAGATCCCTTGGGAGGCAAAACGTAAATAGTTAACACTGATTAACGTGGTCAGAGATTCAAGAGGTGGTGTCGATTGGAAAAAAGCGGTAGCTGTTGTGTATCAATGTGACTATCTAAGAAATTGACTAACAACATACCCGTGAGAATATCATCAAAGCTTGGCGTCAAACCGGGGCCTTTGCCAATCACTGACTGCCAATTAATACTTTCCCCTTGGCACCAGCGCTGATAACAAGCTTTCAATGTCACTAACTCATGAGGTAGCTTGCCACTTGTTACCTCAGATAACATGCCATGCAAGCCACTTTTTGCTTTGGTTTGCCTTAAAATATCCCATAGCGCCACCACGGCCTTACTTGACAATGAATTAGACGATAGCGCTAATGACTGGCGCACAGCGGGTGCTTGTAATTTCCAGTTGTGGCCGATGATGCTATGACCTTGATATTCTAGAAACTCTTCTTCACCATCAAAAATACGCTGAAAATCGGCTTCAGCCACCACCCACCCCATTGGGCTGAGTCCACGACCATTTCGATGTAATGTCAAAAGTTCGCCTGAAGGAGTTAAAAAATTTAGTGCATGATTAAAGCGCCCGATGTTACGCAATTTGCCACATTCTTTTGGCAGATGTTCGCTAACTGCAAGTGCCTGCATGATCATTTAATAACTCCTTATACAAAAAGGCTTATTCGCTGATACCGAGTTTGTCCGCCAATGCAACAATGGCTTTTTCAAAACACGCCAATGGTGCCCGCACAGTACCTGCACCGATTTGGCCAATACCGGCCTCTTTATGTGCAATACCTGTGTTAATCAAGGGTGTGATGCCTGTTTCTACCACTCGACGTGCATCTAAACCAATACAAGCGCCTTGGAAATCCCATGTAGGGATTTGCAGCATCATATTGTGTTCTAAATAGATCTCTGCCATTTCTTCAGAAACCTCTACCGCAGCCCCCATGCCGCCACTCGCACCAACAAAACGCGTGACCCCTGGTGCTGCAACCATCGCTGCACCACCGATACCAAACGCTTCAGTGATGGCGCTATCACCAATATCGGGGTTAGCCTCCGCTTGGCTGTAACCAGAGAAAAACAACCCTTCAGGTGTATTAACCGGCGCAGTAAACCATTGATCACCCATCCCGCTGATTTTCACACCGAAATCCTTACCATTACGTGTCAACACCGTCACAATGGTGCCTTGTTTGATTTCAGCGCCTGCATCCATGGCTGATTTGCAATAGGCCATAGCAAGGTTTAAAAAGAACTGATCTGTGATACTTAAAAAATGCATGACTTTAGTGAGTTGCTCTTTTTCTATATCTAAAGAGCTCATGATGGGAGCCAGTTGCCTTAATAGCAGTGCTGAGGTCGCAATATTGCGTTGGTGGAACTCATCCCCCATAGTGATGCCTTGAGCCATGATGGCGGTCAAATCAAGGCCATCTTCTAACGTTTGTAAGGTTTGCTTTAACACTGGGGCTAATGAGTCACGCATCCAGCGCAAACGCGCCTGAACATCCTCACCATATGCCCCAAATCGCATGACCTTGCCAATACCTTCATTCATATTGCAGTAGGCGGTATTGCCATGAGTCATGTTTTTAACCACTAACATTGGCATGTTAGCAGAAGTGATCCCGCCCATAGGGCCAACCGCTTGCACGCTATGGCAAGGGATAAATTCAATTTCCCCTTTACTCAGCATCTGTAGTGCTTGCTGCTCATTTTCGGCCCAGCCTTCAAATAAACAAGCGCCGATACAAGCGCCACGAACTGGGCCACTCATGTCTTCCCATACCACTGGGGGGCCTGCATGTAATAGCTTTTTACCTTGTTGCAAAGTTGGGATCACCACCTTAGCAGGTTCAACACTTTGCCAAAAAGGACGAGCGGCACGAATACGTTCAATTACTGCTGCATTTGCTTCTTCAATCGTTGAGTACATATCCAAACCCTTATTTCAATTTTTTCAAAATATTAGCTAACTTTTTATTACCACCAGCGACAGGAGCCCATTGGTAGTGAACAACAGGGATCTCATTTGTTTGTAAGTCTTCCGCGAAGCTGCGTACACCTGCATTAATCACCGATGCAGTTTGTAAGATAGGAGGTTCTTGTTGAGGCACGGCATACATTGCCGGTGAAATGAGAGAGCATGCTAAGGTGACGGCTTCAGGTAATGAATTCATCACAGCAATACCCGCATCTTCTAAATAACTAATTTGTTCAGAGCGAACTTGAGGATCTTGCTCAGTCCCTGTGACGGTTGCAATTACAGCAATCGGTGCGTTATCAGGCCGATTAGCACGTAGCGCTGTTATTTCCTTGGCTAATGTTTGCGCTGAATCCATTTGCGCACCAAAACCAATCACCACATCAAGCAGCAAAACACCAATATCTGTACGCTGTGCTAAAGCGGCAATTTGTTGGTTGCGAGTCGAAGGGTCGATCATCGGGTGAGGTTTGCCTTGAGTGTAAAAATCATCACCTAAATCGATAACCTTATGTCCATCTACATTCAACATCATACCTTGATGATGCTCAGCGTCAGTTGATAAGCCCAATTTTTCTGCCAATAACATGGCACATTCCGCTGCTAGTGTTCCGCCCGCATATAGCCCAGTAATTTTTGTACTACTCACCGAAGGTTGCTGTTTAATGGCGGTTTGCACACGCCCTAACATCGCCGCAATACGTGCGGTTTCATCCAGTGTTTCAGTAAAGTAGAGGTTCCCATCTTGTTTTTTTTCAGGTTTGGTGCCTAAAAATAGCGCCACGACCGGTTTGCCTTGCGCTTTTAGCTTTTCAATCACCTGACTACGAATTTCTTTTGCTGGGGGCTTAGAAACAAAAGCAATCACATCACTATTCGGATCTGCCGCCAGCAGAGAAATTGCCGTCATGGCACTTAAGCCACCGATATCTGCCGTCAGATCACGGCCACCAAGGCCGATAGCATGGCTCACACCTTGTCCTGCAAGGGTAATTTGTGAGATCAGCTCTTGGATACCTGTTCCCGATGCACCGATAATGCCAATATTGCCTTGCGGAGCGACGTTAGAAAACGCCAAAGGTGCCCCAGCTAGATAAGCCGTTCCACAGTCAGGCCCCATCACAATTAAACCTAATTGATTGGCTTTTTGCTTCAATTTGCGTTCGTCTTCAACACTGACGTTGTCGGAAAACATCATCACATTGCAGCCATCATCAAGCGCTTGTTCTGCTAGTTCTGCCGCAAATTCACCCGCAATCGACACTAAAACGATATTGGCATCAGGTAATTTATTTTTTGCCATTCGCCAGCTGCGCACACGCTGCAATTTTTTACCTGTTTGCTGTTGGCCTTGCGCGATCGCTTTTAACGCATCATCCAGTGCAGCCGCAATTTCATCAACGATTGCGCTATCGCTCGATTCGGTTTTAATCGCCACACAAATATCATTTGGCGTTGCTTCATCAAAAGATGAATGCCAAAACCCTGTAGCGTCTAATAATGATTTATTGGCGGGCGTTCCCATCATGACAGAGATTTCTGAAACATTCGGAGATCCGCTTAATTTACGAGATATCAGCATTAGGCTCACTGAATCTTGGAAGCTTCCCTTTTTTATGAAGGCATGGATCATAATGACATCCTTAAGGCTAATTTTATTGACTTAATATGCAAGCAGAAAAGTAAATGCGTATTTAAATTGAAAAACAAAATTACAAATAAAATGAAGAAATAAGTTGAGTATGGTCACAATTTATTTATTGTTAGAAATTACTTTAAAATAGCCTGTAAATTAAAAGAAAATCCTTAGGTATAAAAACTGTTTAATTCATTCTAATAATGCAGTCTTCATTTAAGCAATTTTTAATAAAATCAACTAAAAATAATCTAGATCACATTTATTCCATTTTTAATTGATACATTGTTTTTAACAACGAGTTTTATAAAACTTCGAAAACACTAAAGGGTTATTCACGTATGAAAGTTTCTAAAGAAAAACTCCATCAGCTTATCGCTAATAAAATTCATGCGGCAGGTCTGTCAAAAGAGCATGCAGATATTGTTTCGGACGTGTTAGTCCATGCGGATGCTAAAGGCATCCACTCTCATGGCGCGGTTCGAGTTGAATACTATTCAGAACGAATTTCTAAAGGTGGAACCAACAATACCCCTGTTTTTACTTTTGAAAAAACGGGTCCCTGTAGTGCTGTTTTTGATGGCGACAATGGTGCAGGCCATGTAGCAGCCAAGTTTGCCATGGATGAAGCCATCAAAATGGCACAAGAAAATGGCATCGCCGTTGTAGGTATTCGTCGCATTGGCCACAGTGGCGCACTTTCCTATTTTGTTCAGCAAGCTTCACACGAAGGTATGATCGGCCTATCCGTCTGTCAGTCGGATCCAATGGTCGTACCTTATGGCGGTGCTGAAGCCTATTACGGTACTAACCCTATTGCCTTTTCTGCTCCCGGTGAAACAGACAACATCACCTTTGATATGGCAACCACAGTACAAGCGTGGGGCAAGGTGCTCGATGCGCGATCTAAAAATGCCAAAATTCCTGATACGTGGGCAGTTGATAAAGACGGTAACCCAACCACTGACCCTTTTGCCGTAACAGGTTTGGTGCCAATTGCAGGCCCTAAAGGTTATGGCTTGATGATGATGGTCGATATTTTATCTGGCGTATTGCTGGGCCTGCCTTTCGGTAAGCATGTCAGCTCAATGTACCATGATCTTACCCAAGGCCGTGAACTGGGACAGTTACACATTGTTATCAACCCAGCCTATTTTACGGATCCCGTCATGTTCCGTAAGCATATCACCCAAGTTATGCATGAATTAAATCAAGTAAGACCGGCTCCGGGCTTTGATAAAGTTCTTTTTCCCGGCCAAAACAGCCTCGCAAGAGAAAAACAGAGTGAAGTTAATGGGATCGATATTGTTGATGAAATTTATGATTACCTTATTTCTGATGATATTTATCGCAAGTCATATGACAACAAATCCCCTTTTGCTAGCTAAAGAAATTTTAAAGCATTAATTGAACCCAACCACACCCTAATTTATTAGGGTGCTCGCTCTAAAATCATCCAATTTTCGGGGTGTAATTCGCCTTTGGGCGAGATCTCAGAGGGCTATATCATGAAAGATTTTTCTCAAGAAGTGCAAGAAATATCAACTTGGTTATCAAAGCATGGCGCTGTTGAAAATAATGGCATGACTCGTCTCCTTTATACCCAAGAATGGGTCAATGCTCAGCAATCATTGCAACACGCTTTCGAAAAATCAGGTTTACATGCCTACTATGATGATATTGGTAACCTATTTGGTCGGCTCAAAGGCAGTAAATACCCAGACCAAGTGATCCTTTCAGGTTCACACATTGATACCGTCGTTAACGGCGGTAACCTTGATGGGCAGTTTGGTATTGAAGCGGCTTATATTGCATTAGATTATCTGCAAAAAACTTACGGACGGCCGCTAAGAACGTTAGAAGTTGTTTCCCTTGCCGAAGAAGAAGGCAGCCGCTTCCCTTATGTTTATTGGGGCAGCAAAAATATTGTCGGTATCGCGAACAATAATGATGTTAAATCTATTCAAGATGCCGATGGCATTGCCTTTGTTGATGCGATGCACGATGCAGGTTTTCAATTTCGCGATCAACAACAGCCACCACGCAACGATATCAAAGCCTTTGTTGAAATCCATATTGAGCAAGGTAATGTCCTTGAACGTGAGCAAACCACGATTGGAGTTGTAAATAGTATTGTGGGCCAAAGACGCTATAGTGTGACCTTAAAGGGCGAAGCCAATCATGCAGGTACAACCCCAATGGGTTATCGCAAAGACACTATTTATGCGTTTAGCCGTATTTGCTATGAAGCCACCCAACAGGCAAAACAACACGGCGATCCCCTAGTACTCACTTTTGGTCGAGTGGTACCTCACCCCAACACCGTCAATGTTGTACCCGGTCAAACCGATTTCACTATTGATTGCCGCCATACTGATAAGCAAGCGCTAGTGCAATTTACTGAAACATTAGAAAAAAATATTCGTTGTATCTGTGATGAAATGGGGATCACTGCCAATATTGACTTATGGATGGATGAAAGCCCTATTCCGATGGATAAACAACTCGTCGAGTTCGTTAAAGATATTTGTGACAAAAACCAATATAGCTACAAAGTCATGCACAGTGGAGCAGGCCACGACTCACAAATTTTTGCCCCGAGAGTCCCGACTGTCATGATGTTTGTACCCAGTATCAAAGGAATTAGCCATAACCCTGCCGAAGCAACTGATCTAGCCGATCGCGCTGAAGGAGTTAAATTATTGACTGAAGTTTTATATAAGTTAGCTTATTTAGAATAATCAATCACGATAATAAAAATTAAATTCAATAGGAGAGATTTGTATGGGATATTTAAATAATCAAATTGGTTACCCGAATGATATTCTGACATCACGTGCGGTAATTAAAAAAGATAATTATGCCATTATTCCACCCAATGGCGTGGTATGTAATATTATTCCTGGTTTCGTAGACTGTAATGTCACTATTTTATCCACCCCTAAATTAGGCGCTAGCTTTGTTGATTATCTAGTGACGCTGCAAAACGAAGGCGGCAATATGGCTGGTTTTGGTGGTGGTAAAATCGAATGTTTTGTTTATGTCATTGAAGGCGCAATCACCGCTTATTCAGACCAAAAAGAACATGTGTTAACTCAAGGTGGCTACTTATATTGCCCTGCTGACGTCACTATGCGCTTTAAAAACAATAATCAGGGCAAACCATCCAAACTTTTCTTATATAAACGCGTCTATGAACCAACAGAAGGCCATTCTGCGCGAGTCGTTTGTGACAATGTGAATAAGCTGCCGAAAATTAATTATGAAGGCATGCATAACGTTCATTTACAGGATCTACTGCCTAAAGAGCTCGGTTTTGATATGAACATACATATCCTAACATTCCAACCTGGCGCCAGCCATGGTTATATTGAGACTCACTACCAAGAACATGGTGCATATATTCTCAGTGGTGCAGGTATGTATAACTTGGATAATGATTGGGTTCCTGTCAAAAAAGAAGATTATATTTTTATGGCCTCTTACGCTCTGCAAGCGGGTTATGCTGTTGGAGACGAAGAGTTCAGTTATATTTATTCCAAAGATTGTCATAGAGATATTGAATTATAATTTTTATCTAACTTAATAGAAAAGGCGCGATTAATTTAAATCAGCGCCTATACTCCTCATACTTCAAGTCGCAGCACTTTTCATTAAGGTATCAGTGACTACGTTCGCTCATACTAGTCACAGACTTATGTATGATCCTAGCAACTCGCTCACTTGTCGCCTAGCTGCACCTCGAATTATTTAGAATATATAATATTTAAAAGCAAGGTAACCAATATGAAACTCTCCCTACTCACTCCGATGCTATTGGCTTTTGTTTTTTCATCTCATCACGCTGTAGCCAGTCAAACTTATACTGTTGATGAACTCAACACAATGTCTGCTACTGATTTTGAACATTCGCTTTCTTCTATTTTTGAAGATACCACTTGGCCTATTGCTATCGTTGCAAAACAGCGCCCATTTACAGGCTTCGTGAATATGTACATCGATATTGTGAATGCTGTCGAGCAGTCTGGTGCCGATAAACAACTCGAGCTTATTAAGTCTCACCCTGAGCTCGCCTGTAAAAATCTACGTAACGATAAAATTGCCGCTCATTCACAAAATGAACAATCAGGTGCAGGACTTAATGAGTGTACTCAAGCCGAAGCCTCCGAGCTTGCTCATCTAAATCAACAATATCGTGAAAAATTTGGCTTTCCATTTTTACTGGCTGTGAAAAATGCCACTAAAGCTCAAATTTTTAGCTCACTAAAAACTCGCATGAATAACAGCAAAGAAACTGAATTAACGATTGCACTGCAACAGGAATATAAAATTGTTTTGTTCAGGTTATTAGAGCAAGTGAAATAACTTGATCATAATTTTCCTCTTAACATAATAGAGGCTATTTATTCATCAACGAGTGAGTATCCCCTTAATTAATAATTTGGCAGTCACCATAGCAACTGCGCTTACCCTTGCTAATAAAACTCATCGTTGAATCCCTTTCATCAACCGAAGCGAATCGCTTCGGTTTTTCGCGCACAAAGCAAACAGCTATAATTCAATAATAAACATTGTTATGATTGATGAATGAGAACAATATGTGACGGAGCTAACAATGTCAGTACAGCGCGAAGAGATTTTAAGCCACGCTCTTAACCAGTTAGAAAAACAAGGTTTATCTGCATCGACAGAACACCTTCTCCATGAAATTGAACCGAATTTTAGCGTGATCCGCCAATTTTGGCCTGATGATGAAGCCTTGGTTTACGATTGCCTACGTTATCATGGACAACAAATTGAAATTTGGCAGCGTCAAACACGTCTAGATGAAACGTTGAGCCCACAACAGAAACTCACCGCTCGCTACCAGCAGCTTTATAACCGTGTCAGCGAAGGCCGCTTCCCTGGGTGCTTATTTGTCTCTGCTTGCAATCACTACCCCGATCCGCAACACCCTATTCATCAACTCAGCCGCCTACAGAAAGATAACTCTTTCCTATATACCAAAGAGCTATTAGATGAATTAGATATTGAAGACTCAGAGCTCGTCGCAAATCAAATGGAACTGGTCTTAGAAGGCTGTTTAAACCGTTTATTGGTTCAGAGAGATATACGTGATGTTGAAATTGCCCAACATCTTTCTGAAGATATTTTAGCTATCGCTTTATGTCGCAAAAAAGGTGCATTAAGCTAAAAGCCCGCAATCGCGCGTTAAAACAACAAGTTTTGCTGAAAAAGGAAACACTCAGTTAAAAATCACGTTTTTTTTGCAAAAACTCGTTGACGCAAACCACCTAATGCGGTTTAATGCGCCCCGTTGCCCGGATAGCTCAGTCGGTAGAGCAGGGGATTGAAAATCCCCGTGTCCTTGGTTCGATTCCGAGTCCGGGCACCACCTTATTATTAACAGACGTCAACCGACGTCTGTTTTTGTTTGCAAAGCCCGCTAAAATCAACACTCTCCCAAAGTTTCAACTCAACTGAATTCTACTCGATTCTACCCACATCAACCCTATTATGCGGGTATACACTAGTCCGATAGAATTTTGTACCCATTTTAGACCCCAGAAAGATCACTATGGCTCTGACTGACGCTAAAATTCTAGTCGCTAAACCCGATTTAAAATCCTATAAATTAACCGATGGTGCAGGTCTGCATTTGTTGGTTCACACCAATAGCTCTAAATACTGGCGGCTACGCTATCGTCCCTTAGGTAAAGAAAAAACCTTAGCATTGGGTTTATACCCTGACGTTTCTTTATCAGAGGCACATTTAAAACGAGATAAAGCACGAAAACTAATTTCTGAAGGTATTGATCCGTGTGAACAAAACGTGTGGCTAAAGCGGCCTCAGATGCTAATATCTCTTTTGAAACCATCGCAAGACAATGGCATGCCAGTAATAAAAGATGGTCTGAATCACACAGTGAAAAGGTTTTAAAGAGTTTAGAGTCGCATGTATTTCCATACATTGGTCTAAGTGATATCACCACACTCAAAACACCAGACCTACTAATTCCCATCCGTGCAGCAGAAAGTCTGGACTTCGGTTGACCATTAGTTTTTTCTAATTGTAGTCGGAGGTCAGATATGATGAACATTAAAGCTAAACGAGATATTGCACATAAAACAAAAATCTTAAATCATGCCCGTGAGAGCAAAAATATTGCTAAAACTTGTCGTCATTTTGGGCTCAGTAGAGAAACTTTTAATACTTGGAAAAGAGCTTATGAGAAGTGAAAAGTATTGCCAACGGGTGACTCCGTAAAAAAGTGACTAATTTAACGATTGAATCGGCCGCTAAAAAATGGGTATGTCAATTCAAAACTGGAAACAGGCGATGAGTCGTTTTATTATTGAGTTCGGTGACCGCCTAGACGGCCACATTTAATAAAAGACAAATACACAGAATTATTTACAGGGTCTGTAAAAAACGCTCTATCTGATTTCATTTTTATAATCATATCATTACATTGATACAAAACTCGATATATTCTATTCCTATAAAAACCACATAAAAGCTAATAAAAGGCGCTTACAACAGTAACCGAAGATGAATAATCCCCCCCACTAACGTTTGTCCCTCTTAGTGTAGACTGCAATTTAACTGTCCCATTTGTTCCCGTTGATTTAATGTTTGCTCCTCCAGTACTAGGACAAGATGCCCCTGACATAAAACATAACTCAGACGTTAAGCCACTTCCCATATTAAGAGTTACACCTGAATTATTCGGAGTTCCACCCAACAAAGAAAATGAAACCGTTGCAGCTTTATTACATTGATAATCTATTGATATATCTTGCTGAGCTCCATCAACCTCTTTTGAGTTGACTACACCATAATATAAATTTAATGGGACACTAATATTACAAACAGCAGGCGTAGGTGGTATTACTGAACCAGAAGAATAACTACACCCTATTCTTTGACCGTCAACATAAATACACATATTCGCTATAGCAGGATTTCCCGTATACAATTCTGTTTTATAATTCCAATTTGTACCGTATCCATGCTTAATCCCCAAATCTATTACTGCTTCGCGACAATTACTAAATGTTGCACTAAAGCTAGCCAGACTATATTTTTTACCAGATATCGTATAACTTGATGAACTCTGAGTAAAACCGACTAAACTACCTGTTCCATAATAGGGCTTAAAGGTATTACTAAAATCAATTCTTATTTGACAAGATGAAGCTTTGTCATAAATAGAACCCGATTCAAATCCAACAACTAAAGGGTAGCCTTGCCTGACTCCACCGTTTTTTATACTACCACATGAAGGATCATTCCCAAAACCTGGACCTCCTTGAGGATAAGTTAAACACCACTCATTTAACTCACTTGTAGAAGCAGTATAACAAAAAACATTCCCACTCCCTTGTCCACAAGGCCAACCATTATACTCACTATTATGAGGCCCCGATGACCATGTTTTTCCTGTAACACCATATATTGACGCAGATGAAATTGTTGTGGCTGAATATGATAAAAATGGTGCCAAAGCTAATGATAGAATAATTAATATTCTCATTGTAAATTCCTTAATAATCTATTATTAAATAACGCTCTTTCTACTGTAAATTTAATAATAAATTTATTTTTCAATATATTGAGAAAAGAAGTTATCTCACTCATACACCAAGGTGTACGTCAGCGTCGCCGTAAAGAAACCGGGCTCAATCGTATCCACAGTCGCCCCCTCCACTGCCTGCAAATACGACCTTATTCGAATGGTCATCTCACCCTGCGTTATCGGTATCACCGGCTCAACCTGAGCATTGTTTATAGGTAGTGTCACTCCACTCGGGGTTTCTAGCCCCACAGCAATGCCACTGGCCTGACTGCCTGCATCCACGTTCAATAAACCACTCGCTGTGGTCGAGACACCGCTAAATCTCGCCGAGATACTGTTACCCAACGAAGTATCACAATCCGTTAAATGAAACAAAATGTCTTCTTGGCTGTAACGACGTTGCCCATCTACCAAATCTTTGGTATTAATGTTGCCCCCAAAATCCACTCCAAAATTCTCATAAAGCGGGTCAACCGTACACGGCAACGCAATCAATGTTCCACTGTACTGGATATCATTGCTATTCGCAGCCTGAGCCACTGACGTAAGGGAGCTGCAACACCACAGTATTGCACTCATCGACATCCATAAAGTTCTCTTGTGATTGAATATCTTCATGGGTAATTCATCTCCACACTGGCCGTTGCGGTAAAATCGCCTTCGTACAACCCCGCTGAAGCGCTGGAATCCTTCACTGGCACCGCATACAAGGGTAACGTTGCAACGCCATTGTCCGACATGGTTATCGGCGTCCCTGAATTCGGTGGTATGACAACACCTTGATGGTATAACCGCACACCCAATCCAGCCTGACTAGCTTGCAAAGCCTTATTATCAAATCTCTCCGCGACCATTCCGCGATATTCAAGATATAACGCCACGTCATTCCCAAACCCCACTCCGCAACTCAGTGTCAAAGTAAAGTCTTGCCGGTAGTTTTCACCATTAATTTTGGTGATCCCCACCTCGCCAAACTGCACGCGGATCGGCTGTTCAGGTCCATCCGGACCTGCCACATCGCAGGGCGGATTACCAATCAAGTTTGCCGTAAAATTCACATCCACGGCATAACCTGCCAGTGGTACTAGACTACTGAGCCATAATGCCATCGCCGATATTCTGATTTGTCGAGTCATCATCATTGATACTCCACACTTAATGTGGCGGAGGCGGTCATCTGACCGTCATTAATGCCCTCCCCGCTGCCTTTGGGGATAACACTCAGCACTGGTGGCTGACTGTAATTAAAATCACGCCATATCCCCAAACTCAGGTCAGTGTTGTTCGCCATCAGCCGTAACCCAAGATTGGGATCTGACGTTGCCAGCACATTGGTCGCTTGACCGTTCATTTTCGGTCCGTCAAACTTCAGCTTTAACGCCGGATTTTGGTCGCCATCCTCACACTGAAGCTGATACGGAATCTCGGTTTGCCCGTAGCTGACACCGTCAATATTTTTAATGATCAAGTCACCCATTGTCACATTGATAGGCTGCCCAATCCCATCAGACCCGTAGATATCACAGGTCTTCTCAACCACGGTCACCTTGACGGTTAAGGTATAAGTTTCCGCCAGAGCGGCCGATGAAAACAGAATCAGGTTGCTCATCAATAAACTCGTTACCAACACTTTTGGTGGTCGACATAAACTTCTCTGTCGTCGTATTGTCATCATGATAGCCCCCTCTACTCGTATAACATTTCAAAGGCTATCAGTGCCGAATACGCACCCGGTACGAGCTGACCCGTTCTCACGGGGGTCACGTAATAGGTCAACTGACTTTGTCCTGAAGGCAACAGTTGTGGTTCACTGTTTTTGCCCATCGGTAATAACGCACCACTAGGTGTCGTTACGGCCAACCCCAATCCCTGCGCCCCCATAACTCGGGCAAAATCGGTATAAAAAGGGACCGTCGGAGCGACAAACCGAATTTTTACTGCAGGCTGCGTCGAACTCCATGCTGTCATGCCACTTTGTACATTTTCAAGCCGAGTCGCCGTCTCTAAGCAATCTTCCAGCTCAATCTGAAACGGAATAGGGGAGCCCTTACCATCGTGCTGCAAGGTACCGGTATCTATGTTGCCCATCTCGACCATCTGATAGCTCGATGTCATCGCCAAGCGACACGGGCTTTCCGTCAGTGATCCTTTGACATACACCACCCCGTGCTGACCATCCACGTTCCAGTTATCAACGGGACGATAAAGGTTGCCATTATTGTCCGCCAGGCTCGGCGCACTGACGATAGCACTCAACACCACGGCGAGCAGGTCGAGACGAAACTCGAGTTTTCTTTGTTGGTCAGCCATCTGACACTCCTTTCTATCGATAACATCAGCCCCACAATACCGGCGCTGACGCTGCCTTATTCGCTTTTATTGTTGGGAACAACGTCACACGTTGTACTCTGACAGCGAAACGTCAACGTCGGACGTCCGCCAAAATCATTGATATAGGTTAAAACGGGGCTGTTCCCCAGCGTATTGACATTAACCCCAAGCTTATCTTGGCCAAACGGCGAGACCATAACCGGCGAAAACTCCTTGCCATTGGACGATTTTGCGTTGGCAGTCGCATTAATAATCGTCACGTAATACGGCGTCGGATTCTTAACCACGTACTGGTCACCCTGTTTTTCTAAAGTCAATTTTTCTTGCCACAGAGTGCCATTTTTCTCTGGGATTATTGCCTTCGGGCGATAAAACAATTTCACTCGTGTTTGTAAGGCTATTTGCAAGGTGTTTGGCTTATCACTTTTCGGTGGAATTTCTCGCAAGTTAAAATAAAATAGCGATTCACGGTCTTGCGGCAACGTACTAATCGCCGGCAGTGCTTCGATTTTCACCTGACTCGATTTACCAGGCTCTAAGCGCTGCACCGGCGGTAATACCACTAACGGTGACTGTATTTTTTGCCCTTCAGCATTTTCAATCCACCCTTGCGCCAAATACGGCAACTGTTTATTGTTATTCGAGATATTTAGCGAAATCGATTTTTGGCTTCCGTCAAAAATGACTCGGGTACGGTCCATCGACACCGCTCCATAGGCGGTACTACTCAACACCGTAAGACCGATAAGACTTGATACAACACTTGACGTGATGTTTAATTGCATGGTCGTTTACCTTTATCCAACGGGAAAGAATACCCTCTCCCCTCATGATTCAATCTGAATGTAGCCCATACAGCATTCTCGGGCCGTTTTTATATGATGATTTAGCGCTGAGCAAGGACACTCACGTCAGCTCGTGCGGTTGGCGTACACGGTAACAATAAAGCCTCTTGCAAGGTGCCCAAGGCAGCCGGGAAACGCACTTCACATGCCTTATCCTCACCCCACGTCACGGTCATCGCGTCCTCAGCATTAATACCGCTGATATAGGCGCTCCCTGCATCCCCCACGATGCCCGTGCTTTGGCCTTTGCCATTTTGCACTTGTGCCCCAAACGGCGGATGACTACCATCCGGCAAACGTAATACCGTCATCGCTTTTTCACCCGAGACCACCGCAAAGTGGCGGTAGCCCACCGCGCCTTCCGTTAAGGTGGCTTGCACCACTGATTGCTGCGCATCCACGTTATCCGGTAAGGCATTCAAATCTATCTGCGCCTTGCTGCGGTAATAACTGTTCACATCTCCCACCACCGCTTTACCAAACGCGTTCGAGGTAATTGGCGCCCCAAAGCCTTTAATCGGCACATTCGCCACGCGATCCGTGTCAACCAGCATTCGCGTTCCACCTAAGGTATTGATGCGGTGTAACCCGCCTCCCTCTGCCGTCAGCGTCACGCCACCACTGACGGAAAGCCCAAATGCACTGTACTGGTTATGCATATAACTGGCATTGGCGGTTAAACGCGCCAAATCTGACTGATGGGTAATAAATGCACTGCCGGTACCGCCTTTTTGACTACTTCCGGCGCTGAGCTGATAGGTCGTCCGGTCATCAATGCGGTCGTAATAGGTCGCACGATTGGTGGTATCATAGCGACTGCTGTTTAATGAATAGCCCACATTTGCACCACTACTGAGCGGGAAGGAAGTGGATAAGAACAGACTGTCATCTTTTACACCGTTATACATACTGCGATTTGCAGACAGGTTAATGCTGACATTTTTGAGTGATCCAATGTCCATGTACTTCGACAGCATAATGCTGTAGTAATCGTTGTCCGGCTGATCCCAATACGTTTGATGGTTGTAGTTCAAATACAACGACATCCCAAGGTCAGCAAAGTTTTTATTCAGCGACACGGTATACAGCTCTTTGCTACCCCCGTAACGGATTCCCGTTTTTAACGCCGCCAAGAAATCTGTCATCGACATAAAGTCACGCTCCGAGAAACGATAGCCCGCAAACTGAATGGTACTGTCGATTGCTTCAAAACGTTTCGAGTAGTTAATGCGGTAAGAGCCCCCACTGATACGGCTTTCGCCTGGTAAACGTGCAAAGGACTGTGTCACATCAAAGGACAGTGCGCCAAAGGCCAATAAGTCACGCCCAACGCCCAATGACACCGCGTTGTAGTTTTGGCTATTCAGGCTTCCCCCAAACAGCGACCACCCGTTATTGACCCCCCACGAAAATTCGCCAGTAACAAAACTGTCCCCTTCACTGTGACGTTGGTAATTGGTCGGTTGCCCTAACGCTAACTTGTATTGGATTTGCCCTGGACGGGTGAGGTATGGCAGGCTCGCCGTGTCCACCTGAAATTCCTGAGTTGAACCGTCTTGCTCCTTGACGGTCACGTCTAATTTCCCACTGACTGCATCACTCAAATCCTGAATCCGGAATGGCCCAGGAGCCACTTGGGTTTCATATAACACACGTCCTTGCTGGCTCACTGTCACCGTGGCGTTGGTTTTCGCAATTCCAGTCACTTCCGGCGCATAGCCGCGCAGATTGGGCGGCAACATATTCAAATCCGAGCGAACACTCGCTCCGATAAACCGGAACGAATCAAACATATTCGAGACGAGGTAATCTTCCCCGATAATCAGTTTGGCCGCCAAAGTTGGTAACGCGCGGTAAGCATAGAAACGGTTCCAATCAAAATCTTTATTGACTGCATCGCCTGAACCCGTGGCGTGGTTTAATCGCCCCTGCCAGTCGGCACGAAAACGCCATGCGCCCAAGTTAACCCCGACCACACCGTTACCATTTAGCGCATAGCTGTCCTGTCCGCCGTTGTACGAGTTATTCGTGTTACCGTTAACGTTGTAATCGAGCATCAAGGCGGTAATACCGTCGTCCCAGCGTGACGGGGGATCCCAGTTCGGGGCGGTATACTCCAGATAGGCTTGCGGGATACTGACATACAAGGAAGAGGTGGCTAAATCACCGCGCACTTGCATGCCCGGTATACTTTCAACCAATAAACATTGTTCATCATGCCAATATGTGGCGTCTTTTTGAATACTAGGCAGCAATCCCAATTGGCTTACCACCTCGGGTGAAAGACATGGAATACTTCCTTCAGGATCACTCTCTGGCACATAAAATGGCACCGAGACTTCAGGCAGTTGCTCGTCATTCACCTTTAGAGTGAAAGAGTAAGTACCTGGCATAATGTAGCCTGCGCGAGAAAATTGGTTCAGGTCAATGTTAGTTTTGTCTTCTAAATCGAGTACATCGGTATTAAACTCAAAAGCCTCTGCGGCATGTACTACAGGCACAAAGAAACCATACAGCGATAAAGCAATCGCGAGACTCAAACCTGTTGGGCGAAAAAATGGAGGTCGTACAGAAGACATAAATAACATCCCTAAAAGTCAAGTTCAGGAAAAAAGAAAAGCAAAAAATGAAGCATTTTTAGTAATATTCGATCTTAAATCGTAAGGCACTCTGATACTCTCCTGGACGTAAGGGATGAGTATCTGACACCAGTTTTAATCCGTAATGTAGGGTTGAATTTCCCGCTGTAATGGCTTGCTTCGGTGTGGGTTTTCCAGGGTAAATCGGTTTCCCTTGTGCATCTTGCAACAGTAAAGCAACACCTCGAGCATCGCCGGAGACTGAAAACCACTCACCGTCTGCGGGACCATCAAAAGTGACCGAAAAGGTTTGCCAAGCCTCACCCGCGAACGGGGTCAGAGTGCAACCAATAAGCGCAATAGAAAAAGGACGCACAGGTCCCTGCCCCTCTTGGCGAATTGTTCCGATAGGCAAGAGTCCCATGTCCACCGTTTGCTCATACGACCCGGTATCAATTGCACAAGCCGAATTGACAATGCTGCCATTCATGCTTACGCGCCCCCAAAACGAAGAAGGCTCCGCGAGTGCCGCGGGCAAAAATACAAGTTGACTAAGCAGCAATACCTTACTGATTGAGATAGCGTTCATGATCTCTTCCCTTTTTTACCGAAAATCACCCCTCAACCTAGGTCAAAGGGTGAACCACTGTCGCTTATTGGTAAGCGAGGGTGAAATTAGTCACCGCAGAGAAGTCACCTGGAACAACCGTTGCCCCTTCAAGACCTTGCAGTGCCGCTGTGAATTTCAGCTCGTTATCGCCTTTAACGTATTGTTGCTGATAAGCGCTGTTTACATTGATTTGTGCACCAGAAGTACTCATGATTTTAACTGCCGCACCTGAAGCTTCACCGGTAATTTGCAACATACCCGTATTGCTGCTGCCATTAACTGCTTCCGTACCGTTAAAAGTGACTTTAACGATATTATCCCCTTCCAAATTACAACCTTCTAATTGGATAGAGAATGGTTGAGCAGAGGATGCGCCACCTGCAGTCAGAGTCACATCAGACACTTGACCCAATGGTACTTCTTGGTTTTCTTCACCCGGAGCGATAGAGCACGGCGCTGAAATAATAGAACCAGTGAAAGTCACAGTACCGGATCCTGCGTCAACTGCTAAAGCCGATGCACTCATTGCGCCAGAGATTAATGTTGCTAAAATAATTTTCTTCATTAAATTAAGTTCCTTAATTAAAATAATACAATTAACCTTTACTGAGGTTTTCAATAAAAAATAAACACATTAAAATTTAAAAAAATACTCTTAAGAAAAAACTCCGTTATTTAACCCTTGATATTTCACATCATCATCAAGTGGGAAAAATATATTATAATAACGAAAGCCAATCTCATTATTTTCTTCAAAAACATTCACAAGAACATTTTTAAAGAAAGAATCGACTGATACTTCTAAATAATGTAAAAGAACCATTAAATAATCTAGTTTAATTGCACAGATACCACATTCATAACGGGATAATTGCTGTTGAGAAACACCGAGATAAGCTGCTAACTCTTGCCCCGTTATCCCTCTTCGCCTTCTTAATCTCCTGATTTCTTTTCCGATTTCTATGGTAAAAACCTTCTTATCATCAATAAGTGATTTTTGATTTAACACTATATTCTCTAACACACCTATTAGTCTCTAAAGCTTAATTCAGCTGTTGAATTTACGTTTATCTCATAGAGCTAATCACAATAGGATTAACAGCATAAAATAATGAAAATAAATTAGGAAAAAGCTCAATGCATCCAAAAAAACCAACACATGCCACACCTAAAATACTCTGGATGAGCGTAATTTACCTAACCCAAAAACTAACGTCAAATGAGCAAAAAACATACTAAAATGAAAAGGAAAATTTAACAAAAAATCAGAGTTAAAACAAAAATAATAAATAAAACAAAAAGTTAAAACAAAAAACTTAAATATTTTTTAAAAAGAAAAAAGTCGAATAAAGAATTACTCAATAGTATTAAAAGTCGCCATGACTGACATACTTACACCAAAACAGCATAAAAAACCAAAAATAGTAAACGATCATAATTATTACATTACAAAAATAATGTTAATTAAAATAAAATAATTATTATCAATGACATACAGCAAAGCAACACCACAACACATCACGAAAAATCCATAAAAAGAGTAAAAAGAACAAAAGGCAACCAAAAAGATTAAAATTATAATTATTTCACATAAAAAAGATTTAAACTCTGATTTTAAAATTAAACTGCAATGGTTTTAATGTCATAAATACATAATATGAAATTAAATTTAAATTCATGAAGAAAAATAATCTATTTAGACTTTAAAAAATTAATGAATATTTAAATTATAAATATAAATCACTTTTATTCTCATAGTGAAAACAATCACTTTAAGACACTCCCAATAAGATAACTTCATTTTTTAGTTCCCTCCCCCCCCCTAAAACAAGGTGCCTAAAATTAAACTCCCTGCCTTAAAATCTACTTAACCATGATAAAAACTCTCGTTTACACTTTATATAAAATATGATTACTACCTATTCTTGCCTAAAAGAACATCTTCTTAACATCATCTGAAGGTACTCCAAATATTTGTAGAAAACCCACATGTCCGCAGCACAGTACGGAGGTAGAACGAAAAATTAATAAAAATGTTAAATCAGAAATTTTTCATAACCTAATAACAAGTAAATTTAATAATAACGGATTATTGGCATGATATTCTTAGTCGTATCAGCAGTAATTAAGAGTATCTGTGCATTAAATAGAAAACTAAACGCTATCTCTAATCCAATAAGAGCAAACGAATTCTTTTCTTAAATGAAAATAATGCCGCCTATCATTAAAAATCTTGAATATGACAAAGGGGAAAAAAATGGAGTCACCCTATTATATGGCAAAGTGTTGCGGTACATTAGGAGAACTGTATCAAGGCCCATTTTTTAATAAGGATAATATAGAAATATCAGTTATTTCAGCATTATCAAATAACTCAACTTATGCACAACTTATCCCTGATAAGGAATGCAATCTTGCCAAGCTAAAAAAAGAAAAAGTTGCAAAGTCATTATCAATCTTTTTTGAAAAGGTAGCGATGAAACAACTGACGGGCCACTGGGACTTTACTAGTAACATGACTATTGGTGTAGGTATGTCTAGTTCTACTGCTGATATTATATCGGCCTTGCGGTGTGTCAGTAAAATATTTGGGATCCGTTTAACATTAGACGATATAACTACCTGCCTATATGGTGTAGAGCGTTCAGACTCCGTCTTTATTGATGTCCCCTGTTTATATTTAAGTCAACAACAAAAGATTATTGATATCTATAAACCCTATGGAAAAATCTATTGCATCTATGGATTGGAAAATAAAATGGTCGATACAACGCAAACTCGGGATACATTAATCGCTTATTATCAAGATGAAAAAATAAATTACCAAAAACTGTTAGATTGTGTGCGGCAAACATATTCTGTTGGCAATAAAATGCAAATTATTGGGTGTTCAACAAATAGCGCCGACTTATCACAAGGTGTTTTACCTAAGCAGCAATATCATTATTTTAAAAAGCAGATTAAAAACAACCTTGCTGATGGCATGATCGTTGCTCATACCGGCTCACTGCTTGGCTACCTTTATGCCTCACCGCCAGATAAATATACATTATCTTTCGTTTTTGATTTTATCAAAGCACATGGGTTACAACCGTGTTATGGAGAAATATTTTGATATACGATCATATTGCTGAAGCGCTTAAAGAGCCAAAAATTGTCAAACTAGAAGATAATTTTTATCTTGCACGATTTGAGTCTATGAAAATCTATTCAACGCTATATGCAGTGAAAAATCTTCTAGATAGGAACGTTATTAACCAACACACTGTTCTTATTGATAGCTCCAGTGGAATATATGCTTATGCGCTTGCACTGGCCTGTCATAAATACCAATTAAAATGCCACATTATTGCCTCAAAAACCGTAGAGCCTTCAATGAAAACTCAAATTGAGTTATTAGGAGCTTATGTTGAAGGGGTGCCATCTGCTGGCAGTTTGAAATTAGATCAACGTTATCGCGTAGAGAAAGTGGGTCAATTACTGAAAGAAAACCCCAATTATTACTGGATGCAGCAATATCATGATGATATCCATTATGGTGGATACGAAGAATTCGCTAACATCATTTTGAATGATATTAGCACTGAAAAACTGACTGTGGTTGGTGGTATTGGTTCTGGATGTTCAACGGGAGCGTTAGGGTTATTTTTACGTAGAAAAGGCGCTAAGGTAAACCTTTGTGGCATACAACCTTTTGGCAGTGTGACATTTGGTGCTCAAGAGGTGAATGATCCAGAGATCATCATCGCAGGTATTGGAAGTGCTATCGATTTTCGTAACGTCAAATATGAAAACTATGATTCTATCGATTGGCTTTCTTTCAACTGCTGTCTCAGTGGCGCTATCGAGTTAATCAAGAAATATGCTGTCTATGCAGGTCTATCGAGTGGTGGCAGCTATTGTGTTGGAAAGTATCTATTTCGACATAATCCCAACACCCCTTGTTTAGTCATTGCACCAGATACTGGACATCGATATGCAGGTAGTGTTTTTGCTCGTCACAGTGAAGCACAGTCACTCGAACAATTTGAACCACAAATTATCAATAGTGCCAATGAATTATCACTGCCATGGTCACGTTACTTATGGAATAGAAAAGAAAAAAGCCATCTGCTTGCGTTTTCTTCTCCAGCACGTATAGAAAGTTGAAATGTAATCAAGGCAGCTTAGCATTATGAATAATGAGTTATTAGTGTAATAATAATAAAATTTATTTGAAAATATAATCTTCTAATTAGAGTATTCTTCATAGGGTAATTTTAGATATATTTTTTAATTACTAATTCTTTAGCCTGATATTTAATGGGCTTAGGGTTGTTTTCATATTAATCAAAAACCCACAACTTATAGTTATAATTAATTTGTTACAATAAAAATCATAAAATAAAATAAAATCTTCCAACAATTGACTGGTGTTGAGGTAAACCATGCAACCTTTAAATCGTCGCTCACTTATTACGTTATTACATCGCTTACATTTTTATATTGGCATCTTTATAGCACCCTTCATTTTTATTGCGGCATTAACCGGTTTTTTATACATACTTTCTGCTCAGTTTGAAAATATTATTTACCGCGATGTCCTAACTACACAGCCTTCTGGTAACGGCAAACCACTTTCACAACAAATTTCAGCTGCTCGTCATTATGTCGGTGAGCAATACTTTATTCATAAGGTACGCCCTGCTCCTCAGTCAGATGAGACGACTTATATCCAATTTGTGTATCCCGATATGCAGTCTGATAAATTACGTACTATTTTTATTGACCCTTATTCACTCGCCATTAAAGCAGATTATTTGTTCTCACCTACTTCTGGTTTTTTACCTATACATACATGGCTAACTAAATTACATACAGAGCTCTATTTAGGAAGTATTGGGCGACATTATAGCGAACTGGCAGCTTCTTGGCTGTGGGTTTCAGCAACTACCGGTGTCATATTATGGATAAGTCATCGACGTAAGCACTCACAACGAAAGAAACTCAGCTCTTTTGCATTGACTCGACATTGGCATATAACTCTTGGCTTATTATTATTTGTAGGAATGCTGTTCATATCAGCCACAGGTCTTACATGGTCACGATGGGCTGGTGATAATGTAAACGCTATGCGCGCTTCATTAAATTGGCTAACGCCACAGTTGAATACTAAGTTGAATCTTTCAAGTACCGTCAGATTATCGAGTCATCATCATGATGCTCATCAACATAAACAAGACAATCATAGGAGCACACAATCGCAAAGTAACATTTCAGGTATTAATAAACCTGATTCAGATTGGGAGACTGTCTTATATACCGCTCGCCATAATGGGATCAACGCCGATAATGTGGAAATACGTCAACCTAGAACAGCCGATAATACATGGACGGTCACAGAAAATAAGCGTGACTGGCCAACAAAAGTAGACTCGATTGCGATTAATCCACACAATTATAGCGTTACCGATCATGTTTATTTTGACAAGTTTCCAATGGCGGCCAAATTGACACGTTGGGGTGTTGATGCTCATATGGGCAAACTATTTGGAATGGCGAATAGACTGCTATTGCTCGGGTTCTCCTTTGGTATTTGCTTATTATTAGTGCTTGGATACCGTATGTGGTGGATACGCCGTCCTAGCCGCCCACAAGATAATCCATTACAAACCCTATCTGCATGCTGGTTATCATTATCAATACCATGGCAAATATTGATTGTGATGCTCGCTATTGTGTTGGGTTATGGCTTACCGGTATTAGGTGCTAGCTTATTGGTATTTTTATTAATTGATGTTTTACTTTGGAAGAAGTACAAAAAATAACTGAGGTTTTATCTGAATAAATACAAGGTGAGATCTACAATCTCACCATAAAATAACGACACATCGCTAGAAAATTAATAGACAATGTAAATTAATAGCAATCGATAACCCATTATTTATGAAAATAATGGGTTATTTCACATAATTGTGTTTTTTATTCGCTTTGATTTTTTAAATATGCCTAAATTCGTATTGGTGACCATGCCACCACCAATGATTAATCCTTTCTATACAATAAAATGTAACGGTTTTCCTTTGTTTTTTTAAAAGGGAATGAATTCCGCCACATATCAGCGATGACAAGTATGTACTCTAAATAATTCATGGTGCAGCTAGGCGACAAGTGAATGAGTTGCTAGGCGTATACATAAGTATGTGACTAATGCGAGTGAACGCAGGCAATAACGCTGCAACGTGAAGTGTGCCGAGTATAGGTTTAATGACCAACACTGGAGCTAATATGAAATTAAATGAATTCGTTTCTTATGATGGAATTGGTTTAGCACAACTAATCGTAAAAAAAGAAGTGACTTACGATGAAGTCATGCAAGCCTCATTGACTGCAATCAACAAAATAAATCCACATATTAATGCAATTATCGAATCTTGGCATGGACATGTCGAACCTAATGCAAACATATCATCACCACTCTATGGCGCGCCATTTCTCATTAAAGATCTTGCTATCACCATGAAAGGGAAAAAATATGAGTTAGGTAGTCAACTGGCTCAAGGAATGGTTATGGATGATGATTCGACATTGATGAGCCTCTACAAACAGGCAGGTTTAGTCACCTTAGGAAGAACTACCACCTCTGAGTTCGCTATCAGTACTACCGCAGAAGCGCGTTTTACAGGGCCAACACGCAATCCATGGAATACAACTTACAATGCAGGGGGATCAACGGGTGGATCAGCTGCCGCTGTTGCAGCTGGCTTGGTGCCTTTGGCGCATGCAACGGATGGCGGAGGCTCCATACGGGTTCCCGCCGCTGTAAACGGTTTATTTGGTTTAAAACCTACACGAGGGCGAGTTTCGAGTGGTCCTTTGCAAGATGAAGTTTGGAGTGGTTTACTAGCGCATTTAGGGGTCAGTCGCACAGTCAGGGATAGTGCAGCACTATTAGATGCTATTAGTCTTCCAGCTGTTGGGGAACCTTATTACACCGCACCACCAGCACAGAGTTTTTTAAGCTCAGTGAGTCAGCCTCCCAGCTCATTAAAAATTGGATTAATCATTAATCCACCAACAGGCCGAACAACCAATACAACAATCTCTCACACTATCGATAAAATGGCACACTTGCTGTCAACGCTAGGTCATCACATCGATGCGATACAACTTGATATAGGAGTGAGTTGGGAAGCTTTCGTTTATGCAAACGCGCAGTTTTGGAATTTAAATACAGCCGCATCGATAGACAATGTTGCGTCAGTCACGGGACGACTCATTAATGAAGAAAACCTAGAGCTTGCAACTCTTGCTGCCTATAAATATGGCAAAAATATCAGCGGAATGGATATTTTAGCTGCAATCACCACCAGAAATACAGTATCACGTCGACTTGGTCACTTTTTTGAGCGGTACGATATTTTAATGAGTCCGACGGTCGCTGAGCTTCCCCTAAAAATCGGCGAGTATAATCAGGTACAAAATAGCGTTGATGGTTTAGGATGGATTGAGCATGTTTTCAATCAATCGCCATTCACGGCAGTTGCCAATATCGCAGGGCTACCTTCGATGTCCGTTCCAGCGGGTATTGACCCACAAACACAACTCCCTATCGGTGCTATGTTTACCGCAGGTTTTGGGCTTGAGACCAAGCTGTTTAGTCTTGCAGGGCAAATCGAAAATGCGGCACCTTGGGCGCATTTGCATCCGCAGATTTGGGCGGGCAATGAAGTGATCTGATTGATCGATGTTAAGCCTGCTTTAAAATCAATAAGGCAGGCTTATTCAACTAATAAGTACATTTTAATTCACACCCAGCTTGCCGATAACGTTGCTGAGTTTCATTAGGTAATCCACTATCACTAACGATTATTTTTATACAGGATAATGTTGCTACCGCGTGGGGTTCAACCATATCAAATTTAGTGTGATCCGCCAGTAAAATAACTTCTGGCGAGCGAGTGATCAGTTTACGCTTTACCCCAACTTCGAACATAGTGGCATTGGTGATCCCCATCTCAATCGATAAAGCATCACAAGACATAAACACACGATCAACAGCAAAGGCATTCAGGGCTTCCAAAGCCAAACTTTCACCTACCGTAAAATACCCAGGTCTAATTAATCCACCAATAATGTAACTTTCAACATTTGGAAATGCCCCAAGCTGATTAGCAATTTTTATATCGTTGCAGATCACTTTAACTTTAATATTGCCGAGACATTTGGCGAGTTCTAAACACGTCGATCCTGAATCAAGGAAAAAGCAGTCTCCTTCGTGGATCAACTGACGAGCAATCAATGCGATTTCTCGTTTAGATGCACAATTCAAAGAACGCCTAACATCAAACTGTGATTCTTTGTCTGTCGTGCTATCATCAAAATCAATACGTCCGTGTGTCCGTGTCATACCTGGGTAGTGTTCAGCAATATATTGAAAATCACGGCGGATTGTGGCTTCTGCACAACCAAATAACTCAACAGCCTGTTGCGTTGATAGTTCTCGGCATTTCCACAAATACTGTAGCATTTGTTGGATCCGATCAGGTTTATACAAACTCATAAACGGATTTCCTCAGCTTTAGTTTAGTAAAGGTAAAACATCACTTACTGTTTTTGCAGTGCGGATCTCATCGAGTAATAAAGGACTATCAACCAATTCACTGATACGTTGAATCAATCGAATATGCTCATCGCTATCAGTAGCGCAAACCGTAATCAATAACCACACCGGATCACAATCTTCATGACCAAAAACAACTGGCTGATTTAATGTTGTCAGTGTGATTTGGTTGTAAATGGCACCTTGTTCTGGGCGTGCATGCGGCATAGCAATACCTTGCGCAATCAAATAATAAGGACCCCAACTTTTGGTGTTTTCAATGATGCCTTGTAAGTAGCCAATCTCAGCGGCACCATGCTCAATCAACGGAGCACAAGCTATCGTCAGTGCTTCTTGCCAATCTTTTGCTGTTTGGTTTATTTGGATCCATTTAGCATCATCAATCATTGTGTATTGACTCCTTTTGGGTTCGGTATACTCTTATTGATAGAGCCCTGCCTACCTTTTGGCGAAGATTGCGGGGCTCTATATTGTCATCTAAGGGGATAAGCTGTTTGCTTATCTCCTTTTCATTGCCTAATGCTGCGTACTTTTTCCATAAACCTCTCCACACGTGTTTGATCGACAAAGTTGGCAAAAATACCTTCTTTTTTAAACGTTGTTGCAGTCACACAACCATCAGCAATACTTAGTTGCTCTTCAACGTTTTCTAGACATACCCCTGTATTGGCAAATACCACAGTATTCGGCACCGTATCCTTTACTTGTTTTAAAATCGTACTGTCTGTTTTAGAGCCTGCTGTCAGCCCTGAAACACATAAGGCATCTGGCTTATTATTAAAAACGGTTGATTTAGCGATCGAACAAATATCTCGTCCCCCCAGATATACCGCTGCTTCTGGAACAATATTGAATAATGTTTTTACCTCAGATGCCCCTATACGATGCTGATGACGAATAGTTTCGCCAACATTGGTATTCCATACCCCGAAATCACTTGCATATGCACCTGTAAAAATTTCTCGAATAAATTTAGCCCCTGTTGCCATAGCTAAATCTAATGATGCAATGGGATCCCAGAGAACGTTAACACCAAAAGGTATGCGTATTTCACTCATCAGTTGCCCAATGATCCGCGCCATGGCGGCCGTTGTTTCAGGTTTAACTTTAGTAAGATAAGGTAAGCTGAATTCATTTGAAAACATGACAGCATCAACACCACCATTTTGTAACGCCATCAAATCGTCATAAGCTCTATCAATGACCCATTGCATCCCTTGCTGTATATTAAAATCAGGATCGCCCGGTAAGGCACGTAAGTGACACATTGCAATAACGGCTTTTTCCGTTCCAATCACTTCCTTTAACCAACTCATCTCTACACTCCTTATTCAGATAATTCACGATTACGTAGAAAAATAACCACACAGGCAACCACTCCGACGGTCACCACAACCCCAATTAAGCCAAATGACATCAATTCATATATTGACCAACCAAACATATTGCCGACTGATAACGCACTAATCTGTGTGCCATCTGCGGCAAATTCAAAACCGCCATTGCGTGCCATCTCGGTAAAGAAAGGCGCAAATTGGCTGGCAATCAATAAAACAGAGCTCATCACTATCACGCCGCTGATCAATGTACGTAATAAGTCTCCACGGTGGATCACTGTTGCCATACAGATAAAGAAAGGGGCAACAGGTAAGTCAGCGAGTGGTAATACATTGTTGAGTGGTAATACGCTGGCAAGCACTAACATGATAGGAATGAGGATCAAACCAACAGCAATCGTGGTTGGATGACCTAATGTGACCGCTGAATCTAGCCCAATGAAGACTTCACGATCATGGAAATGTTTTTGAAAAAATTTACGTGCACCTTCAGAGATCGGTAATAACCCCTCAACAATTAAGCGGATCATGCGAGGGAATAGCACCATGATCGCTGCAACCGTAATCACAAGGGTTGCACAGCCTTTGAAATCTTCACCCGCCGCGAGACCGAATAACAGCCCCAGTACCACCCCGATGATCACAGGATCACCCACCATGCCATAGCGTTTTTGGATCGCTTGTGCATCAATGTTTTTCCCTTTCAGGAATGGAATTTTTTCATAGATCTTATCGAGAAGAACAAATAAGGGAACTGAGCTGGAACCATAGCCTTGTGGGATCGAAATCCCCTCTAAGCCCACAATCGTTTGCACTCGTTTTGCCGTCCAATCTGCCATTTTAAGGGATAAGATGGCGTGACACATCGCCCCTGCAATACCATAAACGAGGCTTCCTGTCGCTATTTGCACCACAGTTCCTGTGATTGCATAGTGCCAATAATTATAAATATCGACGTTCATTGTTTTTGTTAGTCGCGTAAACAACAAAGCAATATTCAATAAAAAGATAGTTGGGATGATCACTGCACCAATGGCGGTTGCATATCCCACCCCAGATGCGGGCCCTGCACCAACATCCAGTATGTGGAGTGACAAACCAAAGCGCTCTATCATGATTTTGATCGGCGGGCTGAGGCTATCGATTGCCATCACAATCACTAATCCCATTCCCACAAAACCAATACCGACTGTTACACCTGCTTTAATCGCTTGTAGCCACGGAATGCGAAATATTAAACCAATAATAATCATGACGATTGGGACAAATACAGTACCGCCTAATGAAAGTATATAGTCAAACATAATGTCACCTACCCATTTCTATTATGATAACAATGCCTTAATTTTTTGTTTTAATGCATCATCATTAATCCCTGTGAGTAAAGCTGCTCCATTTAGTGAAGGCACACCGTAATCGGTGTCCGTTTTCATTGCTGTAATAATCAAATCAACACCACGGCTATTGAGTGGAATTTCATTTAAACAACATTGTGATGTTGATACTGAAATACCTTCAGAAGCCAAATAGTCTTGAAGTTTTTGGGCGATCATGGTGGAAGTCGCCATACCGGTTCCACATGCAACGAGGACTTTTTTCATTTTGTAATCACCTCTTGATCAGTGTCTGAATCAGACTCGATAGGAAATTGATGCGCTGATAATGTCGCTAATGCAGTCAGTAGCCGAATACAGTCATTTAGATCACGTAAACTAGCCACTTCAGCGGGAGAATGTGTATAACGGCAAGGAATAGATAAACTGGCACAAGGGATCCCATCTTGCTCAACTTGAATATAACCCGTTTCGGTGATAACCCCTGGAGCCACCTCTCTTTGAACTGGGATTTGCTGATCTGCGGCGGTTTTTTCTAATAATTTGATTAAACGCACAGGGGTCACTAACCCCGCAAGAGTCCCTCGACCATGATAGTTTAGACAGGTGATCCCTACGCCATTATTGATAACAAGATCGGAGTAATCACTGAGATCAGGCGTATCACAAGAAGGGGTAATATCAATTCCAATAGCCAGATCAGGTTTAACACGCCTTAATACAGGTAAGATCCCACGAATGTTAAATTCCTCCTGTACTGAGGCAACAATATAGACTGCAATATCAAGGTGTTGATCATGAATGGCATTTGCTAGGCCAAGTAAAGCCGTGCAGCCTAGGCGGTCATCCAGCGCTTTACTGCAAACCATGTCATTACCTAGCTCTTGCGGTGGGTTATATAGCGTTATTGCTGTGCCGACCTTTACCCCCATTCGCTCAGCATCTGCTTTATCTTTTGCACCAATATCAATCCATAGCTGATCAACAGAAGGTGATTGTGTTCTCTCATCACCTTTCGCAAAATGGTAAGATTTAATACCTATGCAACCAGGTATTGAGCCAAACTCTCCAGCAAGGCGAACCACTGAGCCTGACATGGTCACTTGTGCAGGCCCTCCTACACGTTCGAAACGAATAAAACCTGATGGCTCGATCTTCCGTACCATAAAACCGACTTCATCCATATGTGCAAACACCATCAAACGCATAGCATCAGGTACTTCACTGCCATATCGAGCCACCACATTACCTAATCTATCTTGCCAAACCTCTTTTGCCGTGGCTGTAAAGTGATTTTTCATCACTACCGCAATAGAAGATTCGTGCCCTGAAATACCGTCTAACGTCAATAAAGAAAAGAGCGTATCTCGAGTAGAAAATACCATTAGGATGATCTCCATTTGATAAAACCGACATGAATGTGAGCGATTTATATGCAAAAAACGGCGGGTTTATTGTGATTAAGATCACTTCTCATGGTTTAAATTAACATTTTGAAATAATTTTGTGACAAACACGCAACAATTTCGCTCATGACGATTGTTCAGTGGGAAGGTAATTGCAGATAGGAATTAAAGGATATTTACAATGATGTCATAGAAGACAGAGGAGTACCTGTGTACCCCTCTAAATAAGATAGGTAAATCTAGACTAACGATGATAACCCTTGCACTTGCTGACGAACAAATTCATTTCCAATACGTTCTTTATAAGATAGTGCAAGTAACTTAGGCATATCTTTTGCTACTTTGCTACCTACAACGCCTGTATTGTATTGTTGAACTTCAAGGTTACCACTGTTTAATAATACATTTTGAAATAGCGATTGCTCCTTACGAGTCAGCTTATGCCCTACTTCATTCAAACGATGATTTTGATCATAGCTAATCACTTCGCGTTTTACTTCTGCATCTAATACTCCAGTTCTGTCTTTACCACTTTTACAGTTCCAACAAGGGACAGCACCTATTTCATAAGTCAACATCGCAATGCGTTGAGCCATTTTATAAGGTTCATTACCGTCTTTCTTATACAGTTTTTTATTCCATATTTCTTTTATTTGCTGACAGAGTGATCTCACTTTATTATGATTATTTGCATTAGGATTATTAGATAAATACTCATTTACCCACCCACCTATTTCATTATTTTTTAGATAATTTTCACCTAAAATTTTCGATAAACCATCATTGTTGAGTGTTTTAGTTTTCGACGAGCCATTAAAATAATTAGGAACTGAAAACGCCAGTTCATTTACCCCAAAATTTAATATGATAACATCTAGTTTTATTCTTATTTCTTGGATTTCACCCTGTTGATTTGGTACATTCAATGTCAGAATGTTATTTGCGTTTAACTGCTCCCAAGCACTAGCTTGATCTTTTAACATACTTATTTCATCTAACATATAGGTTAGTAAAGAAGTTGACGACATACGCAATGTGACAACTTCATTATTTAATGCTTTTTGATACAAATCTGGCTGAGAAAAAAGTGCCGCTAAAGCGACTTCCTTAGCTCTATTTATAGCACCTTCCTTTCGTTCATGACTATCTTTTGGCAGCATAAAAGGAGATATCACGCCATGACGAATGCCTTTAAATAGTGTTTTATTATCTTTATTTTGAAAGTCTGAAATCCACAAATTAACTGCATGCTTTGTTTCATCGCCTGATTTAGAGCTAACGCCTTTATCATTATAGTGATTAGCATAAAAAATATCCTTACCATCACTGCTATACTTCATTTGAGAGGCTGGAGTTAATATTGATAAATACTTATCATGATTATATGTTATTTCTTTTTCAATAACCTTCCACTCTTTATTATTATAATGTTCTTTAGATGCTCTATTAAATAGTTCTCTTACATCATTCAATGATATTTTTTTATCGTAACTTTTCATTTCAGAATAAATAAAATAAATCAATTCACTCTGAAGTTGTCGTGTGTTATTTATCTCATCTGGGTGAAGACATCTATTTTTCTCATTGGATAAATTATCCAATTTTGAAGATATTTCTTTCAATGAGTTATCTGGTATATTTTTATTGATTAATACTTTCCGTGTTATATCAACAAGTACTTTTTGAAATTGGACAAGTTCATTTTTAGTTTTAGTAATTCCATTATGGTTATGATGATCGCAAAAGGAGTAAGATTCATAGGGTAATAGTTTCTCCAATGCATAAGAAAATTGATGTTTTGAAGGGGAATTATTCACGGAAAAAATACTTTGAGGTAGCGATTGACTATTTATACTTAACTCATGCTTTATCGTTGCTTTATTAGACTGTCTTAAGCGGTCAATATCATCTAATCTAGAGTAACTACCTTTTATTCTCATAATGTATCCTTAGTAAGATAAAAAAATCATTCAATAGAAAAATGTTTTTCTTCGATATAAAAAATCGATTACACCTACCAATATCAACAGTATTTTATAAAAATAATCTCATTCAAATAAATTGATAAAAATAAACAGGTAAACCTAATTGTGTTTCTGTTAAACCTTCACTAAGCTAAATAAAAATCCGCTTTCATGACTGGGAGTGTTATATGCCAAATATCCAATCTGACCATACTAGCTTTTTTATTTTATCTGACGATAAGCAAACGCGCCTTGCTGAAATCACCTTTGTCTACACAGGTGAAGAGCTTGCAATTATTGATCATACGATTGTCGATGAAAGCCTAAAAGGCCAAGGCATTGCCAAACAACTAGTTGCAAAAGTTGTCGAAAAAATGCGTGCTGAGCACCGAAAAATTATTCCGCTTTGCCCTTTTGCGAAAGCCATATTTGATAGAACACCTGAATATAATGATATTCGCCAGTAGTCGCTGTTGAGAATATATAAAGTGCAGTCACCCTACAAATGAATAATGCAGTCATCATACCTTAACAAAAAGCACTGCAACTTGAAGAACGACGAATACAAGAGGTTGATATGAGCATTCCAACTAATCAGAGCGATCTTAATTTCCAGCAAATCAATGCACGTATTAAAGATGTTGGCGGATTACCTGTTGCGCGAGTCTTACCGACAAAAGAACGACGCTTAATTGGTGCTTGGTGTTTTCTCGATCATGCAGGACCAACCGTATTTAAAGGTGAGTCAGAAGGAATGCGTGTCGCGCCACACCCACATACAGCGTTGCAAACATTCACTTGGATGATCGAAGGTGAAGTGCTTCACCGTGACAGTTTAGGCTATGAGCAAGTGATCCGTCCCGGACAAGTTAATTTGATGACCGCAGGCAAAGGTATTAGTCACTCTGAAGATACTCATGGAGAAAGCCATAAATTACATGCGATTCAATTGTGGATAGCATTACCAGAAGCCGTTAAAGATATTGCCCCACGTTTTGATCATTACCCGACTTTACCAAAGTGGTCTGTAGGCTCAGCTCAGTTGCACTTATTAGTTGGCGAATATGAAAGCCACAAAGCCCCAACCTTATCTTTTTCATCGTTAATAGGACTCGATATCACAACAAAAGGTAACGAAGAGATAACGCTATCCTTACAGCCTGAATTTGAATATGGCATTTTTATTGTTGAAGGCAATGCAATTATTGAAGCTCAGCAGAGCCAAACTAATCAGCTCGTTTATTTAGGTCATAACCTAAACCAAGTCACTGTAAAGCTTTCAGCTGGAAGCCATCTTCTTTTATTAGGGGGCGAACCACTGAATGAATCGATTTTAATGTGGTGGAATTTCATTGGCCGCACAAAAGCAGACATTACCGCCGCAATTGAAGAGTGGAATCAAGGTAGCCCTCGTTTTGGCCATGTGGTCAATGATGATCGCATTCCAACGCCTTCACCGTTAATGCCATAAAATAAGGCACTCAAGTGGGGGAAGCCTACTTGAGTTCTTAATTGAGTAAAATATACCAGTAAAAGTCATTTTGAAACCCCAAAATATCGTTTCTATTTCTTGTACTCAAATAAAATAGGCAAGAATAATCTTAAAATATCATAAAAAACCAGTTGAATTATAATTAACCCTAGTGAAAATAAATGCAAATGAAAGCAGCAATTACAACTATTTTGTTTATTTAAAGCAACAAATTAATATGTCAATTTAAAATGGTCGAGTATTAGCAGATTAATTGTAACCATATATTTCAAACATGGTATTTGTAACGCAATATATATTATAATCAGAAAAAATAAACACCCTTTAATATCAAGATATATTTTATATTACCGATACGATATTGAATTGCTGAAAATTCTTTTTAACTTAAGTATTATTAATAATTATATATCCCAAATATGGTAAAATCTTTTTACATTACTCGCTGTATAAATAACTGTATGTGAAATATTTCGATGGCCTAAATAGTCTTGAATTAAACGAGTATCACGCCCTAAATCTGCCAGTGCATAGCCACATGAATGACGTAACATATGTGGATGTGCTTCAATTGCCACTCCAGCCCTTCGACCATAAGTTTTAATTAATCCATAAACTTGTTGGCGAGAAATAGCACCACTTTTTTGTGATAAGAAAATCCAAGGGGAATCAGCTTCTCGCCAATGGCGACGTATATTCAACCACTCATTTAATGCATTATACTCTTTCTCAACTAAAGGCTGCGTAGTTGATAATCCACCTTTTAAACGCCTCACATAGATAACTTTTGAATTAAGATCGATATCTTGCAGCGATAAACGGCATAATTCGCTAACACGAAAACCATGTATAAAGCACATTAATAACATACAGTAATCTCGCTCAGAATAACGCCCTTTTTTGGCTTCAGCCAATATTGCATCTATTTCATATCGAGTTAAAAATTTCCTCTGCTTCATAGTATTTATTTCCTATTAAAAAGTAATTTCATGAAATCGCGATGAATCTAACATAGCAAAACTTAAAAAAAAATAAACTAACGATTGATTTTTAATCGATAAAAATGGTCAAAATAACTCATCTCAAAACTAAAAGTTTGGGATAAATTTGATTATTTATCTTTACCTATTGTGAGTAAAACCGACAAAAGCAACAGCTAATATCCATTTTTTACATTTAAAATTAACACTTTGCACCAAACTGTCCGTATTATTGTTCCATTATCGAATTAAGTCAAATTCCGTGTTATCACATCAATCACATCCCATAACGCATTGATACAAAACAGTTAATTTTATTTTATTTTTTTAGGGTTCTTAAAATGACAGAGGGATAAAAGTTAAGCCTTCCTAGAGTACGCTTAACACCAATTAAAAACACAATAAAATAATGATATTACGTGTCAATAAAGTCATTTATTTCAATAAAGGTATTTTCATAAAGTTAAAAACTTAACTGGACAGTTTGGTGCATATTGTTCGATTTCTTGTTCATAGAAAATAACTTCACTGCTAGTGAGTTCTATTTGCTGCATCAAATTCAAACACATTAGAGAAATCAATTAAGAATAAAAACAGCTAATGAATTCGTTGTTTTTATTTAATTTTTATAACGTCTTTTTATTTAATGGAAATGTATAAAATGAATCTGAATAAAATTGCATTAGTTTTAGGTTTAGGACTTTCAATTGCTGCTGGCGCAGCAAATGCGGCAGACCAAGGACACGGTACAGTGACGTTTGTTGGTTCCATTATTGACGCACCTTGCTCAATTACCCCTGAAACATCAGATCAAATCGTGCGTATGGGGCAAATTTCTACTGCAGAATTAAAAGAAGGCAATCGTAGTAACTCCCGTAATTTTAAAATCGCATTAGAAAACTGTACCACGGAAACACTAAAAACAGTACAAACCACCTTCACTGGAGCGTCAAGCGATATCGTTGATGGCTCTTTAGCTATCGAAGGTAAAGCACAAAATGCCGCCATCGTTCTGACAAACGCAGGCGGCAAACAGATCAAATTAGGTACAGCCTCAGATGCTGTGACATTAAGAGATGGTAATAACGACCTAAACTTCTCTGCTTATATGCAAGGTCACAAAACCAATGCAGTAACACCGGGTGAATTCAAAGCTATCGCAACCTTCGCTTTAAATTATCAATAATAGTAGAAGGCCTAAACAGGGAAGTATAGGCCTTATTTTATCGCAGACATATATGGCGAACATATAGGTAATTATTTAAAACGGAGTACATCTATGAATCACTTTGGCATTTTAGCCATGGTGGTTTCAGGAATAATAGCCATCCCTGCTAGTGCGAATGTTCAAACATACCGAACAATGCAGGGTGATGGGCATGTCACAGTTGAAGGCTCAATTATTGATAGCCCTTGTGCAATTGATGCTGGAAGCCGTAATCAATCTATTGAATTGAAGACTATCCCCATCAGTCAAATGATACATGATAAACAAGGCCCTATTCGCCCATTTTCTATTCGTTTGATTAATTGCGTCCTGACACCATTAACACCGGGTAAACCTGACTGGCAGTCGTTTGAAATTACTTTTGATGGTTCACATGATGGCGATAATTTCCGTTTATTCGGTCACGCAAAAGGAGTTTCATTAAAAATTACAGATGAACAAGGAAATCATGCAGTTCCTGGAAAACCACTGCCTGCTCGTAGCATTGAGTCAGGTTCAATGACGCTAAATTATGGCATGCGTTTAGTCACAAATAATCAGCGACTTGAATCAGGAAATTATCAAACCACCGTCCGTTTCAAAATGGATTATTACTGAGTTATCGCGAAGGGACTATTATGGCTCCGTTATTAACAAAAAAAAATAAAGTCTTAGCTGACTCAACGCGTCATTATTTTAATCCAATTGCATTAATGGTAATTATTGCGATCGCACAGACTCAGTCTGTTTTAGCTCATGAGAATATTGAATTTAATACCGATATTCTCGATCTCAAAGATCGTGAAAATATCGATTTAAGCGAATTTACTCAAGCTGGCTATATTATGCCAGGTACTTACCCATTTTATATCAGCTTAAATAATAATACGCTGCCATCAACCTATGATATACCTTATATTATTTCTGAACAAAATGAGCAAACAACTGTTCCTTGTTTATCGCCAGAGATTATTTCTCAATTAGCATTACGTAGTGAATGGCAAAAAAAAGCACAATGGTGGCATGATGGACAATGCTTAAAACTAGACTCCATTGAAGGAATGTCAGCACAAGGTTCTCTTGCTACAGAAACCATTAGTATCACCATTCCACAAGCCTATCTCGAATACACTGCTGATAACTGGGATCCGCCTTCACGTTGGGATAATGGAGTTTCAGGGGCGCTATTTGATTACAATATTAATGCCCAAGTTACCGACCATAAAAATTCGAATACCAACCAACAAGTGACAGGTAATGGTGTAATGGGTTTTAACCTTGGCGCATGGCGTTTCCGTGCAAATTGGCAGGCAAACTATAACGATACCAGCGGGCAATCTACGGAGCGTAGCTGGGATTGGAGCCAATATTATGCCTATCGGGCGATCTCTGAGCTGAGTGCAAAATTAACCCTCGGTGAAGAATACCTGCGCTCAGGTATTTTTGATTCATTCCGTTTTCTTGGTGCGAGTTTAGTCTCTGAAGATAATATGTTAGCGCCGAATTTGCGTGGTTATGCACCAGAAGTCAGCGGTGTTGCCAAAACTAACGCCAAAGTTACGATCAGTCAGATGGGACGCGTTATTTATGAAACTCAAGTCGCTCCCGGCCCTTTTCGTATTCAAGATTTAAATGATGCCGTAAATGGTAAACTTGATGTACGCGTTGAAGAACAAGATGGCGCAGTCCAAGAGTTCCAAATGGACACCGCAACCATTCCATATTTAACCCGCCCCGGACGTGTGCAATTTAAATTAATCGGTGGTCGCCCAAGTAATATGGATCATCGCACTGAAGGACCTGGATTCGCATTAGGCGAATTTTCTTGGGGTGTATCAAATGGTTGGTCCCTCTATGGTGGTTTACTTGGTGCAGGTGACTATAACGCGCTATCTGTTGGTGTGGGGCGCGATCTCATGATGTTTGGTGCGATTTCCTTTGATATCACCGAGTCTAGAGCCAAACTACCTTCTGATAATAAGACTTATACAGGTGGCTCATACCGCCTTAGCTATTCAAAACGCTTTGAACAATATGATAGCCAAGTGACGTTCGCAGGGTATCGATTCTCTGAACGCGATTTCATGAATATGAACCAATATCTCGATCGACGCTATCGTGATTCCGCACAAGACAATACCAAAGAGCTTTATACCATCATGCTGAATAAGCAATTTGTTGCACTTGGTCTGAGCGCTTACTTTGATTATAGCCATGAAACTTATTGGAATAGGCCAAATACCAAGCGCTACAACCTTGCGCTTTCTAAATATTTTGATCTCGGTAAATTCAAAAATATTAACGTTAGTTTGAATGCGTTCCGTAACCAATATGAAGGCAGAAAGAACGATGATGGTTTATACCTCAACGTTTCCATGCCCATGGGCGATGCCGCAACCGTTAGCTATAACAGCATGATTAATAGAACAGGCAACTCCCACTCTGTCAGTTATTACGATCGCCTTGATGACAGAAACAGCTATCGCCTTGGTACAGGTTTAAGTTCACGCGGTAAAGCCACCGCGAATGGTTACTACATTCATTATGGTGATGCTGCCACCGTGACAGGAAACGCCAGCTATGTCTCAGGCGATTACTCTTCCGCAGCACTTTCATTACAAGGCGGTGCAACATTAACCGGTTATGGCGCAGCACTGCATCGCATTAACTTACCTGGTGCAAGCCGAGTCATGGTGGATACCGATAATGTCGCTAATGTTCCAATCAAAGGCTTTGGAGCCAACACACGCACTAACCGATTCGGTAAGGCCGTTATTGCAGATATCAATGATTATTACCGTATGAGTACCAGTGTCGATTTGAACAAACTGCCAGACAACGTTGAAGCGGTGAAATCTGTACAACAATTCACCGTCACTGAAGGAGCTATCGCCTATCGAAAATTTGACGTGCTTTCTGGCCTAAAAACCATGGTTCGTTTGACGCTTGCTGATGGTAGCTATCCACCATTTGGCTCCTCAATCCTTAATGCTAAGAAACATGAGGTTGGCATCGTTAATGATAATGGTTCTGTCTACCTTTCAGGTATCAATCCAAACGAAATATTGGATGTGAGTTGGAATGGGCAGACACAATGTCGTATCCAGATCCCTCAAAATATTGAAAGCGTCGAATTTAATTCACTGTTACTGCCTTGTGATATGAACCCAAGTGCAACGCCTGTGGATGTTGCTGCGGTACCTGCAACCAAGAGTGTTCAACCACCCGTTGCCCCCGTACCAAGCATCATTCCCCGTGAGCGTTGGTTACTGACACCACCCAATATTCAGTATTCACCTGACGATGCATCACTGTAGAGATAAAGCTTAATAAAAAGAGTTAATACCTATGAAAATGAATAATATCGCACTTTTTACCACCACAATGACATTAACTGCCGTTCTTTGTAGTGAAGCAAATGCAGCCATCGCTTTAGATAGAACTCGTGTCATTTTTAATGGTGATGAAAAAACCATCAGCCTCAATGTGACCAACCAAAACAAAGAGCTTCCTTACTTGGCTCAAGGTTGGATCGAAGATGCTAATGGCGCCAAAATCGAATCGCCACTCACTGTCTTACCGCCAGTACAACGTGTGGAGGCTGGTGATAAGAGCCAAGTCAAAATTCAATCTTTGCCAGATATCACTAAGTTACCGCAAGACAGGGAAAGCGTGTTCTACTTTAATTTACGTGAAATTCCACCTAAAAGTAGTCAACCTAATGTGCTGCAAATTGCGCTACAGACCCGTATTAAGTTGTTCTACCGCCCAAAAGCGCTCTATGCCTCACGAAGCGATCTCGATAATCCATGGCAGGAAAAAATTACCCTACAGCGCGTAGGGGATAGTTACCAAGTGTATAACCCAACCGCTTATTTTGTGACGATTGTTGATGCAGCTAAAGATCTGAAGAGTGACACGGTCAACAATTTTGAGCCTGTCATGATTTCACCAAAGGGAAATGCCACTCTGCGCGGCAGTGCGAATACCCTAGGGTCTGCACCAGTGCTCACCTATATCAATGATTACGGTGGTCGGCCGAAGCTGACATTCAAATGCAGTGGCACTAACTGTACCGTTGCCTCTTCTTCCGATAATTAATGGTGAATTAGCATGAAAAAGGCACGCTTATTTTGTAGCGCCATATTGTGTGTAGCTCCCCCAATATTGGCCGCCGATAGCGATAATTGGCAAGTCGAGGGGCTGCATGGCGAAATACATGTAAGTGGCACCTTAACTGAGGCGCCCTGCACATTAGATATGGCTTCTGCATGGCAAGAGATTTCTCTGGGTGATGTTTCGGCTTATCGTTTACGTAAACCGGGCAATCAGGCAGAGCCAGTGCCTTTCACTCTGCTATTTCGTGACTGCATTCGATCACAAGGTGTTCTCTACGATCAACGAACCGACACCCCCACATGGAGCGAAATGCAACCTATTGTTACTGTGTCATTTGTTGCCCCTGCCGATACCCATTTCCCTGAAATGTTGTCGGTCAGCGGTATTAGTGGGCTGGCACTGAAAATTACCGATCAACAGAAGAACACGATCCGTTTAGGCAGCCGTGGCCGCCCACAATTTCTTGAATTCCCTCAAGGGCAATTGACCTATTACGTCACCCCAGTTCGCACTCCTGAAAAATTGAGTGAGGGATATTTCAGAGCCGTAATGGATTTTAGGGTGAATTATGACTGATTTAAACATTAAGCCTTATATATGGCTACTGTGCGTAGGCGCACTTTTTGGGATATCCACTGCCTATGCAGATTTGCCTCAATCACGGATCAATCCAATCGCTCAACCACGTGCAGTGCCCGGTATTGTCTACGTCAACATTACTGGTACGGTGATTGCACCTCCACCTTGCATTATCAATGATGGCAATCTTATCGAAGTCAATTTTGGCGAAGTCATGAGCTCCCGTATTGATGGCTCAGCCTATAAAAAAGACGTTCAGTACAAAGTGCAATGTAACAAAATGCCTGAATCAGCAAAAAACGCCATGAAAATGTCAGTACAAGGTACTAAAGCGGGTTTTGATAACCAATCGCTCTCAACCAACATTGATGGGCTTGGCATTGCCGTTCTCTACAACAATAGCAAGCTACCCGTTGGGAAAACAGTGGATTTCATCTACCCCAATGCCCCCCAGTTTTCAGTAGTGCCAGTACGTGATCTGACTGCAAACCTTAAAGGTGGCTACTTTGAGTCAATCGCCACTCTATTAATTGAATATCAGTGAGAGGGATCCCTATGCTTCAGCTGAACAAACAATACAGCCTGGTAATTGGCCTTTTACTGACCTTAGTCGTTAGTAGCTCATTCGCTTCCAATATGAAGTTATACGGTATTTTGCTTGAGCCACCGGCCTGCACCATCCAAGACGATGATGTAATTGACGTTTTTTTTGGTAAAAACGTTGGTATTCACCGTCTTGATGGCATTAATTACACACAAGATGTCGACTATAAATTGGTATGCGCACAAAACTCAAAAGGCTGGGTGCTTAAACTTTCGGTTTCAGGGCCACAAAGCAATTTTGATAGTGCGGCATTGCAGACCAATGTGAATAACTTAGCAATCCGCATCACCCAAGGTGGTAAGCCTTTTGAGATCAACAAACCGATAACTATCACGCCGACAACGCCACCAGCGATCAAAGCGGTTCCGATTAAACGACCGGGCTCTACGCTCACTGAAGGGCCATTTTCAGTGACAGCGACACTGTTAGCGGAGTACCAATGATGAACAACAGCATAAAGACACTGGCATTGATGCTCATACTCCCTTATGCAGGTTACACCTTTGCGATACCTGATAACTTATATTTCCATGGGATCTTAGTGGAGGAGCCTTGCATCATCAAACCTGGCGATGAATCAGTCCGTTTAGATTTCGGTAATGTTCCCGATAAAAACTTATATGCCTACGGCCGGACAGTCAGCGAAGCGTTTACGATCAATTTATCCGAATGCGATACCAGTGTAGGCAAATCCGTCAATGTCACCTTTTCTGGTACAACCAATATGGCTCTACCCGGTTACCTTGCATTACAACCAAGCAGTAATGCGAGTGGATTTGCGATTGGTATTGAAGATGCGGATGGCACGTTTCTACCCGTCAATACTCAAGGTGAAAAGCTAGCGCTACAAAATGGTACGACTGCCTTGAAGTTTAAGGCTTATCTGAAAGGCGAACCTGACGCGATCAATAAAAGAGAGATCAAACGAGGCCCTTTTAATGCCATCGCCACATTCAAACTAGACTACGAATAACTCAGAGGCTGCGCACTAATATGAAATGGTTATCCTATTTTTTCACCGCCAGTATAGCAGCTAGCTCATTTTCTGCTTCTGCGGCAATTTTTTCTTATATTACAGAGTCGACAGGAAACCCTGCTAACGCCACTTATACCTATGTGATTGAGCGTTGGGATGAAGAAGATCCTTATACGCCAAGCCCATGTGCTAATTGGTCTGCCTGCTACATCAATATTAACCATAAACACAACGCGAATGGTCAGCCGGGTCGAGTAACAAAAACTCTCGCCAATGTAACGGGTTTAAAAACCATGAGAGAAGTCCGAGCAAGGGTTATGCAATATAACAGCTTCCCCTTAGGAGGTACTGCTCAACATACCGGGGACGCACTATCGAAAAACCAAGAGTGTGTAGGGCTTTTCTATCAAAGCATCAACTCGGGCCTAGTAGAAACTTCAGGTTATCTTCTACCCGGCTCACTATGTGGTATCGCACCACCTCCTGTAGGAGCATGCCGCATTGTTGAGTCCAGTATCAATATTAATTACGGCGATATTGATGAAGTTAGCCTACCAAAAGCAAGGAAATCCACATCTTTCAATGTCACCTGTAACCAAGAGATGACGGTATTAGTTATCGCCTCAGGAGCAGATAGCGGCAAGGTGCCACTTCGTAAGGATAACAGCCTAAAAGCCAATTTATACCTAAACAATAATATTGCAGGACAAACAGGCGTCAAAATTTTTGTGCCTAAGAATGGCACCACCCCAGTTCAGATTAGCTCTGAACTAGAAGTCAATGGGCGCGTTAGCGCAGGGCCATTTGCTGGTGCTGGCTCTGTCATTTTAACCATACCTTAATGAATTAGGTGGTCATTATGTATATTCAAAATAATAGTGAAAAGATGCATTATCTGATTGGTCAACGGATCTTAAGAAAACGCAAAGAGTTGGGTTACACAGGCTCCCAATTGGCGACAATACTTGGTGTCAGCCAACAGCAGATTTCACGTTATGAAAGAGGTAAGAACAAAGTCGATTTGCTGCATTTATTTCGCATCTCAGTCGCTCTAAAAACACCAATGCATTGGTTCTTAGAAGATATTACGGATCAATTGGCTCAATTTTTAGATGAAGATCCTGAGTATTACCCTATTCCAAATAAAGGCTATAGCAAAATGCAATTACAAGCAGAAACTACTTTGTTTTCTAAATAATCTTTGGCGTCACTTAGTATTTCCCTCATATTTTTGCCAGTCATATGACTGGCTTTTTTGTTAAGTTAATAGCTGGACGCTATATAACCTGAATAACAATGAATTAGTAACACATTTAAATCAACGGCTGAAAATCACTTATACAAGTGGTTGAGGTTGTTGACGAAGTGGGATAAAAGCGTGGTTTTTCCCACTTCGTGTTATCAGCCGAAAATCAATAAATTGATTTTCCTAGTTTATTTCAAAAACCTTAACGACCACAAACAAAATACGTTTGTCAGCAGTCTGAATCACTTATACAAGTGATTCTCCTATTGTAAGAATACTTATTTAACATAAGGATAATAGGAATAATCTCTTATTTTTATCATTTGAATTATTTCATCTTATTACGATAGATAAATAATTAATACCATTGTAGGCTTGCGTTATTATATTGACTCAATGTGATAGGGATCACCATGGAAAACAAACAATACTCTGAAAAATGGCAAAAACGCTTTGCTTTCTTTGAACAATATGGAGCACCAAGCACCGCAGAAGCGAAAGCGGCACTCAAAGCAGAATCTTTTCGCGGAAGAATTCTGATTGGTATGAACTTTTTTGCTTTTTTCTTCGGTATCATTTATTTCCTGATTTTAGGTTTATGGAAAAAAGGCTTAGTCATGTTTGGTATCACAATCGCATTTGCACTCGTGCTATCTATTATTGATGCAATGACAGGTTATTCCATGCCACAGGGCGTATTTACAGGTTTAGGCGTCGGTATTTCCGCAGTTTGGGCATCAATTGCCAACTATGCTTACTATTTAAAAGAAACCAAAGGGCTAGATGGCTGGAATCCATTTGAAGGATTACGCCTTGTGTAATGATTTAGAGAGCTGGCTGCCAAAAGTGCAGCCTATTTTATAGGTTTTGTAGAACGGTACTCCATCGGAGTTTTACCATAGAATAACCGAAAAGCTTGGCTGAACGCGGAATGGGATTCATAACCTACTGATAATGCAACCTGTTCAATCGACGCCATTGTCATCAATAAACGGCTCGCCGTTTCCATACGTTTTTGTAAGATAAATTGCATTGCCGTTAATTGTATTTCTGCCTTAAGTTTACGTTGCAATGTGCTTACCGACATACAAAATGCATTCGCCATATCTTGACAACTAATCGGTAAATGTAATCGTGCATCCACCCATTGGTTGACCGCGTCAATCCATTGGTTTTCAGGCTTCAACTGTGCCAGCAGCAATCGTGCTAACATAAAGTTTTGTTCGGGTGGCTGAGGAAAACGTTGCAGCCAATTGAGTAAACCAATCGCCGCAGGCGTCAACGAAAACTGAGTCAGCTTTTCATCAACGCTCCATTGTGAGGTAGTAGGCATTTCCAACACATAATTTTGATTACCCTGTTGGCCACTAAAGGCATGTGTCACCCCAGGCGCGATAACCACCCCACTCCCTGCATCTAATAGAAAGTGCTGCCGATGCATATTGATTTCCATTGACCCTGATAATGCAAACACAATCTGCCACTGCCCATCATGTTGATGGGAAATCACATCTTCAGAGTATTGTCGATAATGCAGTTCAGGTAATAACAATGGATGGCTCCTATTCACAGCGAATAAGAGAAGTATAACGGTTTTAAAAATTAAAGTTTAAGCGAGTAGCGCTCCATTAGGTAGTGGCAAGTTGAATTCTGCGAGCACAATCGCCCCTTTTTCATCTGGTGCGCCTGTGATCAGTACCTCTGATTTGATTCCTGCAATACGTTTAACTTCAAAGTTACAGACGCATAGCACGCGCTTACCAATAAGCTGTTCAGGGGTATAATTTACTGTGATCTGTGCACTTGAGCGCTTAATGCCTAGCTCCCCTAAGTCAACTTCCATCACATAAGCAGGTTTTTTGGCTTTGCTATTCACTTCTGCTTTAATGATCGTGCCGACACGCATTTCCACACGAGTGAAGTCATCCCATTCAATTAGTTGCATACTCTAGTCTCTATTCATCATTTTTCTTATTATCTAAACTAGCACAAAATTGAATATAACTTTTATTGCCAAACGTGCATTTTATATTGTCAAACCGTCATAAAAATCGCCTCATGCAAGGCGATTCAGACTATCACAATAATGAATGCTACATATTAGAAAAGGTATTCATAATAATACCACCAGAGATAATGAGTCCCATCGCAAATACAGCAGGGAAATCCGGTTTTTGCTTGTACAAAATCATCGAAACGAGTGTCACACCAACGATGCCAAAACCACACCACAACGAATATGCAACACCAACAGGGATATAACCCATTGCTCGGGTTAATGCAAAATAACATAAGCAATAGGCAATGATAACTAAAATTGACGGCGCTAATTTGCTAAAGCTATTGGTTTTTTTAATCATCGACGTTCCTGTAATTTCAGAACCAATCGATAATGCCAACCATAAAAATCCAGTAAACATAATGTTCCCCTTAATTAATGTGCGACTTTGTTTTTAATCGATGAAATTGCCGCTGAGGACGTTCCCTCTACTGGCTCTGTAGGCTCTTCTTCTGCTTCTGCGCCCATTTTTGAGAACAAATTCATAATCACAATCCCGCTGGCAATCACTGCCATACCGATCATCGCTGCGGTATCGGGATGCTGACCATAAAACAGCATCCCAAGAGTGGAAACCATTAATATTCCAGTTCCTGACCATGTTGCATAAGCAAGACCAACAGGAATACTTTTTACTGCACGAGAGAGGGAGTAATAACAAATAATATATAACACGACAATTAATGCTAACAATAATGATTTGGTCATTCCTTCACTATTATCAAACATTTTTAATGTAGATGTGGCTGAGGTTTCAGAAATAATAACCGCCAGCATCCAAAGCCATGATTTTGCTTTCGGGGACATAAGAAATGCTCCTATCAGGATATAATGTTAATTATTAAATTTATTTATTGAGAGTCTTTAAATAATCAATAGCTGAATCCGTTAATTTATGCGTATCCAGTGAAAATCCTCCGGGATCATTCATTACTTCTTGTAAAGTAATATAGCGATTTAGGTTATTATTATTTTCTTTAGGTTTAATATTATGATTAATACCGGTTAACTGAATTTTATTTTCAATCTCATTAAATGAATTAAATTGAATACCCAATGATATTACTTTATTGATATTCTGTTTAATAAGATGACTGTATTGTTTATTTTTATTTAAACCTAAAACCTGATTTAATTCACTTTCAGGGCAGCAATGATGTTTTAATGCCAAAACAGGTATATTTTGTGCCAACGTTGGTAAAATGATCTGACTTGCCTCACTCACAGACAAGCCACTAGCGATCTCATTAACAAGTTGAGCATCAATAAATGGTATAAATAAGCTGTCATACTGCCCTAACTCATGACTCGGTAATGTATGAGCGGCTATTACTTCACCCAACTGTTTCCAATCCACAAAGTGGTTTTGCTGTGCCTGCTCTTCAGTCATATAGACAGAAAAAGATACCGTAGAAAGCTGTTTTAAACGCTGATACACCACTTGTTCATATGCCAGAGCTGGCGTAATCAAAACCAATACTCGCTTTCTTAATTGCCTCAGTACCTGTGACACAATTCGCTCAATCAGTCTTTCGTCCATCGGTTTATCGCCTCAGCGAGCAATGAAAACACTATCGTTATTGCGCAAGCCCGCAGCATTGGCTTCATCAGTATCAATGTGGAATTCAAGAGAAAACCGCTCATCAACACGAATAACAACCTCATCAAAAGTCAGCCCACGCTCACCTTCAGTACGAATATGCACTTTTTGTCCATCCACCACATTGAGCAAACGTGCATCAATCATATTCATATGAATATGACGCTGAGCGCAGATCACTTGTTCATTCAGCTCAACATGCCCCGCTGGGCCAATTAAGATCGCATTACCTGAATTCGCTAAATCTCCGGATCCACGAACTGGAGCCTTAATACCTAACGTAAAGCAATCCGCCTTGGAAATTTCCAATTGGCTTTTAGGACGAGTAGGCCCTAACACTCGCACTTTGCTAATGGAGCCTTTTGGTCCTACCACAATCACACACTCTTTTGCTGCGAATTGCCCCGGCTGTTTCAGATCTTTAAATGGCGTCAGTTGATAACCTTGACCAAATAAAGTTTCAACATCTTGCTGAGAAAGATGAACATGACGGTTTGAAATGCCAACTGGGATGGCAATGTTTGACTCTTGAGCTAACACGCTGCTATCCACTGCCAATCGAGAAAGTATTTTTCCCATTAACTGCTGATTAATCATGATTTCTTACCTTTACGCACATCACTTTTCACCGTTTTCACCTCTTCGTTCGTTTGCGCACTCTCTTCTATTGCAGCAGGTGTTGAAAGTGGTGTCTGTGCATGTTTTGTTTCAGTTGACGGTGTCACCTCTGGTTTAGTCGCGCTTTTCAGCAATTCATTTTTTTTACTTTTGACGGATAATAATTTGCTGATCACACTAGGTTCTGGTCGTGCAATCACTAAAGACCCGATCAACAGTTGGCTTTGTGAAAGCACCTCAATGCCATGGTCAACTGCGGTACGAACGGCACTAATTTCACCTTGAAAACACACCGATACCAGACCTGAGCCAATTTTTCGATAACCAACAATTTCAACACTTGCCGCTTTACAGGCCGCATCTGCGGCTTTAATCGCAGACGTTAATCCTTTGGTTTCAATCACGCCTAAACTTTTCATTTTTCTCTCCTGTTAGTGACGAACAAGTCGAATGTCAAAATCGAATTGCTTAAAAAAGCTTTCCAATTGATTTAACTCTTCCGCACTGTAAGTTGGATCCTGTTTAACGGGATAAATCATGTCGAGTTTGTCGTACTTACTACGACCTAACTGATGGTAAGGAAGAATATCGATGCGCTTGAGGTTGCCATGTTTAGAGAGTTCCATCGCATAATGGATAGCACCAGTAATCGCATCAAACGAATCATTGTAGCCACGCACCAGAGGCATTCTGACAACAACATTAGCGCCTAACTCAATCAGCCTTTCGAGATTTCTACGCACGTTTTCATTACCGATACCAAATAAAATTTTGTGCTGATGAGTATCGATATGCTTGATATCGAATAAAAATAAATCAACCACTTCGGCTAATTTTTCATAATTAGCAAGACTAGTGGTTCCTTGAGTTTCAACTGCCGTGTTGATCATCATTTTTTTGCATTCACGCAGTAGAGCGACTGCGAAATCGGTTTGCAAACTCATTTCGCCACCACCGATAGTGACACCACCACCTGATGAAATATAAAAATCATAATCCTGCATAATGATTTCCATCATTTCATCGATAGAAACATCTTTCCCCATGATGTCGAGCGCATCGGCGATGCACACCTCTTCACACTTGCGGCAGCCAATACAATCAATGTTTCGTTTCACACGGTGAACCGGTTCACCCTGCTCATTGGTTGTCATGTAGTGAATACCCGCAGGGCACACATCAACACATTTACCGCAAGCGACACATTTATCATGAGAAAACATCACCTGAAATTGGCTACTTAAACCTTCAGGGTTCGCACACCATGGGCAACGGATATTACAGCCTTTTAGGAAAATCAGAGTGCGAATGCCATCACCATCATAGATTGAGTATTTTTGGATATTAAAAATCCGCCCTCTAATTTCTGCCGCCGTTTCCATCATGACGCCTCCAGTTATTCAATCAAAACAATTGGCAGACACATAACCTCAGTGCCTGCCTTTAAGAACCTAGAATTTTTCAATCACCGTACGACTGATAATTTCGTCCTGAACTTCTTTGCATAATTCAACAAAGTAAGCGCTATATCCCGCGACACGGACAATCAAATCACGGTATTTTTCAGGCTCTTGCTGGGCTTTTTTCAGCATTTCATTGTCGACATAACTGAACTGCATCTGACCATTACCTAAAATGGATGCTGTTCTCAGTAAAGTGATTAATCCATGGCGGCCTTCTGGTGTATCTAACAGCCCTTTTAAGAACTTAAAGTTGTGAACCATACCGATGTTCATAGTTTCAACATTCATCTTACTGACTGATTTAATAATCGCAGTTGGTCCTTGCTTATCAGCACCTTGTGTTGGACTGATCCCATCAGAAAGCGGCATCCACGCTAAGCGGCCATTGGCTGATGCAGCGGTTAATTCACCAATTGGCGTGTTATTGGAGATGGATAAGGTACCGTGGCTGAATGTGGAATACAGCATTTCATACTGACGACATTCACGCTCTGTCCACTCGGTAATATCGAGTGCATATTGGTCAACATAATTGTCATCGTTACCATACTTCGGCGCATTTAAGCAGTCACGACGCAGCTCTTCATAGCCTTCAAAGTTTGCGAGTAAACCATCGCGAATTTGTTCTAGCGTATATTTATGATCTTCATACACCAGTTTGCGAATGGCGGCGATTGAATCCACATAAGTGGCTAAACCTGAGAAAATCAGCCCTGGGCCGTGATTGATCATCGCACCACCAGCTGCCACGTCCTTACCTTTTTCCATACAGCCTTCAACCAGCAATGACATCAACGGCTTTGGCGCCACATCACGGTGAACTCGTTGACTGATCACCGTACCAACCGCTGATAAGCGAACAATATGGGAGATCTGTGCTTTCACTGCGCGATCAAAGTCTTCAAACGTTTTTAGGTCACGTAAATCGCCAGTATCTAAGCCTTGGTAGCTATCAAACAGCACCATACGACCGCGATTCAACACAAACTCAATCGCAATAGGCCATTGTGTATAGCCTGTTGAGGTCCACTGATAAATACGCCCTGATTTTTGTGGTTCAACACAGCCCATCAAGCAATAATCACGTGCATCTTCAAAGTCAAAGCCTTTACGCAGCATCATTTTGATATGTGAATCATCAAAGTGACAGGCAGGGAAACCCATACCCGCTTTGACAACATCAACGATTTTTTCCATGTATTTCTGTGGGGATTGGTTATGAATGCGGCAGGCTAAAGAAGGCTGATATACCTTCACAAAGCGGACTGCATCCATAATTAAGTAAGTCAGATCATTACATGCATCACCACCAGAGCGTTTTTGCCCACCAACCGTTAAGTTAATAAACGGTTGATAACCCGCAAAATATTTAGCACCAGCCTCACTCGACATCCACATTAGTTCAGCACATTTGATAATAAAGGCTTGCATCATTTCGAGCGCTTGCTCTTGAGTCAAACGACCGGTTTTAATGTCATTTTCATACATTGGGTAGCAGTATTGATCGAGGCGACCTAATGACAGACCAGTTTGGTTTTCTTCAATTTCAAATAAAGACTCAATAGTCCAAATACTTTGTAAGGCTTCTTGCAAAGTTGCTGGTGGATTTGCGGGAACGTTTTGGTTGACTTGCGCGATGGTTAATAACTCTTCACGGCGTTTTGCATCTGTTTCTTGTGATGCTAATTCACGTGCATGTTCGGCGATACGATGTGCATAAGCCACCACACCTTCGCAGGTTTCAATAGACGCTTTGTAGAAATAGATACGATCGATATCTTCAGGATTTTCCATACTCAATTCAGCTAATTTTGCTTGAGCATCGGCTTTAATACCGTTCATTCCCTTGGTAAACAATAATACATCATAGCCCGGGCAAGTATCGCCACCACCATTAATTTGATGGTAAGACAAGTCACTCACAAAGGTTTCACCGCTAAATTCCCAGACCCCAGCTTCGCGATATTGCGCTTCACAAATTTCATCCAGCGAGCGACCTTCCCAGAACGGGGCAATTTCTTCGCGGATCACTTTTTTATCTTCTTCAGAGATCATAAAAGGATCTTGTGGGCGCGTGCTCATGGTATCCAGCTCTTCCACCACCCAGCGCCATGCGATATCAGGAGAGAATGCACCTGCGCGAGGTTTACCACATGGATGCCCCACAATCAGCTCTTCATTTTGGATCAAAATCGGTGCAGTTTCGCAAGCACGACGGAATGCCTTAGCACGCAGCAAAATAGGTGGTAAACCAGGGTTGTGTTTGACAACATCCGTAAAAGCCAAAGCACGATAGATAGAAACGCTTGGACGAGCCTCTAAATAGCGATTGCGCAAGCGCTGTAAGCGTGGTGTTAAGCCTTCCATTACTTTGACTTCAGTTTCAATAGCAGATACTGGAGCAATAAAGTTTGCTTGTGGTGCCGCATACTGAGGCTGGTTGCTCGCTTGACCGCTATACAAACGAACTTTTAAGCCACTGTTAAGAGATGAAAGATTTTCGTGTGCTGATAACAACATGGCTGAGAGCTCGTTAATGCACACGCGTGGATCATTGAGATACATGCCTTGTGTTAATGCATCAAACATTGGGTAACCATCAATCGCTTTGGTTGCGCGAACTTCTGATAATTCAGCCAGTTTCAGCCATAAACTTTCAACGATTTCGTACGCTTGTGCTGGTGTTAAACGACCTTGTTCAATGTCACGTTGATAGAATGGATACACAGCTTTATCAAAGCCCATTGGATTGACTGCATAACTGCCATTTTCCAAATGCAAAATCAGTTGTAAAAGATAAAATGCTTGGCATGCTTCTTTAAAAGTTTGCGCTGGTTTTGCAGGAACATTGCGCAGAATAGCCGCACTATCCAATAACTCAGCTCGACGATATTGGTTGGCTTCCGCTGCCGCCATACTTTCTGCTTTTGCTGCTAATGATTGCGCAAAATTCAAAGCAGCATCACAGGCATAAATCGCGGAGCGGCAATTATTTGCCTCATCCATACTATTACGGCTGACGGCACTACCAATACTTCTCACACGATCTTCTAGTTGTGTTTTTATCGCCAAGAAACCACTATTTAGAACAACTAAATAATCAGGTGCAGCAACACCATGGCTTGAGCTTAAAAATTGATAAATACTTGGGCTGTGAATTTCAGTCTCAGTGTGAAAAATAGCACCTCGTGGTGTGGATGATTGGCTACCAATCAGCAGCTCATCCTGCGCAATAAACACAGGAAAATGGCGGCTAAATTCATAGAAACGTTGTGCAGGTTTTGTCGCCTGCGGAGCACCAGTAAATTGACTTCCCAGTGCTTCAAGAATATTGGCTCGTTCTGTAATAATTGAGCTATTGCGGGCAGTTAAACGTTCAGCCAGCATTTTTACGCGCGGGGTCAAAGCATATTTGTTCATGAGATCCTCGTCAGATGTTCTTTTTTACGTTGTTGTTCATCATGTAAAGATATTAATAGGCTGAAAATGATTGCCGATATAACGCTTCAAGTTGATTCTCATCGACATTTCGTGGATTAGTTGGCGTACAACCATCACGCAGAGCCTGCTCAACCATTTCCCCTAAACGAGTATTAAAATCAAACTCATTGACACCCGTTGAATGAATGTCTTTTGGCATATTCATTTCGTCTTTCAGCACATTGATAGCGACAATCAGGCTTTCAACGCCTTCACGTATCGTGGTCGCAGGTAAACTTAATTGTGTTGCCAATCGCGCATAGCGCTGAGCTGCGGTGTTATTACAGTCACCCTGTAGATCTGCGTTAAATGCAACCACGTGAGCCATCAATAATGCGTTGGCTCGCCCATGTGGAATTTTAAATACTCCACCCAATGCATGCGCTAAGCTGTGAGTAATACCGAGTGAAGCATTCGTGAATGCCATTCCTGCAATACAAGATGCGTTATGCATTTTTTCACGAGCCAGCAAGTTGTCACCTTGGCGATAACAATCAATCAAATGGCCAAAAACTAACTCAACCGCTTTTTCTGCTAGCGCATCCGAAAAATCTGATGCAGTACGTGACACATAGGCTTCGAGCGCATGACATAACACATCCATACCCGTGTCTGCGGTAATGGTAGGAGGCACTGATTTCACTAATACGGGATCTAAGATAGCCACATCTGGCAACATGAATTCATCAACCAAAACCAATTTTTCTGATTGTGATTTGATCACTGAGAACGCAGTCACCTCTGAACCCGTACCACTGGTAGTCGGTATGGCAATGAACTGAGGTTTTTCTCTGTGATGGTCTTTACGGGTGTGCCATAAGGAGTAAATGACGGCTTTAGCTGCATCAATCACTGAACCGCCACCCAATGCGATAACCAAATCTGGGTAATAGCTGTCCATTATTTTCATACCCGCCACAATGGCTGAAATATCAGGATCAGGCACAACATCATCGTAAAGCTGAAAAGCAATGCCACGCTGCTGCAACCTACGTGTGACTTCATTTGCCATCCCAAACTTCACCATCGCTTTATCGGTTACGACAAAAACCTGTTGGGCATTCACTTGAGAGATAAAATCCAACGCGTTTTCGCCAAACTGAACGCTGGGTTTAATCAGAAACTGATTCATCCGTCTTTACTCCTTAGTATCTCGATAAACCTTCTCAACAATGGCAACCACTGACATGGCTTTGTACTTATCTTTATTCAAAGCAAAGTAAGCTTCAGCTAACACAATGTCGTTAATGCCAGCGCCAACGCTGTCTACTGCGACATAGGTTTTGTCTTTCAACGGCTCAAGATCATCACCAAGCGCTGTTACCATTAATAAATTACTACCACTCAGCTCTTGGCATTTCTGAGTTGCTACAACATGTCCGATTACCTTTGCGAGGATCATGGTTTATTCCGCCTTATTTCAATGAATTACTTATTTAGGCGTCCGAGAACTGCCTTGATAATTCGTTCAACATTCTCTTCGGTGATCTCCCCTTGTGTTGCTGCTGCTCCTGCCACAACCGCTACACTTAACGCGCCGCCAAAACGATCATCAATAGTCGTTGAAGCGGTTGTATTCACAGGTTGCTCAGAAGCATGACGGAAGCGATCATCTTCAAAAATGCTAACTGATGATTGGCTAGCACAGACAGGTGAAGCCGGCTGTCTTAGCTCATCAATAGACCGAACCCCATAACCGACTTTACGAATATTCAGCAAATTCATTGGACCAACGTTATCTGAGCTAGAACCACCACCAACGGCACCACATCCCAAGGTTAATGCAGGTGTAATATTGGTTGTTGCACCGATACCGCCTAGTGCGGCTGGGGTATTAATCAAGATACGATTGACAGGTTTTTCGAGTGAAAACTGACGGATAACATCTTCATTCTGAGTGTGGATCACTAATGTGTGGCCTAAACCTTCATTAGTCAGCAAATCAACCACACGGTGACAAGCAGACTTCCAATCCTCTTCGATATACATCCCTAAAATTGGACACAGTTTTTCACGTGAATACGGGTTTTTAGGTGAGACGGTATCTTGTAGCGCAATCAAGACTCGTGTATTGGCAGGCACACTAAAACCTGCGCGTTGGCTTAGGTAAATCGCATCTTTACCAACAACTTCTGGGTTGATGGTGCCATTGCTGCGTAACAGCATGGAAGCCATACGCTTGGCTTCATCTTCATTCATGAAGTAAGCGCCTTGCGCTAACAATTCACGATGTACTTCGTTATAAATGCAACGTTCAACAATGATTGATTGTTCAGAAGCACAAATCACCCCATTATCAAATGTTTTGCTGGTGATAATGTCACTAACCGCTTTTTTGATATCTGCACTGCGTTCAATAAAAGCAGGACCATTACCAGGGCCACCACTGATAGTCGGTGTGCCTGATGCATAAGCGGCACGCACCATGCCTTCACCTCCAGTCGCTAGGATCAGTGACACGTCTTTGCTATGCATTAACTCTTTGGTTGCCTCTAAAGTCAGCATGCTAACGCCGTCGACAATTCCTTCAGGTGCCCCTGCCTCTAGAGCAGCTTTTTTGACGATTTCTAAGGTACGGAAACTACACGCTTTGGCATTGGGGTGTGGGGAGAAGACAATGGCGTTTCCGGCTTTCAGGGCAATTAACGTTTTATAAATGATGGTTGACGTTGGGTTGGTTGATGGCACAAGTGCCGTGATCACCCCTAACGGTACACCAACATCCATGACTTTGTTAATTTTGTCATCATTGATAATGCCAACGGTTTTTAGATCTTTCATGTGTTCATAGACACGCAATGAAGCGAACGTATTTTTGAGGACTTTATCTTGCCACTTACCAAAACCCGTCTCTTCATTTGCCATCTTAGCTAGCTCTTCTGCATGCAGAGAAGCTTCAATCGCAATGTGTTTAACAATACTGTCGATTTTTTCCTGCGAAAATGTTGCATACTCTTTCTGTGCTTGTTTCGCGTTTCTAACTAGCTCTCTTGCCAGTTGTCTGGATTGCAGATCTTTATCTAATGCAACCATGTCTTCCCCCGTATCGGAGTCAAAAAATGAACTAAAAATTTATTACGCTTTATGTTGTTCAGCGATTTTTTCGATATCGTTATGCGGCCTTGCAATCACACGGGAAGTGACGACTGTGCCAATCCGTTTTGCGGCTTCAACACCCGACTCAACCGCAGCGTTCACAGCACCAACATCGCCCTTCACCATCGCTGTCACTAACCCTGAACCTACGTTTTCATAACCAATAAGTTCAACATTCGCCGCTTTGCACATCGCATCAGCCGCTTCAATACATGCCACTAAACCTTTTGTTTCAATAAGACCAAGCGCTTCTTTCATAAGTAAATTCCTGTTTTATTCCGTGACTTTGTACTGGGCGACGATCTTTTGAATATCACTATGAGGACGAGCAATAACCAAAGATGTCACGACAGTGCCGACACGTTTTGCAGCTTCAACACCTGAATCTACGGCGGCTTTGACTGCTCCAACGTCACCTTTCACCATTGCAGTGACTAAACCAGAGCCCACATTTTCATAACCAATCAACACAACATTTGCGGCTTTACACATTGCATCAGCGGCTTCAATGCAAGCCACCAGCCCCTGCGTTTCAATAAGACCTAATGCGTCACCCATGTTTTTTCCTCCGGAAAAAGTTATGCCTTATGTTTAATCACGATTTTGTTGATATCGTTGTGTGGACGAGCAATGACTAATGAGGTCACTACTTCACCTACACGCTGTGCAGATTCAACGCCTGAATCTACAGCGGCTTTTACCGCACCAACATCTCCTTTCACCATAGCGGTAACTAAGCCGGAGCCGACGTTTTCGTAGCCGATTAATTCAACATTCGCTGCTTTACACATGGCGTCAGCTGCTTCAATACAAGCCACCAGACCTTTAGTTTCGATAAGACCTAATGCATCACCCATTGTTAATTCCTCCAAGAAGCCGTTATACGGTTTACATTTTTGCCAACGGTGCCTGCGTGGTGATTTTTTGAACGCAGCCTTTGGCTTCAAAATCACTATAGTCCTCAAAAACAAAAACAAAATATAAATCCAGAAACAAAAACTATTTAGAATATAAGTTCAATAATTGGATTAAATTGCCGTCATTTTTATTTAATTGTCTCGCTAAATCTAAAAATTCACGTAAGTGTATTGGTGGTAAAAATCGTTGAAAGTGAGAAAGAGGTGGAATGATGTGGTTTGTTAAAAAGATATTAGCAAGGTGAAAACCAAGCGTAATTTACCAACAAAGAAGTGTGGTAGGTGTCACCTGCTAATAAGGGAGATGTATGCAGAGTGTTTTTGGGATGGAGTAACAAGATATGTATTTTGAATAATTCGAGATGCAGCTAGCATACTCTAAATAATTCAAGTTGCAGCGAGGCGACAAGAGAATGAGTCGCTAGGAGCATACATAAGTATGTGACTGGCGCGATTGAGCGCAGTCACCATACCTTAACGAAAGACGCTGCGGCTTGAAGTATGACGAGTATTTTAATCAAATTGGCTACTGGGCTTCAAAGTGCAGATATATAACGGTGAGTTAATAGAACTCAATAGTAAAGCTTTATCGTTTAACTTTTGTGCATTAAGAAACAAGCCATCATGGCTATCAGACATTTCTCGCATAAAGTAATCAAATATCACATTCGGTGATTCATCAATTGATGAGGCGCTGGACTCCCATTGGCTAACATAATAATGACGCTCAGTGGGTGAAACGCGTTTGGTAACATAATTAAACTTTACATAGCGTTGCAAATACAACCACCCTGCTTTTGAATCGGTATAACCTTCAACAACAATCGAGCCTTTTCCATTCGCACCAAAGCTAAAGTGAATATTGGCATTCACATTTTCATCAGTCATATTTTCAAAGCGCATGATCCCTTTTGTCGAACATGACATAACGCCTTCACTTTTATTCGCAAATATTACCGATTGAGCATACACCGCCACAGAAACAAACAGTAATGCACTCAAGCCACACAGCCCTTTTCCCGATATTTTCATGATGGCTTCCACGAATAATAAAAGTAATTATCACAATAGCTAAATGGATTATCTTCATTCACTGCGCAATGGGCTAAAAATACCCTTCCCAATCCATTGGTTTGCAATTTATCGCCATAGAAGAAAACAAAGCGCTCTTTATCAGCACAGACTAATTTGAGCTTATCTCTTACCTTGTCAAAGTTTTGCCGATAATTCACAGCAACAGACTCATTAATCATGCTTTCATTTGATAAAGCATCGCATGCATTCTGTTGTAAGGGAGTGAGTAAAATAGGTATAGATGATTGCTGAGAAAAGTAGGTCATCACGCTAATCAGGATTGCAAATAAAACGAATACACCACTGGCTAAATACCAACAAATCTCTTTTCTCTCGGAGCTTAATATAGGCTCTGTTATCGCATCATGCATAACAGCGGTTTTCACGACAGGCAGAGATATTATTGACTCTTCAAGTTCTGCAACATTGGGGAGTAACGTATCTTCATCAAGTATCTCAACTGAAACCTCTGAATTGAGTTCTAGGCGCCCACGAGCGATGGTCACTATAATATTTTCAATGCCATATTGGCGAAATGCCTTTCTTAAAATACTTAAATACTGATTTAAATTACTGTTTGATGATACCAGCCCATTATCATCCCAAACTGACTTCAAAATATCATCACGAGAAACAATGCCTCGATGTTGCATAAAATAATAAAGCAACGCATTTGCTGTAATCGATAACTGTGTATCCACCTCGTCTTTTTTCAATGACAAAGTGCCATCCACAGCATCATAAAAAATGAAGGCATTTAATTTATATTTCACTTTCGCCTCATGTGATTTTTATTAATGGTCTTATTTATTTTTGATGGGCTGGAGCGGGTTCAAATGAAATCAGTGCCAATCGCTCAACGATGGCATCTCGCTCTTGCTGTGATAATGTTTGCCCTTCCGTCAATGCGGAAAGCCATAAACCATCCGCAGCATAGCGTACTAATGCGCCTAAATAGCTATTATCGAACGCATCACCTTGAGCCAAATGTTTTTCAACCCAATCGCGCCAACATTGGCGCAAAATCGGTTCTGTTGGCATAGCAAGTGACAACAATGCAAGTTGAAAACTTTCATCACTGTCTTTTAATTCACCAATGTAATGCAAATAGGCACGTGAAAATCGGCCATTACTATTCGTATCACTCGCCATAATGGTGTTAATACGTACATCCATAATATGAAGCAACTGAATAAATAACGCGTAGATCAATTCCTGTTTGCTCGGGAAATGATGCAATAATCCACCTTTGCTGACGCCAGCTTCACGAGCGACCGCATTAAGCGATAATGAAGTAATCCCCTCTCTCCCTGCGATAGTCCTTGCTGCGTTTAACAATTGCTCTTGAAGTTTGATGGGATCTTTTTTTCTGTGCGGCGTCGTTTTATTCATGCATCGAATGATACCGACCAGTCGGTATGATCCATGTTGATTGAAATCAATTAACCCTTCTATGAATAAGGTCTAAATATGAATACTGTCGTTCGCCTCACATTCTGAATATAGGAAATCACCTAACCACCTAATTTATTTAAATTATTAAAATTTTCATATATACAGTAATCATGATACAGCCCTATTAACCTTAAGTTAAATGCAGTATTTAACGATAAAAATCATACTTATTGCTGCATAAAGCGCTAAGATATAAATACGTTTATACTCTGAATAATTTAAGATGAAGCTAAACGGCAAGCGAATGAGACGCTAGGAGCATAGAAAACACTGTGACTGGCGCGAGTGAGCGATGTCAACACTCCTGCAACTTGAAGTATGACGAGTATTTCCCATTAATGTGAAAAAGGGTTTTAATATGTCAAATCAATATCAAATTGGTGTTGTTGTTGGTAGCTTGCGTTCTGATTCATACAATAAAAAGGTCGCAAATGCTTTGATTAAGCTGTTCCCTAATCATTTCACGTTTAAGTTCATTGATATCAGTGGGCTTCCTTTATACAACCAAGATGCTGATCAGCATGTACCCGCGCCTGTTGCCCAATTTAAATCACAAATCAGTCAGTGTGATGGCATCATTTTTGTCACTCCTGAATATAACCGTTCAATTCCTGGCGTATTAAAAAATGCAATCGACCAAGGCTCTCGTCCATGGGGAGATAATTCATGGAATGGTAAACCCGCTGGCGTACTTGGCGTTTCAATCGGTAATATCAGTACTGCAATTGCACAACAACACCTACGCAACAGCCTAGCATTTTTGAATATGCCAACACTGAATCAGCCTGAATGTTTCTTGAAATGGTTTGATGGAATGGTAGATGAACAAGGTGATTTTGCTCAAAAGAGCAAAGAATTCATCCAAGCATGGGCTGATGCCTATGCGCAGTTTGTGACCAAAAATGTCGCAAAATAGTCTATCTATACTCTAAATAATTCAAGTTGCAGCGAGGCAACAAGAGAATGAGTTGCTAGGAGCATACATAAGTATGTGACTGGCGCGATTGAACGCAGTCAACAAAGCTGCGGCTTGAAGTATGACGAGTATAGATTAGAGGCGGTGATTATCGCCTCTAATTAAAGTAACTAATCACTGTTGTATATTCAATTGGGAATTTTGCCTGACGGGATTTATGCTTAGCCTTATATAAATGAGCCGCCTTAACATGTAGACGGTAAGCTAAGCCATTTTCATAGCTATGAGCTTTACCATGATAAAAACGATAGCAGCCTAACATCTCAATTGATAATAAACGTTCAAGGCGATCCCAATGGTCACTATCCTTCAAGCGAATAGCCAATGCAGGATCAATCCAGTTAAGTACCATTTTCATATTACCCAGCATCTTATTCATGCTCGTAATAGTATGCCTTGGCCTTGTTGGAAAAAAACCGACTCCCCCTGCGCTATTAATTTCAGGGAATTTCAACAAAGAATCATGATGGCCCAATCGATTACGTAACAAGCGAATTTGGGTTAACAGCGGAACAAACTGATTAATAAAAGTTGAATCATGGCTTGGTGCTTTTGGAAACATTTGACCTAATAATGTACTGCGGCGAGTATTATGAGATGCATGGTTAAGCTGTTCTAGCAACTTAGGCCAAAACGCAAACGTTAGCTCAGCCACAACAGCATCAGGAGTTAGCGTTTTCCCATTTGCTATAAGCTGATTTATTGCATCTTGAAGCTTACCTAAGCTACCCGTGTAGTAGATGCTACCGTCACTTTTACTTTTTCTAGCTCCACTTAGGCGATGAATAATATGGTTTGGTGAATGTCTAGCTTGAATAATCGATATTCCCATCCAATCATAGCTATTGCTATTAGTACTATCGTAATAATTTGATAATGCAAAATGAATCGTGTTTCTTAATACAATCTCAAAATCATTCATTACTGCAATAAATGTGGATGAAACAGCTTGATGCCAACGGTAACCCCCCTGCAAATCCAATATACTTGTCGTTTTAAAAAATATTTCAAACGTTTTTTTACGCGGCTCAGAGAGATAGTTATACATAATATTTTAAACATCCGTGTTGATTTTATTAACTTGCCCTTTTATATCAGCACTGATATATTTAAGGTCAGCAAAAAGCCTGCAACGCAGGCTTCTTACTCAATTTTTATAGCAGCACGTCTTTTGGGTAAAAGTTAAAACTGCTATCTCTTCATCTGCGATAGTAATACAAAAATTTAAGGGATGCAAATGCAAACAACATCAGATGGGAAAATCAAAAAAAACTTAATGGATGCCCTAAATAAGCTGATGCAAGTCAATCAGTGGTCTCAAGAAAAAGCAGCAGCTGAACTCGGAATGACGCAACCACGGATCAGTGCAATAAAAAACTATAAATATGAGCAACTGAGCGTTTCCCGCCTTCTAGAAGCGCTCGAAAAAATAGGCTATCAACTTGATTTTCAATATAATAACAATCGGTTATCAAGCCATTTCAATCAAATCAAACATCAAAAAATCTATTCTCCAGTTTTATTAGTCCGTGATCCAACAATTAACCTGAGAGAAAGCCCTATGACAATAATGTGTTATGAGCTACCAAAAAATCAGGAAGAATTTCTAATCAATACATCAGAAGGCTTTAACATTTATCATCACTATAAATGCTTATTTGTTAAGAAAGGGATAGAACATAACATTGATGGTCACATTGCTTGTATTAGAGCGGAATACCTAGGAAGAACGGATAAAATTCAAGGCATCAAAACTATCGGTTACCCATTTTGATGGAATAAAGGCATCGCAATCGCGTGCCTTTACCACTAATTAAATACCATTCAAAATAACCACTAACGGCCTGCTTTTAGCTTTTGGAAGTACTCTTCATACAAAATATTGGTATTGCCAACATCACTTTGCCACTCACCTTTTTTCAATACTTCTTCACTTGGATAGAGTGATGGGTCATTAGCAATTTCTGCAGGTAACATTTTCTTGGCTTCCATGTTTGGTGTTGGATAACCAATCGATTCAGCAACCTGGGCAGCGATTTCTGGGCGTAGCAAGAAGTTAATCAACTTATGTGCACCTTCAGGGTTTTTCGCATTTGCTGGAATAGCTAAGCTATCCATCCAGAAAATACCGCCTTCTTTTGGCCATATCATTTCAATCGGTAAGCCAGCTTGGCGAGCCACAAACGCAGAACCGTTCCACAACATCCCTACATCGACTTCCCCTTCAATAAACGGTGTCGCTGGGTTATCTGAGTTAAAGGCTAAAATATTAGGACGCAGCTTTTGTAGCTCTTTATAAGCTTCTTCTATTTGCTTTGGATCAGTGGTATTTCCTGAATAACCTAATTTGGTGAGAGCGATCTGGAATACTTCGCGAGCATCATCCATCATCAGTAAGCTATTTTTATATTCAGGTTTCCAAAAATCAGCCCAAGAAGTGACAGAAGCAGGGTCAACAGCTTCACCATTAATACCAATACCCGTCGCCCCCCAAATATAAGGCACTGAATAATCATTTTGTGGGTCAAATTCTTTATGTAGCAGGTTAGGATCGAGGTTTTTGAAGTTACTCAGTTTGTCTTTATCGATCTTTTGCAGCATCCCCTCATGACTCATTTTGGAAATAAAATAAGTCGAAGGAACCACCAAGTCATAAGCCCCTTCTTTGTAGGTTTTTAACTTGGTATACATGCTTTCATTTGATTCATAGGTAGAATAAATCACCTTGATCCCAGTTTCTTTAGTAAATTGCTCTAATAAACCAGGGGGAACATATTCTGTCCAGTTATAGAAATACAGTACGTCTTTATTTTCGTCAGCGGCTGTTGCCACGCCAATACTTGCTGCCATCACACCAGCAGCCAGTAGATAGGACCATTTTTTCATTACTGAGCATCCCTCAACCAAGTGTTGTTTATACTCGCCATGCTTCAAGTTACAACTAACCGTTACAAACTCGAATTATTTTCTGATATGTACTCTAAATAATTCGAGGTGCAGCTAGGCGACAAGTGAGTGAGTCGCTAGGAGCATAGAAAACTATGTGACTGGCGCGAATGAACGTAGTCAACAACACTGCAACTTGAAGTATGACGAGTATATATCTTATAGATTCAGTGTGAACCTACCCTCTTCGCCAAACGGCATTGAAATAATTGAGCAACGATAACCGCCACCCGGTATTTATTACCACTTAAAACTATTGTGATTGCTTTGAAAGCTTATCGCGCATCACCCATTGGCTCAAGCACACTAAAATCAGTGACATTAATAACAGTACCGTTGCCAGTGCGTTAACTTCTGGGGAGACACCAACTTTAACCATTGAATAAATTTTTAACGGTAAAATTTCGTAACTTGGCCCAGTGACAAATGATGAAACAACCACATCATCCATTGATAAAGTAAAACTGAGTAGCCAGCCAGCAACCACCGCCGGTAATGCGAGTGGTAAGATAATTTTACGCAAAATGGTAAATTCACCCGCCCCCAAGTCGCGAGCCGCTTCCAACATTTTCACATCAAAATCTTTCAATCTTGCATACACAGTCACCACAACAAAAGGTAAGCAAAAGGTAATATGTGAAAACAGCAGTGACCAAAACCCTAACGAGACACCTAAGATCATAAACAGCACCAGCAAAGAAATCGCCATCACAATATCAGGCGACATCATCACCACAAATAACATTCCACCAACAAATGGCTTACCTCTAAAACGATAACGAAATAACGCAACGGCCGTTAATGTACCGATAATGGTGGCAAACGTTGCCGATAAAACGGCCATAGTTAAGGAATGTCCCGCTGCTTGCAATAGGCTGTCATTATTCATTAACAGTTCGTACCATTTGGTTGAAAAACCTTGCCAATTAATCCCAAAACGCGATTCATTGAAGGAGTTAACAATCAAAATGATAATGGGTATATAAAGATAAGCGTAGACGATGGCCATGAAACCACCTCGTAACGTGCGACCGATCATTCTTCATATGCCTTTTTATTCAGTAGCTTAGCAGCTCGGTAATACACATACAGCAATAGCCCCATCATGACAGTCAAGAAGATGCTAGTTGCCGCACCAAACGGCCAATCGCGAATATTCAGGAACTGGCTCTTAATAACGTTACCTATCAAGAGATTTTTCGCTCCCCCCATTAAATCCGCCACATAAAACAACCCCATCGCAGGCAATAAAACCAGTAAGCAACCCGCTATAATCCCTGGCATGGTTAACGGAATAATGATTTTGACAAATGTCTGGAACTTGCTGGCCCCGAGATCTCTTGCAGCTTCTAAGTAAGATTTATCCAGCTTTTCAATACTGGAGTAGAGCGGCATCACCATAAATGGCAACAAGATGTAGATTAACCCTAATACAACAGCTTCTGGTGTGTACATCAGCCGCATAGGTTTATCAATAATGCCAACCCATAATAAAAAGTCATTTAAATACCCTTTGGTACTTAAAAATACTTTTAGCCCATAGATGCGGATCAATGAGTTAGTCCAAAACGGTACTATCAACAAAAACAGCATTAAAGGCTGAAGGCGCTTCGGTAATTTTGCCAATATAAACGCAAAAGGATAGCCGATAACTAAACAAAAAAAGGTCGCTATTAACGCCATGTTTAGCGAATGAAGCATCACTTCTGCATACATAGGATCAGACAAACGAATATAGTTGTCCCATGTAAAAATCATATCGACGAGGTCAGTATCACTGCGCGTTAAAAAGCTCGCGCCAATAATCATGATATTTGGCAAAAACACAAATAATACTAACCAAGCTACAACACCTGTGATAATAACGTTTTGTAGGATCTTGTGTTTACGCCTGATCATCCAGTACCACCTCCCAGCTTTCAACCCAAGTAACAGCAACTTTTTGGTTTAAGGAGTGGTCGACATCAGGATCATCTTCATTGAAGAATTCGCTGACCATAATGATTTTGCCGTCTTCCATCTCAACAACAGAGTCCAACGTCATGCCTTTATAGTTACGTTCGCGAACATAGCCGATCAAGCCTAGATGATTTTCTGCATCGTTCACTTCTTCTACTCGTAAGTCCTCTGGACGTAGTAGCACATGAACTGATTGGCCTTCTTTCACAGGAAGTGCAGTGAAAATATCACATTCATGCCCTTCTACACAGGCACGGATCCTTTGTTCATCAATACGATAAAGCACTTTTGCATCAAAAATATTGATTTCGCCAATAAATTGAGCCACAAACAGGTTTTTTGGTTCCTCATAGATTTCGCGAGGGGAACCATCTTGCTCAATTTTGCCTTCACGCATGACGATAATACGATCAGACATAGCGAGTGCTTCTTCTTGATCATGCGTCACAAAAATAAAAGTAATACCCAACTTACGCTGTAGCGCTTTTAATTCATTCTGCATCTGCTTGCGCAGCTTATAATCGAGAGCGGATAAGGACTCATCCAGTAACAGGACTTTTGGGCGGTTAACCACTGCACGTGCTATCGCAACACGTTGTTGTTGCCCACCAGATAATTGGGCTGGTTGACGCAGTGCAAAATCGTCGAGCTGCACCATACGCAATGCTTGGTCGACCCGCTTTTGAATTTCATCAGCAGGGGTCTTTTGCATACGCAAGCCAAAAGCCACATTTTCAAATACGGTCATATGCGGGAACAAGGCATAACTTTGGAATACGGTATTCACAAAACGATGTTCCGCAGGAATATCAGTAATATCCTGACCATCAAGAATGATTTTACCATCATCAACATCTTCTAGGCCGGCTATTAAACGTAAAACCGTTGTTTTACCACAACCAGAAGGCCCTAAAATGGTTAAAAACTCACCATTTTGGATAGTTAAGTCAAGCTCAGAAATAATTTGTTTGCCATCAAAAGCTTTGTTTAGTGCTTTTAATTCAACGAGTGGTGTCAGAGAGGTTGTCTCAGTCATTTATATTACACTCTATCCCTACTAATAATGCAGATAGAACCGCTACCGTTAAAGACTGTATAAGCTCATCGGAGATATCCCCAGCAAAGCCCAAAACCAGTAGCGCCATTTAAATTTCATTAAGTGCTGCATGATAAACACAGTTAGTACAAATTGAAAGCCATTTTCGACACTTCGTTTGGCTTTCATTTTGAAAACTCAATGAAATAATTGTCTTTTTGATAAAAATAAGCAACTTAACAGAATTGATAGTGGCCTGACGTTTTTGCCAATTACCCTTCAAGATTCAACCTAAGTTAAATTTATAATTCACATGGTTAAGTCTTATAATGATTTTTATTACACGTAAAATGATAATCAAAACAAATGTTTTATATCTATATATAGATCAGGCTATTTTGCCGTGAAAAATAATGTGTTAATTAGGTTATAGAAAACTCATTAATGACTGAATATTTGATCAATATGAGTCAGGCTGTTTTCATTTAAATTTCATCAACAGATAGTCTTTAACATTAATAACATGTGTTCTTGCGTGACCTGTTGCAAATTTTCACCTTAACAGCAATTTAATATCAATAATATTAATCAATATCATATTATTGAGTCCATTTCATTGAATACAATATCCTTATTAAAAATGGGTATATTATCCGTTTTTACATTATTTATTTCAGTTTTATCGATCACCCAAAATGAAAATTTAATTAGTGATAACAACCGCTCTCATGGAGCTATTTTACTGAATTAATATGTGAGTAAATAACATGCCTAATAAAGAGTTTTTCTATCAAGATCCTTATCCTTTAGCAGAGGATAGCACTGAATATTATCAATTAACTGATAAATACGTTTCGGTACAATCATTTGCTGATAAAGACATATTAAAAATTGAACCTGAAGCCTTAACCGTACTGGCGGCACAAGCCATCTATGACTCTCAATTTTTCTTAAGAACTGCCCACCAAAAACAGGTTGCAGCTATTTTGTCTGATCCTGAAGCCAGTGAAAACGACAAATATGTCGCCCTGCAATTACTACGTAATGCTGAAATTTCTGCAAAAGGGATTTTACCAAATTGCCAAGATACGGGCACAACAACTATTGTGGCAAAAAAAGGCCAACAAGTATGGACCGGCTGTAATGATGCAGAGCAATTATCACGAGGAGTTTATCAGATTTTCCAACAAGAAAATCTACGTTTCTCGCAAAATGCCGCTCTAGACATGTACACCGAAGTTAACACGGGCACCAATCTACCAGCTCAAATTGATATTTTTGCTACTGAAGGTGATGAATATCATTTCTTATTTGTCAATAAAGGTGCTGGTTCCGCGAATAAATCCGCATTATTTCAAGAAACAAAAACAATCTTAGAACCCAGCAAACTCAAAGCATTTTTAATTGAAAAAATGAAAGCATTGGGTACAACCGCATGTCCCCCATACCATATCGCCTTTGTGATTGGTGGTACTTCCGCAGAAGCAACTCTAAAAGCCACTAAACTGGCTTCGACAAAATACTATGATAGCTTGCCCACATCTGGCAATGAGCATGGGCAAGCTTTCCGTGATGTTGAGCTAGAAGAAATACTGTTAGAAGCCACTCGCCATTTCGGTTTTGGTGCTCAATTTGGTGGTAAATATTTTGCCCATGATGTTCGAGTTATTCGTCTGCCTCGCCATGGCGGCTCTTGTCCAATCGGGTTAGCCATTTCTTGTTCCTCTGATCGCAATATTAAAGCCAAGATCAATAAACAAGGAATATGGATTGAAAAAATGGAGCACAATCCCGCGCAATATATTCCTGAATCATTACGCCACCACAATGAAGCTAAAGTGGTGCATATCGATTTAAATCAACCAATGAAAAATATTTTGGCTGAGCTAAGTAAACATCCTGTCTCAACTCGGGTGTCACTCAGTGGGCCACTCATCATTGCGCGAGATATCGCCCATATGAAGCTCAAAGAACGCCTCGATAATGGTGAAGAGCTACCGCAATATTTTAAAGATCATATGGTTTACTATGCAGGACCTGCGAAAAAACCAGAAGATAAAGTTTCTGGCTCTTTAGGGCCAACAACAGGAAATCGAATGGATCCTTATGTTGATCTATTCCAATCTCATGGCGGTAGCATGCTGATGCTCGCAAAAGGCAATCGTACCCAAACAGTCACCGATGCGTGTAAAAAACATGGTGGTTTTTATTTAGGCAGTATTGGTGGTTCAGCGGCGATCCTTGCGCAAGAATATGTCAAAAGCTTAAGCTGTCTTGAATACCCAGAACTCGGCATGGAAGCGGTTTGGAAAATGGAAGTTGAAGGGCTACCTGCCTTTATTTTAGTTGATGATAAAGGCAATAATTTCTTTGAGCAGGTTCAAGATCAAACCTGCAAAAATTGCATTAAATAATTAAAATAGTGGCGGCTAATGCCGCCGCTTCAGACTGCTGACAAACGCATTATGTTTGGCAGCAATCGTTAAGGTTTTGAAATAAATTAAGCCATTCCATGGCATAACGCCTTCCACAAAACACTATTGCTAGTAGTAATTTATTCGTACAATGGTTGAAGCATTGAAGCTTCCCGTTTTTACTGTACTGGCTTTCTTAACCGAAGCATTATAAGTTCGGGTAACTGATGTACTTCCAACCGGTAAGGTGCCAAAAAACTGGAAATAATTAAATTTCACTCGATTGCTTTTATCATCAGTGATAGTCAAATTTGTTCCGTTGCCTAAATCAATCGCATACTCACCATTAAGTTTATCAGTGGTCTCAAAGTTAACATTCATCGAGAAATTATCTAAACATCCTCTTTTCAAAGCTTGCACTTGAAATTGTTTGGTAAACTCTTGGCCCCGATTCAACTCTGTGATCATCATTTGGCCAAAATCGATTTGCTGAGATTCAGGGTAAACTTTAATGTCTGCACCACACTTTAAAAAACGAATGCTACGTAACCCCGAAATGGAATATCTCAGGTTTTTTGCACCGGGCGTTTTATTAATTCCGCCGCTCCCATCAAATTGGAATACTGTAAATTGGTTATCTCCAGGGTAGCTCCCTGATGGCGGAACGACGCCAGTGACCTTAATATACAAGGTAAAAGTGACAGTCACCGTCACACTTTGCCCTTTGCGGATCGGACTAGTCCCTAAATTAACCCGTTGTTCATTTCTTTCTAGTTGCTGCCCTTTATAGTTTGCCCCTAACAATAAACCAGTACCTAATGTTTGTGATGTCGGGTTAAAATACATATGAACAACGTCGACAGCATCTCCTAACACATTATCGCAATAAACGGTGACAGTTAATGGGTTTGATTGCCAAATAATTGAATTTGCAGGCGTATCTGCTGGGATCGCTAATTGTCCAACAGGCACTGCAGGCTTAATCACTACACCTGTACCACTTTCCACACAATCTAAAGCGAATACTTTGGTACTGACAAACATTAACAGCAGCAAAAAGCAGAAACTGCTATATTTGATATATCTGTGTATCATGCGTTATACACCTTAATTAAAGATAGGCAATGCTTAACGTAATTTGTGTTTTAATATTACCTACGGTTAAATCTTTTCGAGGAAGATAGCTTTCTAGCATTGAATAAAGTGTTATTTGCTGGTTATCATCAAAATAAACAGGGTAATTACGATATTCTCCATTTGGCACGGTATTGCCATTTCTATCCATTAAGCGAATGCCGTAACCCTTTAAAAGCGTTTTACCGCCGAATAAGTTGCGATCAGTACTTTCTGTTGGTTCAGAAATAAACATGATCCGCACAATAGGTTCCCTGTCATTGCGGTTAAATGAAGGGAAAATACAGTCATCAAATTTCAATTTAACTTCTTGTTTAGGGCTTCTATCCCCTATTTCATGGAAAAAATTAAGAGAAATTGGCCCTAAATCAATATTCTGATCCAATGATGAAAAACTGATCTTACAAGGTAATGAAACAACTTGACCAGTAAAGTTCAAATCACCTCTCATCATACTGCTATCTGCATAAATATTGCTGGAAAATAGCAGGCAAATAAACAAACTTATTGATGCGTAGCAATTTCTCATCGTCAGTTCCTATTTACTTTCTTTCGCCAATTGGCAAACGGATGCAGCACACTGATATGTCAGCATTTTCATTCCACCATAGTCATCCATATAACCACTGTACAATTGGCTAAAAGGCGTTGCGGGGATCGTGACTGTTTCTTGTGACATTGGCGCTATCATCACACTTTCAAAACCCGGAAAGTTATTAGTTGAATTGCTACTCAAGTACCCCAACGTGACATAATACTTTGTTGGATTCGCAATCACTAAATTATTACCTGAATGGGTATATTTCAGTTCTTTCGCCCATATTTTGTCACTATTATTTTCAATTTGGGCAGGTCGATAAAACATCTTTAGACGGCTTTGAATAGCAATCTGCACCACATTTTCTTTATCGGAAACAGGTGGGATCTCACGAACATTTAAATAAAATAATGACTCTCTGTCTTGAGGTAATTTATCAAGTCCTTCCGTTTTAATAATTTTTATCTGGTTTTTGGCGTTTGGCTCCACTCGTTGCATAGGTGGAAGTACCGTAAAAGGTTCAGAGACTTTGTTACCTTTTTCATCTTCCATCCATGACTGTGCCAAATAAGGCATCGTTTTGCTTTGGTTATTAATCACCAAACTGACGGATTTATCCTGTCCAGGAAAAATAATCCTTGTACGGTCAATATTAATTGCCGCTGATGCGGTTTGCACACTCAGTAATATGAATGCAAGGCAAACAGAGGATTGGTACAATTTATTCATAACACTTTCCTTTAAAGGCAAGGGAGTAAAACTTTATTTTGTTGTTTCTCGGAAAAATTAGTGAAATTCAAACGGCATTGTTCATTTCCAGCAGCCCATTTAACGGAATATTCCTCATCAGGGTTAATGCCTGTCAAATAGACAATGCCATTATCAGCAATGATGCCAACTTCTCTGCCGCTATTTATTTCAACGACACTAGTCCCTAGTGGTGGGTATTTGCCATTTTCTAAACGAACAACAGCTAAAATACGTTTACCTTGATTTGCGCGGATCATTTGGTAACCAATCGCCCCTTCAGTTAGGGTTTTGCCAATGATGTTGTCATTAACATCAACATCATCTGGCAGTGTATTCATATCGATATACACATCTGAATTTGAAAAACTGTTTAAACTGGTTGCCACACCAACCCCAAAACGGTTAGTCACTGACTGACCATTATCAATTGAAATGCCAGCAACATCACCACTATCAATCATGATCCTAGGTTCATTTGCTGTACCATTGCGATGTAAAGCAGCACCATATTTTGTCGCCGTCATCGAACCATACCAACTTCCACCTAACGCCCTATAAGAATTGACGTTATCAGTCCCATTAATATTTAAAACACCGTATGGCGAAGAATATTGATAGCTTCCACTGAGATTTGGCTCCATGCGGCCTAATGCACGCTTATCACCACCCGCACGCAAGCTCCAATAGTTGTTATTAAGGTTTTCACTATAATAGGCAACGGATTGACTTAAACTTTTACCACCATCTGCATATTGCATGTCATAACTGACTGAACCACCGCTCTCCAATGGAATGGAGAATGATAAATAGGCTTGGTTGTCATCCGTTTCCTGATATTTAATTTTATTCAGTGACAATGTTGCCGAAATATTTTTTAGATTTCCTATGCTGAAAATTTTACTAAGACTCATACCAAATGTTGTTGTCGACTCACTATTCCAAAATTGATGATGTGATGCATTGAAATACAAAGTCACATCGAGTGGACTGATATATTGGTTAAATGAGGCGGTATAAACGTTTTTATCACGTCTAAAATCCAACACACCGTTTGCCGCATCAATATACTGCGGCATAGTTAAAAACTCTTTCTCAGAGAATTTATAACCAGCAAAAGTCACTTGCGAATTAGTGGATTCAAAACGTTTGGAGTAATTCAGTCGATAACTGTTACCTGAATAAGTGCCAAAACTTTCCAACCTTGCATTGGTACGCGTGATATCAAATGAGATAGCACCGAATTGGTTCATATTTTGACCAACACCAATGTTAATAGCTTGGTAATCATTATTATTTATTGTTGCGATCAAGCCACCAAATATTGACGTGTTGCTAAATAACCCATAAGACACTTCACCAGCAACAAATCGTGGTTCCACTCGCTGTGAACGCCCAAAAAGGCTTGATTCACCCGCAGAAAACTTATATTGCAACTGACCTTGTCGAGTTAAAAATGGTAATGAGGTCGCAGTCACTTGATAAATTGTTTTACTGCCATTTTCTTCTTCGATGGTAATATCCAACGTTCCCTGTACCGCTTCAGTAATATCCTGAATATTAAACGGGCCAGGCGCTACTCGTTTTTGTTTAATAACACGACCATTCTGTGAAACAATCACTGTTGCATTAGTTTGCGCTATCCCCGTAATTTGTGGCGCATAGCCACGCATAGAAGGAGGTAGCATACGGTTATCACTAAAGAATGATGCCCCAACAAAACGGAAACTATCAAAAATATCCGTTCTAAGATAAGACTCACCTAATAATATTTTTGCACCTAATTCAGGGAGCGCTCTAAAAGCATACAATTGCGTCCAATCAAATCGCTGATTAGTGGTTCCTTGTGAACGATTATATTGATACTGATAATCAGCACGGAAACGCCATGCACCTAAGTTAACTCCAGCGGTGCCATTACTACTTGCGCTGACTGTTTCGCTATTATTTTTGGGTGCAGAATAGTTGGCAAATAAATTGTAATCAATAAATGCGCCAGTTATACCATTTTCCCACTGTGATGGTGGAACCCAATAAGGGTCATCATATTCGAGCCATGCTTGAGGCACCGAAAATAAAATATTTTGGTTTGCCTTATCGAAACGATAGTGAATATCCATTGTTTGAGGCAGTTCAACACACTGATTATTTTCATGTTGCAATATTTCATTCTTAACTTTCTTTTTCAGCGCAAATAACCGCACCATCTCAGGAGTAATACAAAGTGCAGAAGTATCCTTATCAATTTCATTAAATTTAATTAGATACTGCCCCGATAATTTACGGCCATTTAATGTAATGTCAGTGAGATATTCACCAGCAGGAATAAAATCAGGGTTTGAAAATTGGCTGAGATCAATATTGTCTCTATCCTTTGCATCAATAATATTCATATTAAACTCAACTGCATTAGAAACACCTGATACAGACAGTGCTAGCAGAATAGAGAATAATATTTTATTCACTTTAAATTGAGGCGATAAAGACATGTTAATCCCTGTCAAAATAGGTAAACCAATTAAAACAAAAGATGAAAAGTAACAGGCAAATTATTACCTGTTACTTAATACTCTCAAAATAATTTCAATATTATCCAGACGATAAGTAGCCCTTAAACCTAAAAAAATGGGCTCAGTTTAAGTATTTTACTGTATTGATAATAAAATAAATTGGAGTATAACGAGTTAAATTAAAGGTAATTTAATGCGTAAGTTGCTTGAGAGATAATGCTACCTGTTTCAACTTTGCTACCATTCGCTTCAACACGTGCGCTGAAAGTCAGTTTATTAGGGCCAGCAACCATTGGTAATTCAACACTGGTATCACCAACTTTCATGACAGCACCATCAGCGTTAATTAAACGAACACCGACACCCTTAGATGTACCTGTGTTTGCTAACAGCTCAGTTTTTGTTGAATCAGGTGTACCAGAGAAAGTCACTTTAACTTTGCTCACCGCAGGGAACAGAACTTTATCATCAGCATCTTTGACTTCACCTAAGTCACAGTTTTCCAATGCGATAGTATATTGAACACTTTGGCTATATTTATTCCCTGTTTCTAATACTTTATTTGCTACTTGTCCCAAATCGACGTTCACAGTACCATCACCAGGCAGAGTACATGGTGCATTAATCACTTTACCTTTAAAGTTAATAATGCCACTACCTTGATCCACATTTGCTGCATTTGCGATACCAGTTGCAAATGAAGCAGCAATAATTGTAGCTAATGCAATTTTAGATAATTTCATTTTATATTCCTATTTTTAAGAAAGACGACTAACGTACAAACTCCCTAACGATATAAAACCGTTAGGTGGAGCTTAATTTTTATTATGACTATACTCGTTATACTTCAAGTCGCAGCATTGTTGGCGGCGTTTACTCGCACCAGTTACAGTGTTTTCTATGCTCCTAGCGACTCGTTCGCTTGTCGCCTAGCTGCACATCGAATTATTTAAAGTATATAAAACTTTATTAAAAGAAAAATTATAAATAATGATGAGCCATTTTATGCTTCATAGTTTTAGGTTTATTTTCGGTTATACTCTTCGATTCAGAGCAACTTTCAATTGAAAATACATCATCATTAAAAAAAGAAACCAAGTCCGTTTCAAGCGCCTTCGCTAAATTAAGAAGATTATCCAAGGTAATATTACACTCTCCCCTTTCATAGCGAGAAATTTGTTGCTGGCTTACACCGATAAGATCGGCCAACCCAACACCAGAAAGGCCAAGTTTCTTTCTTCTTTTGCGAATTTCTTTACCAACGACCTGGTTTACATTTTTCATTTATTCAGACCCGACCTAATATTAAGCAAACCATAGCATAAATACAAATCAATTAAACTTAACTATGGATAGTTGTTATTTTAAATCTTCCTAATTAAAAGAAACAGCCCAGCTTATAACTATGGAATTTGACTTAATTATAAAATCCATTATTTGAAAGTAAAACTGTTTGTAACGATCGATGCAATCAATCAAATTAGTTAAAACCTATCAAACATACCTATTAAAATATTCTTAAGATTTAAAATAAATTCATTAATAATTTACCAAGTTTACTTGTTTTTATAAAAATAAATTTAAATGCATAACTTTATGATAAATAACATCATTCATTTATACGTATAAAAACTGTAACTATATAAAAAAATACATTAAGCTCTAATTAATAATAAATGCTGGTAACTATTTTAAATAATCACCGATCACCATTGATATATAAAGATAAATTAAAATAAAAATAAAAAAATTTAATTTAAATCACTTATTTTAGATTATAATAATTTTACCATTGACGATGGTTTATTTATTTTATCTGATCTTTACAGGCAGGAAGTTCAGCACTAAATTGATACCCAATAAAGGAGTACAAGAGAAATTAAACACCAAGCCAAGCTTCTTTAGGTACATTTTATATACTTAAGTAACGCTTAGCTGGTTTTAAAACTTGCTATTCTTCATAAATCAGAATGATCCGTTGAGGCTACTAGTATTTCGTTTATTTGACAGTATAATAAATCTTTATAATCAACCGTTTATAACGCCAAATAAGTGTAACAAACTAAGAACGAATGTTTCTATTTGATACTCCTATTATGAATAACCGAAATAAAAAACAAGAAAAAAACGATAATAACCTACGCAATTGATTAAAAAACAGACAATTACTGATAGTACGAAGCAGTTTGCCGCAAAAATTAAAAATCAATCGATGAAATAACAACCATTTTGTTAGTCAATAACTCGAAATACAAACATAAAACACCTCCTTATTTGGCGTTACGTAAAGAAAGAGACTCAGGCTTATCACAGCAAATTACCTTGTTTTTGGAAAGTCGGCAGCTGTCGATCAAATCAGCTCAAGAATCTAATGATATTCAAACCATAATAGCCTTGGTGGCGGTGGCGGCTGGAGTGGGGATCAGCTTATTACCTTATAGCGCTCGACACATTAGTCATCATGATGTTTGCTTTATACCTATTAAAGATCCCCCCCTTTCTCAACATGGCTGATTGATGTGGCTTGGCTTTTATCATTTCCTACCAATTTACAACATATATACTCGTCATACTTCAAGTTGCAGCGGTGTTGACTACCTGCACCTCGAATTATTTAGAGTATAATAACGACCTTACTTGAAGAAACAGGGCATCATTTCAAACCGCTATCCCCTGTTTAAATAGCCGTATTTATCCTATATGACAGGTAAGGAAACTCTGCTATTTATAATACGGACAATGATTTATAAAGGTACGTCTCACTATGCCGAATGGCCTAACTCCAATAAAAATTATTTCATCGGGTATTGCATTGCCTGAAAATAAAATAGAATCATGGCAATTGGATATTAAACTCAACAAACCAAAAGGTTATGTTGCTAAACGTTCCGGTATTGAACATCGTTTCCATGCAAAAGATCATGACTCCCAAGCAGAATTAGCCGCAAAAGCCATACTTCATGCACTAGAAACCCAACAAATTGCCCCACAAAGCATTGATATGTTGATTTCCGCATCGGCTATTTCAGTACAAGCACTACCTTGCACTGCGGCACATATTCTTCAACAGTCCCCTTTAAAACAAGGTATTGCTTGCTTTGATGTGAATGCAAGCTGTGTCAGCTTTATCACCGCACTGCAAGTGGCCGCAGGCTTTCTTGCCACTAGCCAATATCAACGTATTGCTATTGTTTCGGCGGATCTGGCATCACGTGGTATTGATTGGCAAGATCAAGAGTCATCATTGATTTTTGGCGATGGCGCCGCTTGTGTGATCGTCGAAAAAGGGGATGGGACAAGTGGGATAATCTCCTACCACCACGAAACGCATACTCAAGGTATCGAACTGTGTGAGATACGTGCGGGCGGAACACGTAAAAACCCGCGTGCAGGCATGACAGATGATGATTTTTTGTTTCATATGCAAGGCAAAAAGCTGTTCCGTATGGCGTCTTCGCTAGTAGAAGATTTTATGCAACAGGTTTTAACCGATTCAGGGTTACGGCTTAGTCAGATTGGCACGGTTGTTCCCCATCAAGCAAGCCACCTATCTCTTGAGCATATGCGACAACGTTTAGGGGTTAAATCGGAACAATTAATTGACATTTATCGCTTTCGAGGCAATCAAGTCGCGGCGTCGATCCCTTCCGCGCTTCATGAAGCGATTATCAGTGGGCGCTTTTATGGGCAACCTAATGTCATGCTAATCGGTACTGCTGCTGGTCTGGCTTTTTGCTCCATGGTTCTGATCCCATGAAAATTTTAGTTACAGGTGCGACAAGTGGCCTTGGGCGTAATGCCGTTGATTACCTGCTTCAGCAAGGGCATCAAGTAGTAGCTTGTGGGAGAAGCCAAGAAATAGGGGCTTTGCTTTCCCAGCAAGGCGCACAATTTTTCCCTTTTGATCTCGCTAATTTGTCGAATGAAAATGCCAAAACCATGATGGAAGGCTGTGATGCCATTTGGCATTGCGCAGCTTTATCATCACCTTGGGGTAAATATTATGATTTTGCTCGCATCAACTATTATGCAACACAAATTCTAGCTGATACCGCAGGTGAACAACAGATTTCACGATTTGTTCATATCTCAACGCCAGCGATTTATTTTAACTTCACGCATCAACAAGATATTCCTGAATCACAAGCCAATTGTCGTTTTGCCAATCACTATGCAAGCACTAAATATTTAGCAGAAACCGCCATTGCTCGTAGTGTAGCTTACTACCCGCAAACGCGTTATACCGTATTACGGCCTAGAGGGTTGTTTGGCCCTTATGATCGCGTACTTCTGCCACGTTTATTAGCACAAATTAAATCCAGAAACGGCAAACTGATCCTCCCTGATGGTGGTAAAAACGCTTTTGATTTAACTTATGTGGGAAATGTAGTACACAGCATGATGTTAGCAACCACACAAGACAACTTAACCAGTGGTGCTGCCTATAATATTACCAACCAACAACCTCAACCGCTTAGGCTGACATTAGAGCAGCTCTTTAATGAGTTACAATTAAATTGCCAGATCAGTTCCGCGCCATACCCCATGTTGTTTGCACTCGCCACACTACTTGAAGGGATAGCTCATCTTACAGGTAAAGAGCCATTGCTCACCCGTTATAGCTTAGGTGCTGCTTATTTCACTATGACACTGGATAACCACAAAGCCCAACAAGAGCTAGGCTATACCCCTATTTTTAATATGGAAGAAGGGATCCATTTAACCGCACAGTGGCTCAACCAGCAGGAGAGATAATGTTAACTATCCAGCAATTTGAAGTCGGATACTGTACCCACCCCGGCTGTGTGGCACTGAAGGGCGCCAGTTTTAAAGCGTGTAAGTTCCCTGCCAGAGCATGGTTAATACATGATAAAAATCAGCGCTGGTTATTTGATACGGGTTATGCGAACCACTTTTACGATCACACTCGCAATGGGATCATGCGTTTATATCGCACCGTTACCCCAGTCTATTTTGACCCTAAAGATGCACTCATTAACCAATTAGCCAATGAAGGGATCTCTCCCAATGATCTAAATGGCATTATTTTATCGCATTTTCATGGTGACCATATTGCAGGTCTGCGTGACTTCCCAAGTGTTCCAATTCTCTGCTCAGGCGATGGCTGGCAAAAAACCCGTGGACTTACAGGCTTTGCTGCCCTTAAAGGCGCTTTTGTTCGCGGCCTGATCCCTGATGATTTTGAGCCGCGGGCACAGTTTTATGAAGGTTTTGAGGCGGTTGACCTACCTACGGAGTTGCAGATCCTTGGGCAAGGGTTCACGGTTAATTCACAAAAAACACTGTTGATTGTTCCGCTGCCGGGACATGCTCCGGGGCATATCGGCTTATGCGTGCTCACTGAACATGGCTGGATACTGCTGGCAGGAGATGCGGCTTGGTCGCCGACAAACTACCGTGAATTACGCGGCCCGATGGCAATTGCACATATCATCATGGATGATAAACAGGCTTACTATCAAACCCTGAATAAATTACATGAACTTGATAAGCAAAATATTGCCATCCAGTTGTGTCATGAAGGGGAGCTAATGTGATTGTTGCAATGCTATGGCACTATTGGCGTGCACGCCATCGCCATTTTAACGATAGATCTGAGCTTGAAGCCTACCAGCAAAAACAGCTTGCCGCTTTCAAGCACAAAGTACTACGTCATAGCCCCTACTTCAGCGCCTTTATTAATCGCCCTTTAGATCAGTTCCCCATGATGAATAAACAAATCATGATGGATAATTTTGATCAAATGAATACGGCAGGGCTATCCAGCCAAGAGCTATTCCACTGCGCTCAGCAAAGTGAACAATCACGTGATTTTGCACCAAAAGTCGGCAAATACAGTGTCGGCTTGTCCTCTGGAACTTCTGGGCGTCGTGGGTTGTTTGTCGTTAGCCCCCAAGAACAACATATTTGGTCAGGCAGCATGTTAGCCAAAATGCTGCCAAATGGATTATTCAGTGGTGAGCGCGTGGCCTTATTTTTACGCGCCAATAATAATCTCTATGAAAGTGTGAATAATCGTTGGATTTCACTGCGTTTCTACGACTTATATGCTGATTTTCGCCAGCAATTGCTGGCACTAGAACGCTATCAACCATCAATTATTGTCGCGCCCGCTCAAGTCCTGTGTGCAATAGCTCAAGCGATACAAGATCAACATATCAAGCTCAACGTTGATAAAGTCATCTCAGTGGCAGAAGTTTTACAACCTCATGATAAACAACGGTTGCAACAATGTTTCTCTCATGTCGCAGAAGTTTACCAAGCAACTGAAGGTTTTTTAGGTTGTACATGTGCGCATGGCACAATGCACCTTAATGAAGCTTTTTTACATATTGAGCCACATTGGCTAGATGATAGACGCTTTTCACCAATAATCACCGATTTTACTCGCAAGACACAGCCTATTGTTCGTTATCAATTAGATGATATCTTAGTTGTGAAAGATACCCCTTGCCCTTGCGGCGATCCTCAATTAGCTATTGAGCAAATAGAAGGCCGTTGTGATGACCAATTATTACTGCCCGATCATGATGGCAGTTTAGTCACACTGTTCGCAGATCCCATTGCACGTATTATTGTCAATCAATTACCTATCACTGCTGATTTCAGGCTATTTCAGCAAGGCAATCACCTGACATTACAGAGTGAATGCGCTGAACATGAGTTAATGCAATGCCAGAAGCAACTATTGGCCTATTTTACCAAGCAACATATTGATACCAATAAACTTACTTGGACGCTCACCGCTGGATCCATTTTGCAGTCTTTCGCCATCAAGCGCAGAAGGATCACACGTAAAGGTGCTGAATGAATTTTAAAAATATCCTCTTACGCTTGCTTTATTGCCTAATTGGCTGGGGAACAGTCGGCATTGTGTATAACTTTACCGGTAAGATCAGTGAATATGCGACATTACTGTCACCGGGTTGGTTCGATAATGCTGTCGCATACAATACCCATGCGATATGGGCTTATCTCTCTTTTTTCCTATTTATCCCACTTGGTTATCTATTTAGTGCCAACGGTCGTGCACGCCCTTTAATGTTGGCAATGATAGTCTGTGCGTTGGTTTCAGGTGCTGTTTATCTGATGTACCCAACCACCATGCATTATCCAGTTGTTGAATGTATTTCAGCATCTGAGCGAGCACTTTGTGATTTGATGAGTGTCGATAGCCCACAAAACTTATTACCTTCTCTGCATGTCTCATTGACTCTTGTCGTGCTCAATGCATTATGGTCACAACAGCACAAATTTTGCACGGCTATCTATTTACTGTGGGCCATTGCTATCTGCTTTTCTGTTTTAGTACTGAAACGCCACCTATTTATTGATGTGGTTACTGGGGCATTCACGGCAATCGCAGCATTGTATATTGCTCGCTTGATACAAGACCGTTTGCCCATGGAGAAAAATTAAGTGAATGAATTAACTTTTCCAATTATCTTCATGTTACTGGTTGTGACTCTCGAAGGCGTCATCATTGTAAAGACGCAAAGAGGTTCGATCAGCTGGCAAGAATGGGTATTTAACCTCAATTCAGGTCACATCATGCTGTGGCTATTTCGTGGCTTAGAGCTATTTTGCTACGGTTTTGTGGTCAATCACTTTTCATTGGGTGTTGTTGATCACTGGCCTATTGCCTTAGTGTGGGTTTTCACCTTATTTGCATGGGATTTTGGTTTCTATTGGCTACATCGATTACACCATAAATTCCGTTTATTGTGGGCTGTACATGTGGTTCACCATCAAGGTGAACATTTCAATCTCTCACTCGGCGTACGTAATTCATGGTATTCATCATTAACCTCAATTCCCTTTTTTATGGTGTTAGCACTACTTGGCATACCGCTTGATATTTTTATCACCATTTCGATACTGCACTATAGCATCCAGTTTTTTAACCATAGTGCTTTGATACCAAATTTAGGTTGGTGGGAAAAAGTTATGGTCACCCCGCTTCACCATCGAGTCCACCATGTAAAAGAAGGCCATTATTCGAATCGTAATTTTGGCGGCAGTTTTATTTTTTGGGATAAATGGTTTGGCACATTCTCTGAGCTTCCAGATAGCGAGTACCATTATGGTATTAAAGGCGAAGTAGCGACTGAGAATCCTTTCATCGATAATAACCGCCCATTTTGGCGCATATTCAAGGGTAAGCCGCAGTCAATAAAACAAAAAGTTTCACAATATCAAACCAATCAATGGATGCTGGTGTTGGGCACATTATTACTGTTCACATTAGTGATTGGTTATGTGTACTTATATGGTTATGGCTATCAAGGTACCACCAGCCAACAAGTGATACTATTTGTATTACTTGCCGCAGGTACTCTTGCGCTGTCAGGGCTTTCTGACGGTAGCAAAACCGGTCTGTGGGGTTGGTTTGGTATTGCTTCCATATTATTAGTTTGCACACTATTTATTTGGCAATGGCTAACACCATTTTGGCTGCTCTTCACGGCCGCTCTTTGGTTGCATAGTCTACTGCTACTGTTAGGAATTGGTCGACAGCCTGAGCAAGTTAATCATGCGCCCTGATCCACTGAGGCCGCTTGGCTATCAACATCGCCTTGATCAGCAATTTCGTCAAGCGTTGATGAATGCAGCAAACCACTATTTGCAACGACGCAACGACCATCGTTTTGCTGATGGGCGGTTTTACCTGAAAAGTATCTTACTGATTGGCTGCTGCTTAGGGAGTTATATCGCAGCATTGTGGCTAAGTACTGCATGGAGTTTTTTGGTATTTTACCCACTATTTATCTGTTTTGCCTTGCTGCTGGCAATCAATCTTGTTCATGATGCCTCCCACAATGCGATTTTCAAGCAGGCAAAAGCTAATCGTTGGCTCAATTTTTGGGTCACGATCCCTTTAGGCCTCGACCCTGAATGTTGGCGGGTAAGACATATTATTTTCCATCACGCTCACACCAATATTCGCCATTACGATTTAGATATTGAAGAAAATTTTGTGTTGCGACAAACGCCTTATCAACGTTGGTATCCTTTTATGAGAGCGCAACATCTTTATTGGCCACTGGTTGCTGCATTAACTTTTCCAGCGCTAATTTGGTTATTTGATTGGTTAGATCGCTTTCACTTTACGCGTGTTGCTCCGCATATGCGCCATCAAGGACAACGCGGTATCATCGCATTTTTATTCGCAAAACTACTGCATATCATTGTTGCGATTGTCATTCCATTCTATGCTCTCGCCGATAAAAACATAGGTATTGGAACGCTATTGTTGGTCTACTTGTTGAGCCAAATGTTTGCCTCTCTAATATTTGTTGTATTGATCTTAGGAACCCATTGGGCAAAAGCCACATTCTATACCCCGCCTGATCAAGGCAATATGCCACATGGATTTTATTACCATACCTTCTCAACAACCTATGATTGGCACACCACTCCCCGTTGGTTAACGTATTGGCTGGGTGGCTTGAACTTACATCTAACCCATCATTTATTTCCAAACTGGAATCATCGCCATTATCAAGCCTTAGCGCTGATTATTGAAGATACCGCTAAGCAATTCTCAATGGATTATCATTGTATTTCGTCTAAAGAATTGTTTATTTACCAGCAGCGATTCTTGAAGGAGATGGGGCAAGGCAAAAAACATTAACCTTTATATATTGCAGTTGGAACTGTCATAGCCTTAATGAATATTTCAATTGTTCCAGTAACTCATCGATATACTTGATCACTAAAATACTGGCCTGTTCCATCGTAGCTAAATGCGTTTTTAGATTTTCATCATCCGCTCGCCGATAAGCCGCTAATGCTTCTTTACCCGAATGATGAACTTTAGCATGCGGTTCTTCTAGTTGGGCAAACCCTCTAAGATGGCTATAGTTTCTACCTGACTCGCCATAATACCAGCAACCTAAACGGCACTCTGTGTGGCTATTAATCGCTGATGCCATATCTTGTTGCAGTATCAATTCATAAACTTTGATTTTCCAAATAATATGATCAAGCTTAACCGTATTGAGGAACTCTTGAGTGGCGATAAAACGGATCATTTCAGACATATAGGTCGAGCTTTCAATCACTTCAATTAATAATTCACGAGATTGTTTAGCTGCACTATGGATGCTATGAATGGCTTGATTATTCTTTTCTATACTCGAATTAACGTGACTAGCATGCTGATTTATTTCTTGGGTCAAAGTCGTAATATTTTTGGCTTGATTTTGTATTTCGGATGATAATTTCTTAATTTCTTGAGAGATAACAGCAAATCCAGCGGCTTTCACACCGATATGAGCCGATTCAATCGCCGAGTTTATTGCCACTAAGTTAGTTTGCTTTGATAGGCGATCGATACCATCAATATTTTCATGTATACCATTTAAAACCGTCAGCAGTTCTTCAATATAATGACTGCTTTCACCTGTCTGTTGCTCAATTAAATCGACAAGCTGTAACAGCTGTTCCATTCTTTGCCGAGCAAGCTGGTTTTTATGCGTCAGCTCATCAATGGTCGATAACTCTTGCATAAGGTTCTGACTGGATGACAATAATGAATTACGAATAATTTCTATAGCGTTAGTGCCTAATAAAAAATTTTGCCATAATAAATCGGCATGTTGCTCTAGCGTATTCTCTACTTTTTTAGCTTCTGCCTTTGCTTCAGAAGTATCATCTGTTTCACTGCCTTGATCTGAAGTGGCGGTAGTTGCCATTTTGCCTTTTAATAGGCCATATAACTTAAGCTTAATTCCACGTAATAAGTACATTTTTGCCATAAATATCTCGCTCTAAAGAGTCTAATCCATAAGAGAGATATCGGCATCATAAGTATAATATTTATATTTTTTAGCTTTAAATGAGAGATAAATACAGAAAAAAAATAAACCGCAAAGATTTAATCTCTACGATTTATTTATAGTAAGAATGTTATATTAATACGTATTAATTAATAAAATCATTCTACCTATCTACCACAATATTTTCATTGACGATTTCATCACCGCTATTACCAACCATTTGGGCGAATTTTTCAATAGGGTCTGTTTTCAATGCATAGAGCCTTTTTAACGCAAATGGGTTATCACCTAAGCGAACTTTACCTTGAATAGTTGTCACCGCAAGATGTAGACCCGCTTGTTTTGCCGCTACCATCGCAGTTTGGTTAAAACCACCGAACGGATACGCTAAATAACGTTGCTCTGGCTCAAACTTTTGTAGCACCCGCATTGAATGCTGGAAATCAAGAAAAATAGTATGTTCTTTGCGACTAAAAAGAATTGGGCTATTACGATAATCCAACTTATGTAAAAAATGAGTGTGTGACTGAATATTAAAGACATCTTGGCTATCTTTAATTTCTTGTTTACTCATAAATTGCAGTCCATCTGGTGCCCATTTTTGAGGAACCGTTTTGATGCGCGATGAGATAACAAATAAAGTCGCCTGCTGCTGATTATTTTTTAAAATCGGATATGCATAACGATAAACTGACTTTAGGCCATCATCAAAAGTCAATACTACCGATTTAGCGGGTAGATTGACCGATTTATCTAAATAACCTTCAATATCTTCCAATGACAATGTTTGATAACCTGCTTCTTTCAAATAATTCATTTGAGTTTGAAATGCTTCAACTGAAGTAGTGGTCGAGGTATGTTGAAATTTTTTATTTTCACTGTCTCTTAATAGATGATGATAAGTCAGGATTGGGATCCCTTTATCCATCTCAACATCATCTAATTTGATATATCCTAGACGATCACCCAAGCGAATGATCAACCATGCTAGCTTTTCCCCGTCTTTTTCTGTTTTGATCATACGATCTAACACAGGGTAACGTAAATTACCTAATAACATGGCGATTGGCTTGCTATTTTCTTTAGCTGAGCGATAAACCAGCGTATTTTGCGTGGTCAGCAAATAATCATAAATGGGATTATTTAAGTCATTCAACCGGTCATCGACAGGGTTCAAGCGTGGCTTTTGCGTCGATATTGCGTCAACATTTACATAAGCATAATCATTACCAAATTGCATCGGCCGGTAATCACCCGCAGGGCTATATAAATAAAAACCATGATCTGCGTAAAGTTCTGCAACCGCCTTCATTTCACCAGCAATTGGTGCAAAAATAGTTTCATCTTGTTTGACTTGCAAAAGTGTTGGTGGGATATCAGCAAGCCGCCAATCTTCAGTGCTTTGCGGCGGCACTTGCGCATATGCTTTCGATAACAATAACAATATAAAAACAACTAATAACATCAACGACTGATTACGCATACCCTACCCATTGTGACCATCGAAAAAACGGTTTATTTTAAACCTAGTTTCCATTTATCCCTATAGCTAGTAGAAAAAATAGTCTAATCCAGACTTCCCTCGTTTTCTTTAAATTAGTCTATACTCTAAATAATTCGAGATGCAGGTAGGCGACAAGTGAAGATAGACGGGGAGCATAGATAAACACTGTGACTCGGCTAGCTGAACGTAGTCACTTATTCCTCAACAAAAAGCGCTGCATCTTGAAGTATGATGAGTATAACGACATGTATATTTCCCATCAGTTGTCATAGCCAATAAAACGTTCTGACTCCAATTTATTGGCATTATTCTTAAACATGACAATAACAACACCAAAAATTATCGTGAAACGATAATTTTTTTCTTTACTACAATAATTTTTTATTGTAATTTGATAATCAACGCACTAACGCAAAGTCTCTATGTGGATAAACTGAAATGAGCAACAGTAAGAAAAAATTATTTTTTTATTCTAAATCAGTCGCTTTCATCATTTGGATAATGGCAGTCTCTGACCTAGTTGTTGATTACTATTTTTGGGCAACCCGAAAAGAAGCGATGTTATATGGAATAATAGATAGTATTGATCCGACTTTGTTAGAAAAGAATATAGAGCTAAGTTCTATCAGCGTCATATTGCTCATGTTACTTACACATATTCCTATTTTAATTTCATCTATAAGTCTATTTTTCGTTGGTTATTTCTTTTTTGAGGCATCAAAAGGCGAGATTTGGACACAAAGAAACATCAAAACACTCTTTATTGGAGGAATATTAGCTGTCATAACACCTATCATGAATGGCATGTTAGGATCACTAACAAGTTTAGCATTATCAATAAGCTTACCCCCTGGTGAACGTATCTTTGTCTTTTATTTAGGGTTTTCTTTGAGTGCAATGCGTGAGATAATTTATGCTATTATGATCCTCTCTCTTGCACTAATAATGAAAGAAGCTAAAAAAGTTAGTGATGAAAATCAACAGTATATATAACTATGCCGATAATAATAACTCTAGACGTTTTAATGGTTGAGAAAAAAATAAAATCAAAGGATTTAGCTTTAGAGCTGGGGATCACTGAGGCAAACTTGTCCTTGCTCAAAAATGGGAAAATAAAAGGAATTAAATTTTCGACGCTAGAAAAACTCTGCGAGATTTTAGATTGTCAGCCTGGAGATATTATTAAATATACTTAACTATCCATTAGGTTTACTACAATGAAGATAGTTAACCATAAAAATGATTAATCATGAAATGATAGTACTGAAGAATAATCCATCACTTAATATATATCAACAAGTTATATAAGGAACCATGTTATTCAAGCACATGATATAATTAAATGGTAAGGTTACTTTAAATATCATAAAATAGCATAACATCAATATTATTTGAATATATATAAGTATGAAATATGAAAACAAAATATTTTATTTCCATACTATTTTTATACTTTATTTACTATGCTTTAGGCAGTTATATTTTAAATTATAACACCTCAAGCCATATATCAAATGGCTGCATTATATCTTATTTAAAAAAAGAAAATGAATTTAAACAATTCCATTTCTTAATGGAAAAGTTAAATAACATAATTGAAAAAACATTCACTTACAAACATTTAAATTAATTAAATTTTAATTGACCATTATGCCTTTCATAGCATAATAAAATTAAGCAACTATCATATTTAAACCTAAATTAACATGAGACATAAGTTATGGTTAAATTCCTATTTACTTTTATAACCTTTTTTATTTCAGTCAATAGCTTTGCTTTAAATAAAGAATTAAGTGATAATTTCTTTGGAGATGAATTTAATAAGTATAGTTTTAGTTTTCATAATGATAGAAATTCAATTTCCAATGAAAAAAATCGTGAACTCTTTACATCTAAGTCATTATCATCTGACTCGATGGAGTTTAAAACAACACAATCAAAAAACTTTAATTTTAATGGGAATACCAGTAACCAAGATTACCGACAGTATCTTAATGACCGACAAGAACAGTTTTATCAAGGAGGAACTCGAGCACTAAACCACGCTTCAGATGGATTCGAAATAACATTTCCATTCTATTAAACATCAAATCAATGTGCTTTATTGAGTCCAAATAAGCAGATTGCTAGAAAGGTAGTCATGCCCACAACCAGTGTTACTCTTTAACAACCTCAATAGTATAGCTCCACTTAGGAGCTATACTATTCACTAATAATCCTTAACGAAAGAATATCACTTTCTTGGCAACATCAATATTTAGTGATTGCTGCCAATGTGTTAGTGTCAAATGTGCTAACTCTGCTAGGCCAACATAAAAGGGAAAATTAGCATGAGCTTGTAGTTTATTTAGATAATTGAACGCCCAAGGCAATAAGTGCTCAGCGAGTAATTCATTTAATTTAGATGGATTATTTTCAGCAATCCACGCCACCATCATCAACATTAAACCGAAATGGTCTTCAGGCTCATTTTGCGTCAAACAAATATCAATTTGATTGTGCTGCATCCACTCGCGTAATTGCAATGTAGAGTCACCAAAGATCACATTTTCTTTATCCAACCACACGGAGCCCCATGGCGGTGATGGCAGTGCATAAGGACCAATAAATAGCCGCTGGAATGCTTCATCTAATGTTTCATTGTCTATTTGCAGAATAGCCAACTGACCACTGATAGCCTGTTTTTGCTCTGCCGAACCATATGGCCAATCTTCAGCCCATTGGGGCGATGACAGTAAGCCAATAATGTCTTGCACCTCATTTGGCGAATAATAGAACGCGGCGCCAAGGACCCTAGCCGTTAAAGAAATATTGTTCAAAGATTGTTCGTTCATGATGTGCTTCTATACGCTGTTTATTTAATTATTAATCATAAAGAAAATAATGGGCTTAGCAAATAAATGCTAGGCCCATTATTATTTCTTAATTAACTGCCATACCCACTGTCATATGCAGGCCGTAGAAAACACCACGTCCGACAATTTCCCCTACGAATACGAATAAAAAACCAATTATCAGATTCAATACGGATGGATTACGTCTCGCCACTAGCGGCATGATCCAGCAGCCCAATCCCATTGCTATCGCGATAACCTTAATATCCATTAAGATCCCATAATCAGGAACTAAATCAACCGCTCTTTGTACTGGTGTTTCAATACTCGCTAGATCAAAACCTTGTGAGATAGCCACTGCGATACTCACTAGCAGTGCCACAATACTTAACGCAGGCACACGGCGGATACATTGCAAATCGAAACCAGCAATACGCAACAGCAGCGCAGCTAAAATGGGCCCACCAAGGAATGCGGTTAATACAAAGTTGATCATGGTGTAGCTATTATTCCATGTTGGCACCGTTGCAATTTGGTAAACACGTGATATTGCAACAACAAATACGGCAGCTAATACCATAACCACAATCAGCCATAACTTGCCCAGTGCCGCTGGCATCTTATTCAATACCGCCAGTAACCAATACAAGCCACCTAACGCAAAGAACAGAGCCCCACTGGCAATTTCATTACTCAATGAAGAAGACCCTAAGCGGTTAAACGCATTAAAGGCACGTAATGGGCTTCCCATATGCATGGTGGATAGTAAGAAACCAATACCCATCAATAACCAGAGGCCAAACATGCTGTAATGCACTTTGCGATTCAACTCAACCGATAGTTTTCCACTCAGTAGTACTGCCGCCATCATCACAAAAGCCCCTGCCACACTTTGACCAATGACAGTAAAAAACATCAATGGCCATTCATGAATTCCCGATCCCATATTATACCTCCTCCGGGTTAGCCAGATGCCCGGTGGTATCACCGACAGGACGACTATTGGCATTCAATTTTAAAACAATATTTGGGTGCGTATATTCAGCTGATGGCAATGGTGCAATTTCTGCTAGATCGCCATATTTTGCACGAAGCTCCTCGATTGGTGCCATATCTAGTGCACGCAATGGGCAAGACTCGACACAAATTGGTTTTTTACCTTCCGCAACTCGCTCATAGCAACCGTCGCATTTGGTCATATGCCCTTTGACTTCATCGAATTGTGGCGCACCATAAGGGCAAGCCATGCTACAGTAGCGGCAACCAATACACACTTCTTCATTAACCACCACAAAACCATCTTCGCGTTTATGCATTGCACCACTAGGGCACACTTTCGCACAGGCAGGATCGTCACAATGGTTACAGGAAATCGACAAATAATAAGCAAACACATTTTGCCCATACACGCCATCCTGCTCAGTCCAATCACCGCCTGCGTATTCATAAATACGGCGGAAATTGACCTCTGGTGATAAATTTTTAAAGTCTTTACACGCTAGCTCACAGGTTTTGCAGCCAGTGCAACGACTTGAATCGATATAAAAACCATATTGCGTTGACATAACTGGCATCCTTAAGCTTTCACAACTTCAACAAGATTAGAGTGTGATGGGTTACCTTTCGCCAGAGGCGATGGGCGTTGCGTGGTTAGTACGTTAATACTCCCTGCATGGTCCACTCGGTTGCCATCTGGGTCATACCAAGCCCCCTCACCTAAGCCCACAACACCCGGCAAAATACGTGGTGTCACTTTCACTTTAACGCGTACTTCACCGCGATCATTAAATACACGAACGAGATCACCGTGTTTTAAATCACGTTTTGCAGCATCTTGTGGGTTGATCCATAGCTCTTGAGGGCATGCCGCTTTTAAGACATCAACGTTACCGTAGGTTGAGTGTGTACGTGATTTATAATGGAAGCCAGTTAGCTGTAATGGGAATTTCTCCATCAATGGGTCGCCATACTGCTCAAAGCCAACTGAGTAAACAGGCAATGGATGGATTTCATCCTCTGCATTCAGTTCCCATGTTTCTTGCAACTGCGCAAGTTGAGCTGAATAAATTTCAATTTTGCCTGATGGCGTAGTTAATGGATTGGCGACAGGATCTTCACGGAAGCTCTGATAAGCTACATGATGGCCTTTAGGGTCACGTTTTTTGAAAATACCTTGCGCGCGAAACTCTTCAAATGTTGGTAATTCAGGGAGTGCAGCACGGGACTGCTCATACAGATGACGTAACCACTCTTCTTGGGTGCGGTTTTCAGTAAATTGCTCACCAACCCCCATACGCTTAGCAATTTCACTGGTCATTTCATAGATATTGCGGCTTTCAAAGCGGGGTTTAATCACCTGATCGGCAAAGATCACATAAGACATATTACCTGCTGAAGCATCCATACAGAAATCCATCTGTTCTGATGCGGTACAATCAGGCAGAAGAATATCAGCATATTTTGCAGATGCCGTCATGTGGTTATCAATCACTACAATCATTTCGCACTTAGATTCATCTTGTAAGATGTCATGGGTACGGTTAATTTCAGAGTGCTGATTAACCAAGCAGTTACCCGCATAGTTCCACACCATTTTAATAGGCACATCCAGTTTGTCTTTACCGCGAACACCATCACGAGTTGCGGTCATTTCAGAGCCACGTAGAATGGCATCCGTCCACATAAACATGGAGATACTGGTAGTTACTGGGTTAGTTAGTGTTGGCATACGGACAAATGGAATACTATACGACCCTTCACGAGCCCCTGTATTACCGCCATTAATACCAATGTTACCGGTTAAGATCGCCAACATTGAAATTGCTCGGGAAGCTAATTCGCCGTTAGAACGACGTTGAGGACCCCAACCTTGCACAATATAAGCCGGTTTTGCCGTACCAATTTCACGCGCTAATTTGACGATCCTTGATGCTGGGATCCCAGTGATCGCAGCCGCCCATTCAGGCGTTTTTGGTTGGCCATCAGGCCCATCACCAAGAATGTACGCTTTATAATGTGCATTTTCTGGTGCGCCTGCTGGCATTGTTTTTTCGTCGTAACCCACACAATATTTATCAAGGAATGGTTTATCGACTAAATCCTCTTGGATCATCACATAAGCCAACGCACTGACTAATGCTGCATCGGTGCCTGGGCGAATGGGGATCCATTCATCTTCACGACCAGCCCCTGTATCGGTATAGCGCGGATCGATGATGATCATTTTAGCATTGGATTTTTCACGTGCCTGTTCGACGTAATAAGTTACCCCACCGCCACTCATGCGTGTTTCGCCTGGGTTATTGCCGAACATCACGACCAATTTAGAATTTTCAATATCAGAAGGGCTATTGCCATCTGCCCAGCCACCATAGGTATAATTTAAACCTGCGGCAATTTGTGCAGTACTATAGTCACCATAGTGATTTAAATAACCACCACAGCAATTCATTAGGCGCGCAATCAATGTTGCCCCTGGTGGCCATGACTTGGTCATCGTACCACCCAAGGTACCTGTGCCGTAGTTAAGGTAAATGGATTCATTACCGTAGTCTTTAATTAAACGTTTCATATTGTCGGCAATCACATCAAATGCTTCATCCCAACTGATCCGTTTAAATTTACCTTCACCACGTTTACCTACACGCATCATTGGATAACGTAAACGATCTGGGTTATATACACGGCGGCGCATAGAGCGCCCACGTAGGCATGCACGGACTTGATGTAGCTCTTCATAAACATCGTCGCCCGTATTATCCGTTTCAACATATTTGATTTCACCATCAACCACATGCATACGCAGCGGACATCGGCTGCCACAGTTCACGGTGCACGCACTCCAAATGACCTTTTCATCTGCTATTGGTGCAGACGCAGCTTGCTCAGTTGCTGCTGAAGTGCGAAAAGGAAGAGAAAATCCTCCAGCCGCCGCAGCCAAACCCGTGATTGTACCTGCCTTAACAAATCCACGACGGGTCAGAGGAGCAAAAACCGATGCTTTCTCTTTCATATTTGCCATACATAACTCACTCAATTAATTTGCTTAAAGTGTTAGAAGTCGATACTTCTATCAAATATGATGCATGCTATTCGCAATAAAATGATTAGCCGCATAATTGAAGATAATTAAAATTTTGATAGGATTAATAATACCAATCATTAAAATTAACGAGATTGTCTTACATCAATAAACACACCGATTACCAAAGCAATGAATTACGCAAAATCATTGAGTTAGAATATTAATTTCAATGCTTCGTTATATATTTAAATATATAACAGATGCCTATGAAAAATTAGAAATAAAAAGCTAATGTAGAAAGATAATAAACATACGAGGAAAGTAGCTTCTTAGTTAATTATGTTATGACATTTAGATAGGCTCAATCTGAATAATCATTCATAACCCAATTAGCTAACAAAAAATTAATAAATAACATTTAAATAATAATGATTTTTATTTTCATTTACTGCTTTAAACTGTCTATTGTTTCCTTAATTAAACCTCAATAAGTTTAAATCGCCCTTTTCACCATGATCTAAACTTGCTAGCTATTTCCATTAGATAGTAGTCACATTTAGATGTGAATACAGATTTTTAGATAATCACCTTAGAATTAGTCTGATTTTATCTGCTTAAAATCCGATTTAATTAACTTTAAATTAACAATTAACCCTAACCAGTAAAAAAATCATTATAAAACATTAAGTTAATAGAAAAATTAAACATCATTAGTTATCGAGAAAAGATGAAAAAAACAGGATATTGATCCCAATATTTAACTTACAATATAGTCAAATATTGACTCAGTAAGTAAACATCGCTATTAGTTAAATTATTGTTAATTTCTATCGCAATGGTGATAAATTGGAAATATCTCAAGTTGGTGCAAAAAAAGCCGATGTCTCGTTAGATGCAAACGCAAAAGCAAAGTGTATTCGCGGTATTGTTGGTGCCGCATCGGGCAACCTCGTTGAATGGTTTGATTTTTATATTTATGCCGTTTTTGCTGCATATTTTACCAAAGCACTCACGCCGCAAACAATGGATCCTCTCACTCAATCTATCTATGTTTGGGGGGTATTTGCTGCAAGTTTCTTTATGCGCCCGATCGGCAGTTGGCTATTTGGCCGCATCGCCGATCGACACGGTAGAAAACGCTCAATGGTTGCCTCAATCTATTTAATGGGCTTCAGCTCTTTCCTGTTCGCCGTCCTACCAACTTACGCACAAGTCGGTATGTTAGCACCGCTATTGCTACTATTTGTACGCCTGCTACAAGGTTTATCGGTTGGTGGTGAATATGGTGCTGTCGCAACCTATATGAGTGAACTTGGCCTAAAAGGTCAACGTGGCTTTTTTGCTTCGTTTCAATATGTCACCTTGTCAGGCGGGCAATTACTTGCCAGTTTGCTCAGTGTCATCATGTTAGCATTCCTCAGTGAACAACAATTACATGACGGTGCTTGGCGGATCCCATTTGTTCTCGGTGGTTTTGCGGCTATAGTGTCACTGATTGCGCGCAAACGATTAGATGAAACATTAAGCAATGAAGCCTCTGAATCGGAAGAATCTGGATCATTAATTGCCCTACTAAAACAACATTGGCAATCCTTCATATTAGTGATCGGCTACACTGCGGCGGGGTCATTATGCTTTTATATTATTACCGTATACTCAAAAACCTATCTCACCAATATTGGTATTGATAGTAAAGTCGTCGGCTATATTATGACAACTTCGCTGTTTGTGTTTATGATATCTCAACCCTTATTTGGCATCATTTCCGATAAAATAGGCCGTCGTGCCGCCATGATCACCTTCACTTTATCTATGATTGTATTTATCTATCCGGTGATGGTATTAGGCATGCGTCATTTCGCTCAATCACCGGTCATTATCACCTTACTGCTGATATTTTTAATGATGCTACTCAGCTTTTACACGTCGATCAGCGGGTTGGTCAAAGCAGAAATGTTCCCTCCTCATTTACGAGCGCTAGGGGTGGGGGTTTCCTATGCGATAGGTAATGCGATATTTGGTGGTTCAGCACCTTCAGTAGCATTACAATTTAAAGCAAGCGGTGCGGAAAATTCCTTCTTTATTTATGTGATGGTGGTACTGGTGATCTGCTTGTTCTGTTGCTTTAGATTGCCGAAAGAACCTGAATATTTAAATGACCGGCACTAGTCCGGTCACAAAGGGCTTATGTCTTATAGAGAAAACTAGCTATAAGCCCTTAACATTTAAAATTGCCACTTAAACCCAAGAGCAACACTATTGTCTTGATAGTTTGACGATAGGTTGCCTGAATAGTCTAAATACAGTTTGGTATTTTGGTTTATCAACAGATCAGCACCAACTTTTATTACCGCGCTATCTCGCGAAGCAGGAACACTATTCACCGTGAAATCTTGATTTGAACCCTTAAATGCCAGAGACATATCTCGATTAATATTATCAAGTTGGTGTTGCCAACCTAATTCATTATGAAGGTTTAGGTTCAACGTTTGTCCTATTGGTAATTGTGTATCCATTCTTAATCCCAATATTGATACTTTAGCATCTGCACTTTGTTTATTTGCATACAATGATGCAGCACCGCCATGTTCATTAATATTATCACTTTGCACATTCACGTAAGCCAAATTAGCAAAAGGCTCTATATTCATATTGTTAAAGGCGATCTTTTGCCCCATTTCCACAAATACTTGTGAAACATTGACCGAATAACTACCTGTTAAGCGATCCTGTTGTGAGTCATACTGAATAGGACGTTTAGTATCTATATTATATAGAGAATATGTCGCACCAGAACGTATCATCAAATTATCAAAACTTTTACTGCCATAAAGTCCTATATCATATTTACGGCCTTCGGCGCTCGAACCATAGCCACCATCAACAGTCATTTGCGTATAGCCCGTTGCCACCCCGCCTTGCCAGCCGCTATCAGAAACAGAATCAATTCCTAATAGCACACCATAATTTGCTGTTCGATAACCTGTTGCATTCGAGTTCCCTGAAGCATTCCCCCAAGCTCCATGCACCTTCACCCAAGCCCCATTCGGATTGACTTTAATATCCGTGACAGCACTGCTGCCATTAGAGTGCAACAGCCGCTGATTTAATGTATCGCGCAAGTAATAGCTATCATTAATAATTGCAGATGTAATATCCGCATAAATTTGCCCCGATAATTGATGGTATATCTCTCTAACATCGTCTTTGCTATTCAGCATGAGCATGCTTTCATAGATAGGATTACCGGTTGCCATTGAATCAATGGCAGCAGCAACAGAACGCTCATTTCCAGTCAGCGCAATATCGGCAAACAGAACATTATTACGTTTAAAATTTAATATCACAGAGTTTGCTGTATAGCTTAACGGCGTATCTAAAAACAAAGAATAAGGCTCTAATTGACTAAATTCGCCATTCACCCCCTTTTGCGCCGTTAAAATAGTCATCTTTTGATTCAAAATGCTATTAACATTGTCATATTGCAGTAAGTTACCTTGCTCAGAAAGAGAGATAATCAGATCCGCATTATTAATTTGAGCAGAGCCGTCGCTTTGAATTAAATCATTTCCCTGATCAAGGGACGATTGCATTAAATAGAAGGAACCTTCATCAAAGGTCATGTCGCCCTTCACAGTTAAAGTACCAATGCTATTGCCTGGTGCAACGACTGCACCTTTTTCTGCAATCAGAGCTCCTATAGTGCCAGTCCCTGAAAGAATGCCATTCTCTTGAACATCAACTAATGAGTTACCATGGTAACCATTAATAATCAGGCCGCCTTCCATAACCGTTGTTGTGCCTGAAAAACTGTTATTACCGGTTAATTCAAGGACACCAGAGCCATCTTTAATAAAGTGACCTTCGCCACCAATATCGTTCCCCCATGAATCATATGCATTAAAACCACCTTTGCTACTCTCCATAACAATATGGACATCACCATTAAATGCTCCATAACCATCCGCAGCTGCATATAAATTCAATCTAGCCCAACCTGAACCATCATCTAGAGCGTGACCTGATTCAATTTCAGTGGTTGCTAAAACATCTCGCCGTTGTTCATCCGTTAAATAAGGAAAACGAGTCGCGATTAATATTTCAGCGCCTTCAGGAACAACTGGGGCTAAATCAGTCGCACCAACCGCAGGTAAACCGTAAGTTAAACTCCATGTATATTGCTCTTTTTTATTCTGCAATTCATCGGCTGTACTGTCATTTATGATACAATCCGCGATAGTACTATTACACCCTGTTTCGAGTAATGAACGCAGATCTGATTGCGCATCAGCCATTAATGATTGAAAGTCGCTCGACGTTGTTACAGGTTGCCCTAACAGTGATACGGTATTTTGATTTAAATAATCAGGGTTATTATTCAATATTTGCGTCAACGTATACAGCGTCATTATACGCGCACCAATCACATCGAGAGGATAATGAACTCCCAGCACCACGCGACTATTAGCATACTCGGCACCACGATATAAGAACTCTTGAAATAACTCAGGCACCATTTCTGCGAATAGTAAGGTTGTTGTGAACCCAAATGTTGAATGACCACTAGGAAAAGCAGCGTTACTTGTCACCGTTGATAAAATATCATTTTGCCCATTCACGGCATGCCCAAAAAAATCGACGCCATCAAAGCTTTCAATATTATTGGCAGCGACTTGAACTGGGCGAGAGTTTCCTACTGTATTTTTAGTATCATTACCCGGTTGATAGGCGATATCATAAATATTGTAAAAACCGTCTTCTGGAAGTGTGATACCCGAGGCAAGATGATTAAGATCACCATCGATACTGCCATTAGCATAAAAATTTTTGGCGAAAGTGGCATTTGCTTGAGCCAGTGTATTCGCTTCAAGCAATAATTTTTCAAAACTTGATGAGAATGTTGAAGCACTATACGTTTTCTCATTGATGCTATTATTTTCGGCGAAAATCTGACCCATTGTTTCCCCTAACGCATCAGAAACCAATAAGCCATTTGACATGGAACCGAACAATGCAACGATCGTATTATCATAAATCGCTTGTTGCCGTTGTTCTTCGGTTGAATTGTTATTAATAGAGATAACTGTTGAAAGATTTTGGCTGAGAACATCCTTCCCTGCACTCGTATTATTTAATTGACTAAAACTACTTATTAATTCCGTTGCACTTATCACCCTTTCTTCAACTGCATAAGCAGGCGGTAAAGCCCCTAACACCAACAAAAGTAAACATTTTTTCCGTAAAACAAACATTATAAGTTACCCATATTCCGATGTGATAGGTGCAAAACAATACCTTCGGAATATGACTAAATAATTAAATAACTCACCACATGAAAAATTATTGCCACAACAACACAAAAATCCCTTTCTGTTTAGTTTTACCTCTTCAACACACCTAAAAAGTGTTTCAATTGGTAACAAATTGAAACAAATATAAGTTTATATTTAATGTCGACACAAAAAGAAATGACAAACTAATTGACCATAACTGAATACATATTGAATATTATTATAAATAAATATTCGTAAAATGACTATTTTTATCATGGGTTTAATCTTTCAATAACCTTAAAAATTGGGATAAAAAAGACAATTAAGATCGACAAAAACGATCAAAAACCAATTTATGATAGCTATTATCTATCAAAATGACTCAATCTGTTAGGTACAAACATTTTTACACCAGATATTAACTCGCTATAGTAACCCCCCAACATATTCAGCCAACCACGGCCTCATCTTCTCACAGAAAATTTGATAGAAACTAAGTATGGAAGAAAACAGACTGACCACGTTAGCAGGTCTCTTTTTACGCAAAGCTAGAAAAGAAAAAAAAATAACAGGTAAACAACTCGCAAAATTAATGGGAATTAGCCAACAGCAAATTTCCCGCTACGAAAATGGCATAACACCGTTAACACTCGATCTACTGAACCGGTTCTTATTAACCTTAGATCAAGATGGGTTAACTTTTATGCAAAAAATATTTCGCGAATACCACAGTGATAGTGCCTGTAAGCCAAGAACAACATTCAGCCCTCCCCCACTAAGCCAATATATCAAACACTTCATTAAGGAGAAAAATGATTAAATTAAATCAATTATTCCACTTATTGTAATTTATAATTTTACATTTCTTGATGTAATAAAATAATAAATCAACATAAAATAAACCTATGTTTATACGTCGATATTTTGTGCCAACAAATACCCTATAAATAGGACTTTAAATTAAAGTGTTATTACCAAATCATGCTTTGGCACAAAAATTTATTAGGTTTTCATAAAATCAGCATGTTTTATACACAATATCTAATCAAGAAATATGAAAATATGACACCAAAGTGAAATAACAAATTATTTCAAAATAAAAACCCGAATAGAAAATAACCATAAACAAGTTAATGCTATATTTATCGAAACGTGCCATTAACCAAACCTAAATTTAACTATTTCATTAGTGAAATTTATTATCTGAGCACTGAACCTGGGCTAAAGAAAATAGCAAAAACGTACAATAAAAATACAAAAGCAATGTAACATCATGTATACTATACATAAATCAACAATATATATATTTAAGCACTTTATTTTAAAATAGTGTAAACATCATGTGACGCCATTTAAAAATAAAAACAAGACAAAACCAAAATATTATTCAACCTAAGTAAAACCACAGATATTGCGGTATTTAACAAACCTTATACTACAGAAACTTACTTTTCAATCAATACGCCATTACTTAAGAAAAATTAAATTCATCTAGCACGCTTGTTTATTGGATAATTCACAAAACCTCACTCATTAACCACATAAAAAATAATTGATTGCTATTTAACTCATTCAAGTATTTTTATTTATTACTTACCATTTGAAACTGATTTTAATTTCATTTTAGTCAGCACAATAATGATTGTACACTTTACCTGACATCAATCCGCCTTTTTTCCCTGTTTAAAATAGCCCTTTTTATCAAGAAATCTCGCAATCCCTTTACAGGCCTGATTATAACAAGTTACGAATATTAGCATTTCGCTTAATTTAATTAACAAATACTACCGCTAATTAACAACATATTTAATTATGATAATATGATTATCTTAAATTGTAATAATTTACTATATAAAAACTAAGGTTATTATTGAGGTTATAGATGAAAATCTCGAGAAGAAAACTACTTTTAGGGGTCGGTGCTGCGGGTGTTCTCGCAGGGAGTGCTGCGGTTGTTCCAATGATCCGCAGAGAAGGTCGGTTTGAAACTACAAAATCTCGTGTTCCAGCTGTAGCTGGCACTGAAGGTGCACTACCAAAATCCGCCGATGCTGTCGTTATCGGCGCAGGTCTCCAAGGAATAATGACTGCAATTAATCTTACTGAAAGAGGAATGAATGTTGTTATTTGTGAGAAAGGCGTTGTAGGTGGCGAGCAATCAGGCCGTGCATATAGCCAAATCATTAGCTACAAAACGTCACCAGAAATTTTTCCATTACATCATTATGGAAAGATTTTATGGAATGGCATGAATGAAAAAATTGGTGCTGACACCAGTTTCCGCGTTCAAGGCCGCGTAGAAGTTCCTTCTAGTGAAGAAGACTTAGAAATCTCTAGAGAGTGGATCAGAAAAACCGCGGAAAACCCAGGTTTCGACACGCCACTCAGAACCCGTATGATCGAAGGCGATGAGTTAGCTAAACGCCTTGTTGGTGCGCAAACACCATGGAAAATCGCTGGTTTCGAAGAAGACTCAGGCAGCCTTGATCCTGAAGTCGTCACACCAACGATGGCTAACTATGCAAAATCATTGGGGATCCGTATCTACACCAACTGTGCAGTACGCGGTATTGAAACAGCTGGCGGCAAAATCTCTGATGTTGTCACCGAAAAAGGCTCAATCAAAACTTCTAACGTAGTGCTGACTGGGGGTATTTGGTCTCGCCTATTTATGGGTAACCTTGGTGTCGATGTCCCAACACTGAACGTTTACCTATCACAACAGCGTATTACTGGCGTTCCGGGTGCACCAAAAGGTAACGTTCACTTACCAAACGGTATCCACTTCCGTGAACAAGCTGATGGTACTTATGCCGTTGCGCCGCGTATCTTTACTAGCTCAATCGTTAAAGATAGTTTCCTGTTAGGCCCACGCTTTATGCACCTACTACAAGGTGGCGAGCTACCATTAGAATTCTCTATCGGTAAAGATTTATTTAACTCATTCACCATGGCAACTTCATGGCAGTTAGATGAAAAAACGCCATTTGAAGAGTTCCGTACTGCAACCAATACACCAAACACTGAACATCTTGATGGCGTACTGGAAAGACTCAGAAAAGAGTTCCCTGTATTTAAAGAGTCTAAAGTCGTTGAGCGTTGGGGTGGTACTGTTAGTCCAACTGATGATGAAATCCCAATTATCTCTAAAATTGAACAATACCCAGGTCTTGTTATCAACACAGCAACAGGTTGGGGTATGACAGAGAGCCCAGCATCTGGTCAATTAACTGCGGATCTATTAATGGATACCAAACCAGTTATCGACCCACGTCCATATAGGCTATCTCGTTTTACTGAGTAACAGAAACGCTTTTTTACACGTATTTGTTACACTTAATATGCTCTGAATACTTCGAGATGCAGGTAGGCGACAAGTGAATGAGTCACTAATCACATCTATCTGTATGTGGCTAGCGCGAATGAATGAAGTCAACAACTCTGCGGCTTGAAGTATGAGGAGTATATAATTTTGAATAATGTTAAGGAGCTTACATGCGCTATAAAACTTTACTGCTTTCCCTTCCGTTGGTTCTGGGTGTAGCGAGTGCAAATGCTGAAGGTGTTAAAACCCATAAGCTACAAGGAATGCCTATTGCTGAATCCGTAGAAATCAGCGCGAACAACGACATTATTTTCCTTAGTGGAAAAGTACCAACTAAAATCTCTAAAGACGCGCCAGAAGGTGTTCTAGAGTCTTACGGCAACACAGAAGTTCAAACTGTTAACATCATGAATCAAATCAAAGACCACTTAGAAAAATTAGGTCTGACCATGAATGATGTTGTAAAAATGCAAGTTTTCTTGGTAGGTGGCGATGAAACCCAAGGAAATATGGATTTTGCTGGCTTTATGGCTGGATATTCAAAATTCTATAATGACAAATCAGAGAACCTACCTGCTCGTTCAACATTCCAAGTGGCTAAATTAGCTAACCCAGCTTGGCGTGTAGAGATCGAAGTCACAGCCGTTCGCCCTAAGAAGTAATTATATAAGGCCGCATTCAATATACTGAGCGCGGCCTTATTCTATACTCTAAATAATTCGAGGTGCAGTTAGGCGACAAGTGAATGAGTCGCAGGGAGCCTACATAAGTAGGTGACTAGTGTGGGTGAGCGTAGTCAACAACACTGCAACTTGAAGTATGACGAGTATATCTAGTAATACATCGCAATTAACTTATCATCGACAGACTTCACTTCAATCGGCGTATCAAAAATATCTTCGATAATATCCGCCTTCATAATGTCATTCGGCGCCCCATGGTAAGCCAATTTTCCTGATCTCATCGCGATAATATGATCGGAATAAACAGACGCAAAGTTAATGTCGTGGATGACTAAAATAATTGTTTTACCTAACTCATCTGCGGCACGGCGTAATAACTTCATCATGATCACTGCATGTTTCATATCTAAGTTATTCAGCGGCTCGTCCAATAGCACATATTCTGTGTCTTGGCATAATACCATAGCAACATAAGCACGTTGACGCTGGCCACCCGACAGTTCATCCAAATAACGATGACGTAAGTTAGATAAATTTAAAAAATCGAGTGACTCGTCAATTTTCTTTTTATCATCAAGTGTTAAGCGCCCTTTGGTATAAGGGAATCGCCCAAACCCCACCAGCTCTTCGACGGTTAATCGGCTGGCAAATTGATTCTCTTGGCGTAACACCGATAAATAGGTAGCTAATTTATCACTCGGCGTTTTCACAACATCTAATTCATTGACCTTTACATGCCCTGAATCCGCGGTAAGGAGGCGCCCAATGATTGACAATAGTGTTGATTTGCCAGCCCCATTAGGGCCAATAATCGAGGTAATACCACTATTTTTAATGGTGGTGGTGATGTTATCTAAGACCTTAGTATCCTGATAACTTTTCGATATCTGATTAATTTCAATCATACTAAAACCTTCTTAACACCATATAAATAAAGAATATGCCACCGATAAATTCAATTACTACTGAGAGTGTGCCCGCCATATTCAAGCCGTAATCGAGGATCAACTGCCCGCCAATCAATGCAATCACACCTAATAAAAAGGAGACTGGCAATAGATAGCGATGTTGGCTGCTCCCACTAATAAAATAGGCTAAGTTAGCCACCATCAAACCTAAAAAGGTTAACGGCCCAACTAAGGCTGTAGACACGGCCACTAAAATAGAAATCAGTAATAAAATCACCGTCACTTTATGACGATAGTTGATGCCTAAATTAATGGCATTCGCTTGCCCTAACGCCAAAACATCAAAGCAATAACGCATGCGCCACAACAAAATACCGACAACCAATGTGATAACTAGAGTAAATAAAATTAACTCAGGAGTTGCACGTGTAAAGGTGGCAAACATACGGCTTTGCAGGATCGAAAACTCATTGGGATCCATCAAACGTTGCAACAAAGTTGCAGTGCTTTGGAACAAAGTGCCTAAAATAATACCGACCATCAGCACTAGGTTAATATTCAGTTTTGCGGAGACAAACAACCAGCGGTATAGCAGTACAGAAAATAATACCAGCAGAGACGATTCTAACAAAAACTTACCGATATTCAGTAACCAAGACGCTGGTAGACTATCGGTGTAAAACACAAAAATAGTCTGTAATAAAATGAATAACGCTTCCAGCCCCATAATAGAGGGAGTTAAGATTTTATTATTAGCGATAGTTTGGAACAGTACTGTCGAGACCCCAGAAGCAAATGCCACAAGTATCATCGTCAGTACCATATAACCCCGATGAGGTAGAATATAGGCAAGATTATTACCAAGGTTAATTGTCATAAATAACACAATAGCAACAATTGATAACCCTGATAACAGCCATATTCTTTGCAATGGTGTCATGCTTTTTTTAGATGGCACCACTGACGCATTAACTTTTTGCATAACGTTGCTGCTTCAACAATAAAAAAAGGAAAATTATGGCACCAATCACACCTAAAACCACACTAGCAGGGATCTCAAATGGATAACGAACCAAACGGCCGATAATATCGCAAAGTAAAACCAGCCCGCCGCCTGCGATACAAATCCAAGGCAATGTTTTACGGATATTATCCCCCATCACCAAGCTGACAAGGTTTGGAATAATCAATCCCAAAAACGGCAGCGCACCAACCACCACTACGACCACACCGCTGATCAAGGCAATAATTGATAGCCCAATTGTCATCACTTTGCGGTAGTTTAAACCAACGTTGACGGCAAACTCACGCCCCATACCTGCAACGGTAAAGCTATCGGCAATCCAACAGGCTAATAACGTCAGTAACCCAACCAGCCATAACAACTCATAACGACCTTGGATGACGCTAGAAAAATCACCGCTCATCCAAGCGCCTAAAGATTGTAATAAATCGAAAGAATAGGCAGTAAAAATCGTTAGTGCGCTAATCACTGCACCAAGCATGATACCCACTAATGGGACAATTAAAGCTGATTTTAAAATCACTCGGCGCAACAGCAACATAAATAACATGGTGCCAAGCAAGGCAAAACCACTCGCCACCACCATTTTAGTCATGATGCCAGCCGCAGGGAAAAGCACCATCACAAATAACAAGCCCAAGCTCGCTGATTGGGTGGTTCCCGCTAATGAAGGCTCGACAAAACGGTTTTGCGTGAGTAATTGCATGATCAACCCTGCCACGCTCATCGCGCTACCGGCAAGGATTAAAGATACGGTTCGAGGAATTCGGCTGATAAAAAAGATATCTTGCATCTCTGGATCAGTGAAAAGCGAAACGGGTGACACGTCACCCGCTCCGATAAACAAACTAATCACGGCTAATACCAATAATGCGATAATTCCAAAAAAGAGATAAAGCGTTTTCATTGATTAGTGTGTTTGGCTTTTTTCTAATGCGTTATTAACATCGTCCATTAATTGAGAGTATGTTTGGATACCACCCGCAATGTAAACCGCTGTAGGATCAAGGTAAGTCACCTGTTGTTTATTCCATGCAGCGGTTTTTCTCACTAACGCATTATCCAAAACTTGTGCAGCAGGCTGAGCATCAGTGCGGCCGATTGCGCTGTCACGGTCAATCACAAACAACCAATCAGGGTTCAGTTTGACTAACAGCTCTGCGTTAACAATATTACCGTGTCTACCGGTATCATCAGGGAACACATAAGCAGGCTCAAAACCTAATTCATCAAAGATGAAACCAAAACGAGAGCCTGGACCATAAGCAGAGATTTTGCCACCGCTAACCAAGATCACCATCGCTTTGCCTGCGTTTGGTGTTTTTTGTTTAATTTTAGCTATTTTATCTTTGAAATCAGCAACCAGCTGATCAGCTTGCTGCTCTTTACCAAACAACACGCCGAGTTCGGTAGTACGCTCATTTAGGCTATCAATAAAATGCTTATTATCAATATCCATTGAAATGGTTGGTGCGATCGCACTCAATTTGTCATAAGCATCACGAGCACGGCTACCACCTAAAATGAGGTCTGGCTTAGCGTTGCTAATGGTTTCATAAGCAGGCTCGAACAAGGTTCCTGCATTGATATATTCTGAACCACTGTATTTAGAGAGGAATTTAGGAAATTGAACGTTGGTTTGTGGTAGGCCAGCAACTGGAACACCCAATGCATCCATGATATCTAGCGTTTCCATATTCATCACAAACACTTTTTCAGGGTGACGAGGAACGTCCGTTTTACCTTGTGCATGTGTAATTGTCATCACCTGTTTTTCAGCAGGCGCAGACGTTGTTGTGGTTTCTTTCGATTGATCACAACCCGCTAATACCAACGCTGATAACAATACCAACCCTGATGTTAATGATTTTACAAACATCCAATAACCTCCGTCTTTTTCATTCAATAAACACAACCGCTAGCACCGTTCAACGACTAGGTAGGACTCGGGTTGTGCCCATAATACAAATAATGGCGTCTATACTACATCGTCATTAGCACAAATGATATTAGTTTGCATTTGCATTCACAAAAAATGCAATCATCCGCACAAATTCCTAAATGAATTATTTGATTGCATAATACTTCGCTAACTAGGGACTATTTATCTTTGATAGCGAATTTTTTATTCGAAGTATGCAGCACATTATTCAAGACTATTGGATCAATGTTTCTGATTGCTCTAACCATTCATATCGACCGAATACATGTCGTCCTTGCAGCCAACGCTGCAACATATCTAACATCAACATCACACTAACATCCTGTTTTACCTTGGTGCTATGATGACTTGGCATATAACGCACATACTGTGCATAGCTTTGATGCGGTGTATATAAAGCTAAGGCTAAATTGCCATCACGATGATCGCCAATCACTAAACCGATTTGAGCATCTTCTTGCTTAGCTATCGCTTGTGCCTGTGTTATCAGAGCAGATAAACTTTGATTTTCTTGCTGATTAATCACTTTACTGCCATTAAGAGGAGCAGATACCGAATTCAATATCCAAGTCAGCAAACCTGCACTAAACCCTTCGCTGATAGCCACACGGAATTGCTGTTGATTTAAATCACGACAGATAACATTCGCTAAGCCTTCAGTTCCCTCAAAAATCAGGTTTTCACTCACCTCAGATTTGATGGTTTGCCACAACGCTAACATGGACTGCTTTTGGCTTGCAGGCCCTGTCAGCTTCAATTCAATAATTGGCATTGATGAACGATAGCCTAGCACACAGCCTTCAGGAAGGAGCAGAGGATCAAACTGTGCCGCTAAACTGCTTTCGCTACGACCAAAAGTCGTTAAACGTAAACATAACGGCGGTTCACTGAGTGGATATCGCTGACGTAATCGAGGCAAAATTTGCCCATCGACCATCACTTTAAATTCAGACGGAACACCAGGTGTAAAAAACAACCAACAACCATTAAGCTCCATGGCAAAACCACACGCCGTGCCGACAGGGTTATCAATCAGCTCAGCGCCTTCAGGTAACAATGCTTGCTTACGGTTGGTTTCTGGCATCACTCGCTCCCTTGAAGCAAAGTAATTTTCCATCACCACAATCCATTCCGCATGTTCAACTAAAGGGACGCCTGCTGCTGTCGCAGCGGCTAAAGCACTTAAATCATCACTGGTTGGCCCAAGCCCGCCATTAACTATCAAAACATCAGCATGTTTACTACGTTCACACAATGTATTGACCAAGTCATGTAGATTATCACCGGTTGTCGATCGGCCACTTAAAGGAAAGCCTTCTTGGAAAAAACAATCCGCCAACCAAGCTGCATTAGTATCGATAATCTGTCCATGCAGTACTTCATCCCCTGTACTTAACATCTCAACAATTGGCATAGATAGACCCCAGTTTGCAATTAATTATATAATCTAACCTAATTAAGAACACTTTTCCTGTAGCAATTCAACCTCGCTTCCGGTAAAGTTTGCCGCCTTTTTCAGCAATACAAAAAGACTAGGGGGCGAAATGTTTATTGGCTTTGACTATGGTACATCAAACTGTGCTGTCGCAATTATGGATCAAGGGAAACCCACCTTGCTACCATTGGAAGGTCATAGTGCCTACATCCCTTCTACCCTGTGTGCACCAACTCGTGAATCGGTCTCTGAACACCTGTTTCGCCATTTGAATATTGCACCATCCGACGCAGTCGGCGAGCAAATTCTTCGCCGTTCATTAGCTTATAACCGCGAAGAAGGTATTGAATTAGTACCTGAAGATATCGTTTTTGGCCAAGCCGCGTTAGATCTGTACCTTAAAGATCCACGTGATGTTTATTATGTCAAATCACCGAAATCCTTCCTTGGTGCATCTGGTCTACACGAGGTACAAATTAGTTTTTTTGAAGATCTCGTTTGTGCCATGATGGCCAATATCAAACATACCGCAGAACACCATCTTCAGCACATCATCACAGATACCGTCATTGGCCGCCCCATCAATTTCCATGGTCGTGGTGGCGAGCTCGCGAACCAACAAGCGGAAGCGATCCTAATTAAAGCCGCAAAACGAGCTGGCTTTAGACATATTGAATTTCAATTTGAGCCTGTTGCTGCCGGCCTTGAGTATGAAGCGGCTCTGACCCAAGATCAAACCGTGCTGGTCGTCGACATTGGTGGCGGAACCACCGACTGCTCATTGATCAAGATGGGTCCAAGCTACCGAGGCAAAACCGATCGAACCGACAGCCTATTAGCTCATAGTGGTCAACGTGTTGGTGGTAACGATCTGGATATCTATTTAGCGTTAAAACAATTGATGGATCAGTTTGGCATGAGTAGCCAAATGGTATCGGGGATCAAAATGCCGATCAGCCAATTTTGGAACCCAATTGCTATCAATAATGTTGAAGCGCAGAAAGATTTCTATGCAAAACAGAACCTCGCGGCACTTAACCGCTTACGCCAAGATGCGCAAGAACCTGAAAAGATATTACGCTTAATTGAAGTCTACAATGAAACATTAGGCTATAGCCTTGTTCGCCGTGCAGAAGAGGCCAAAATCGCCCTTTCTAAAGATGATAATTACTTAGCACATATAGCGTTAATCAATGAAACACTAGAAGTTGATATTAGCCGAGCACAGATGGTCGATGCGATTGAATCACCAAAAAGTAAAATGATTGAGTTAGTTAAAGAAGCGGTGCCCCAGGCGGGCATTCAGCCCGAGGCTATATTTATGACTGGCGGATCGGCACAATCCCCTGTGCTATGCCAAGCAATTGAACAACAGCTGCCTAATATTCCTATTGTGCGCGGTAATGATTTTGGTTCAGTTACCGCGGGTCTGACTCGTTGGGCTGAAATTTGCTTTAAATAGTCAATTTAAACGGCGTGACATGTCACGCCCCCTCTTTTTCTTTCATTGCACCTAAATGAACTGCCACATAGCGCTGATAACGAGTTGGTTTTAACTTAGTCAGATCCACCAGTACCAACCCATCAATACAATTGTTAAATGCGGGATCAGTACCAAAATCAATAAACTGCACTCCGCCAGGTTCACACAACTCAGTATATTGTTTATACAATGTAGGGATCGAGCTACCAATATTGCTCAATAAGCTTTTCAACCTAATCAAATCATCTTGATAATTATCGCCCGAGAACTGCGCAAGCACCTGTGGTAATGAGGCTGGATAAGGCTGGCGAGACTGTGCCATCGCATGCTCAGGGGAAAAATAGAGACGATAAAAAGCGATTAATAAGTCGCGAGCAGCAATAGGCATGGTTCCTGACATCGAAACAGGGCCAAATAAGTAGCGATACTGCGGATATTTTGCCAAATAAGCACCGATCCCCAACCATAAATAATCGAGACCGCGTTTCCCCCAATAAGCAGGCTGGATAAAACTACGCCCTAGCTCGATACCTTGTTCGAGGATTGGTCGCATTTCTTGATCATAATGAAATAGCGTATAACTATAGATACTTTCAATGCCTTTAGTGGCTAATTGCGTCGCCGTTGGTATAAAGCGATAAGCACCTACAATTTCTAATTCATCTTCATCCCATAATACTAAGTGATAATAATCATCATCATAGCTATCTAAATCACGCCGCCTACCAGAGCCTTCACCAACCGCCCGAAACGCAATTTCACGTAAACGGCCTAATTCTCTCAAAATTGGTGTTCTTGCTTCATTTTTACGGCGATACAGAAAAATAGCCTTACCATCTGGCGCCGTGCCAAGCCGTTCACATGCCATCAATGCTTTCTTCAATTCAAGGCGATCTTCAGGTAAGGCGATCGGCGATTCACTGGTGAATAAACCACTTTTTCCTTGCCCTAATAAATAGACATGGCGTCGAAAACGTTCGGCGAGATCGTGAGCTCGAGTATGGCCATCATGCCAATGCGTAAATGGAATACGACCACCAATACGAATTTTGATCCGTCCACCTTGATGCTTAAACATTTCACGGACTAATAATAGCGTCGACAGTGGACGATAAATAAATGAGGTCAGATAAAATAGATGGCTATTACGGCCACTAATATGAATAGGGACAATGGGTGCGCGCGCTTTGGCGGCTAAACGTAAAAAACCGGTATGCCAATGACGATCACGGATCCCTTTCGCCGTTAAGCGAGAGACTTCACCAGCAGGAAATAAGATCAATGCACCTTGCTGATCCAAATGTGTTTGCATCGCTTCAATTTGTTTGCGGCTAGTGCGGTTACTGAGATTATCGACAGGAACAAATAAATGGCTAAGCGGTTCAATATGGCTCAAGAGCTGATTAGCAACCACTTTCACATCGGGTCTAATGGTTGCGACGGTACGTAATAGCGCCAGCCCATCTAATGAACCAATCGGATGATTAGCCACTAATACCACAGGCCCTTGCGAGGGGATATTTTCGAGGTCGCCCTCAACTAACTCACAACTAATATTAAAGTTCTCGACCACTTGCTCAATTAAATCCAACCCTTTCAGATGTGGATAATCTTCGGCAAATTGCTTAAATTCTTTTTCAAATAACAGGCTTCTGAGTAATTTACGTTGCCAAGCGGGAGGCGCTCGGTCTGGGAATGCATCTTGCAGCAGGGTATCCAAACTAAACATTATCATATCTCCTCGCTTAGTTATTGCAAAACTAAGCCAAAGTAATGACGCTAGCGTGTCAGTTTAATGACAGAATAATGAAGTTATTCAATAAATGACGACCTACTCTTATTTACCCAAATACCCCAGATAATTTATGAGTAAATAAGAGAGACCTTTATATTGTAGCTGATAAATAATTTTAAGAGCTTATGGCGGCTAGAAATATACATAAGTATATGACTAGCGCAAGTGAGTGCAGTCACCATACCTTACGAAAAGCGCTGCAACTTGAAGTATGACGAGTATGTTAGTCGAATGTCGCGATAAGCCAGGCAGACCCCTTATACTCACCGGCGGTCGCATTGCTACCATGAAGGCGACTGTTGATCTTAATTGTCCTCACATCTTGAATTTTCACTTTAAAATCTTTACCTGATTGCCCCGTCACATCATCAACCAACTCCAACTCACTGTAGATCTTTTGACTACTATCAAGGCTATTTGTCATGGGTAGGCGTTTTTGCGGATCGCTGTCTGTTGCATAATCCAGCCGCAGCCTTACCGATGTTGCTTCGGCGAATTTACACTTATAAGTCACATTTTCTGAGACTGTGCTGTCATAATTGACCGTATTTAATGTCCCATGGCGCAAATTAACCGTACTTGGTAACCCTGAGCTCGTTGTTGTTGTGCAGAGTTCAGCAATATTAAATTGCGAAGCAGAGATCCTGATAGGCACTGTTGAATCGCTGATTGACCAAGAAGTATTAGCTGGCGCACTTGCACCGTCCACAAATGCACGCACATAACCCGCCAAATTCATGGGTTGGATGATAATTTGTCCATCGATAATTTTATTACGTATATAAAAGGTGATCGTGATCTGACGTGGAGTATAAAATGATGAAGCACTAACAGAATCCCCTGACTTAGCATTTGAGCACGCTTGAGAATCAGCCAAAAGCCGCCAAGTATCGATAAAACTACTTTCAACCGTCATGTACACATTGGCATTCACATCATACAGTTTTTTTCCCTCAACACTGGCGCCTGTTGGAGGAAGGTAGACAAATAAACGGTGATAGGCATTTGTTCCAAGATTAGTATTTGAGCTTCCCCATTGGGTACCAAGACAATTAGCTCGCCCTCTTACGCTGACAATAGAATTATCATTAATTACAGAAATTGGATTACCAACTTGATAGTATTCCCTACCATCACTGCCGTAAATAGGATCCTGAGCCACACTACTGTTATTAGTTAACTTTAAATAATAACCATCGCTTGGATTTATAATCTTTGGTGCATAATCTGCTTGAGCATAAAAACTATACAGCGTCAGACCACAAGCCAATAATAATGCTGGACGACTCACTATGATTGTCCACCGAATTAAACCAAAAAAATTAAACATGTCGGGAAATCCTATTAATAATACGTCACAGAAAAAGTCACCGCGGAAGTAAATTGGCCGAGCTCCAACTGATCGATAGGCATCGCGCTCACTAGCTTGGCTTGTAAATCAATGCGGTATTTTGTGTCATTAATACGTTCTGGATAGATTTGTTGAGTCTTGCCTGTTTCTAATGGGCGGTTAACATCCCCTGTCGTTTCAGCAAAATCGATACCTAACCCATCGATACTGGTTGCTAAAATATTTTTTCCTTCATAAGGCAACGAATTGGTTCCTTTAGGATCCAAAACAATGGCAAGTGTTCGATTAAAATTACATCCAGAGATATATAAAGAAAAATCTTGTGCCGCATCAGCCTTATTAAGCGTTTCTGTTTTTACCGTACCAAAGTTTATTTTTAATGGTGAATTGTTGTTTTCGCCACGCAAATCACAGATCGGATCCACCATAGTTGCTGTTACATTAACTTCAATATCAGCTTGGCTAGATAAAGGGAAAAAGAGCAATACCCCATAACAATAGTGGCGTATTTGATGATTAAATTTCACTACTCATACTCCACTGCAAAAGTTACCGTCCCCACAAAATCGCCTACTTTGGCATCTGTCGTTGCGGGCTTACGCACGAACACACCGAAATCAAATTGCTGCGCATTATCGACAACAGAAACTACACCTAGTGGCATAGGTTTATTCCATTCAATGGCTTTATTGTCCTGATCAACAAGCCCTAATAAAACGCCGCTATCCCCTTTAGTCACTAAATAGCTTTCCGTTCCGATATTCACTAACTGATTACTTTGCCAAGTTAATTTAATACTTTTTTGTAAGTCTGTTTCACTACACTTATTAATAGCGATTGAAAAAGGCGTTATGGCACTTTTTTCATTTTCATTAATAAATTGCCAGCGTAAGTTATAAAGAGTTATTTTTTGCTTTAATGAATCAGGCGCAACTTGGCATGCCGTACTAATTAGCTCGCCATTAAATTCAACATCTAGGCTATTTGAGGCCCCTGTTATTGAGCTTATGACTAATAACGACAGTAATAGTATGGAACTGGGAACAACCTGATTATTCATATCCCACCTCAAGCCGTAATACCCGATATTGATCGGCATCCCATGGCATGCGGATCGTATTAGTACCATCGATAAGATTGAGGAAGTACCGAGGAAACCGATGTCCTCGCTGCACATCATAAAATTGCACAGCAGCTGGTGTGGTAGTTGTTCCCATAAAATCAGCGCCAGCGCCACATTTGGTCAGAGAAAGATAATGCGATCCTAGCCAAGACAAATTACAAGGAGAATTAAACACAACGGCATTCACCTGTATTTGGCCCGCATGTACAGCCTCATAATCCACTTGATTAACAGGTGTATTGGCAACTGGCGTTGCAGCAATGACGAATTTGCTGGCAAACAAACATAGCAACCACAGCATCGATTTCTTTTTCATTTCACTTCCCTCTAGTGACTTGAATACGAATTATTTTTCACCCGTCACCGAACAGGTTTCACCTTGACAAGAAAATGCCAGTGTTGGCTTTCCACCATAATCATTGATATAAGTCAGGTAAGGTGTGGCCAATGAAGCAGAGGTGATCTCATGGGTTGATTTAGGTGGCACCATCACAACATCAAAAGCATTTTTCTCTGACTGTGATTTACTGTTTCCAAAGCCAATTACAGTTAAATTAAACGGCGTCGTATTATTCAAACGATAGCCTTTCGCCGTTTTAGTCAACGTCACCTTATGTGCCCACTTGGTTTCAGATTCAGACAATATATGGGTGGGGCGATAAAACAGTTTCACTCGCGATTGCAAAGCAATTTGTAATGTATTGCCATCGTTTGATTTAGGTGGAACTTCACGTAAATTGAAATAAAAAACTGATTCTCTATCTTGAGGAAGCTTGCTCACTTCAGGAGTCACACTTAAACGAACAAGGCTATTACTATTAGGTTCAATACGTTGCAAAGGTGGTGTTGCAAGTATTGCCCCTTTGGTTAATTTATTGCCTTGTAAATCTTCAATCCAACTTTGCGCTAAATACGCTTCTTCTGGATTATCATTGGAAATAGTCACATTAATAGAAGGCTTGGAGCCCGGAAAAATAATACGTGTTCTATCGAGTGTCACAGCACTATATGCATTGGTTGTCACCAATAACGTTGCATAAATAAGCGCTGTGCTTAACCCATTACGTAAACTCAAAATGTTTAATTTCATAAAACCTAATCTCATAAATATTAATTAGCGACTGATATACTTTTTAATGGCATAGCATCAGCTAGTGCTGTATTAGCCTCTATCCCGTCATTGTTAATTGTTGAACATGGCAGCAGTAGCATGCTGCTTGAGGTATCTAAATTTTCTGGAAGATGTAATCCACATTGCGGCTTACCGCCCCAATAAACAGAAAGTGTTTCTTGTGGTGAAATACCAACTAACCAAGTCACCCCATCTTCGCCGACAATGCCTAACTCACGGTTCTCCGCATTGCGAACACTCGCACCAAAAGGTGGGTTTTTACCGTTACTCAACGATAAAATGGCAAACAACTTTTCACCTTTCATCACTGATAAGCTACGGTATCCAATCGCCCCTTTGGTCAAGGTGACATCGGTCGTTGAATCCAAAGTGTCTAAATTATCGGGGAGTTGGCTGGTATTAATCGATGCCACTGATTTGCGATAACTATTAATGTTAGGGATCACCGCCAGACCAAATCGATTGGTTTTGATAATGCCATTATCAAGGGGAACACCACCAATACCTGAAGTATCAATCATCAAACGGGTATCACCATTCGCACTACGGTGCATCGCAATGCCATGTGCAGTTACAGTGAACCCACTATTAATCGATCCCCCAATGCTGCGATACTGCTGTGGAACATAACTCGCGTTTGCAGAAATATTGGCCTGAGAGAGATCACGTGAATAGTAACCACTGATACTCGATTCACTGTCTCTGTTTTGCCCGTGGTTATAACCGACGTTCACACTGTAGCTGTCACTATCGTTGTATCCGCTATAACCAATATTGTGGTTATGTTGACTACTCCCCCCTGAACGTGAATACAATTCAGAAAATGTCACACTATGGCCACTATAAAATGGTACGGTTAGATAAAGGTTAATCGAGTCATCTTTATAGCCATGCTCGCGCTCAGTACGCGTCGCCGATAACGACAAAGTGGCATTTTGCTGTGACAAACTAGGAATACTAATATTCGTACTCGCATATAAGCCATACTGTGTTTGAGGCTTGTCTTGCCAATACGTACTATATTGATAATTCAATGAAAGATTAAAATCATCAAAATACTTATTAAGATAAATTTGATAGTTTTCTTTTGCTGCTCGTGGCTGATAGCCAGTACGCTCCTGCTCCATAAATTGGCTTAGTGTTCGGTAATTTCGATCAGCAAATCGGTATCCTGCAAAAGTAATATCGGTACGGATCTCATCGAATGATTTGGCATAATTCAGTCGATAAGAACGACCTTGCAACGTTTGATGGGTTAAATGAGCAATAGATTGCGTGATATCGACAGAGAGTGCACCAAAAGCAAAGAGGTCGCGGCCAATACCAAGCGCAGCCGTTTGATAATCACCATTGAGTTGTGAGCCTCCATATAAAGACCACTCGTTAGATAGACCATAAGAAAGCTCCCCACCAATCACTGGCTTTCCAGTAACATCGTGTCCGTTATAACGTGTTTTACCTGCCACCAATTTATAAATAAATCGGCCAGGACGAGTTAAATAAGGCAATGATGCGGTGTTAACACTAAATTTTTTCTCTTCACCATTTTCTTCACGTACCGTGACATCTAATACCCCACGTACGCCGCTATCCAATGTTTGAATACGAAAAGGTCCCGCAGGAACGGTTGTTTCTAAAAGAACACGATCTTGACTGCGTACAGTGACTGTCGCAGTAGTATTGGCGATCCCAACAATTTCAGGAGCATAGCCCACTAATTTAGGTGGAAGCATACGATCATCACTTTCTAATGAGATCCCACTGTATTGCCATGACTCAAAGACATCTGAATAAAAATAATTTTCACCAATCGTCAAAATCGCAGCGAGGCTTTTAAGAGAAGTAAATGCATACAACCGGCTGAAATCAAACTGGTAAGTTTCTTGTGAATGATGACAACCATGCTGTTTCTGATAAGAAGTATTAAAATCGCCACGTAAACGCCAAGCGCCCAAATTCACACCTGTTGTTCCATTAGCAGATAAATAAACACGTTTATCGCCGCTATTTTCTTCGGTCGCTGAGGCATTAGCGCTGTAATCAACAAATGCACCATTAATACCCTCTTCCCACAGTGCAGGCGGAACCCAATAAGGATCGCGATATTCCATCCATATTTGAGGAATAACGACTTTAAGAGACAAAGTCGATAATTCAACCGTTAGCTGAGTCCCTGTCAATGCAGAAAGATCCAAGCATTTGCCATGATGAAAAAGTGTCACTTTTTCTTTCGCAGAAGAAGTCAAACCAAATAAATCAAGCATCTCTGTTGGAACACAAACGGTTTGCAATGCATTTTGCTCATCGTGACTTTGTTCGAGAACTTCGATATCTCGGGGAACACCTAAACGCTGACCATTCACAAATACAGTTAAAACATAATGGCCGGGTGGCACATACCCAGCAACGGCAAATTGGCTCATATCAACATTCTCAATATCTTCTGCATCTAATACATCCGTATTAAATTCAGTCGCATACGCTGTACATGTCGTCACGCTAAATGCCAATAAAATGGCTTGCCTGAGCTTGCTAAGTTTGAACATCATGCCTATACCATCCCAAATGCCACAAAAACGCCCTTACAATGCCAATCGCATTGCGGCAACTTTTATTTGTTTTTATTGATAATCGATAAAAAAACGGATCAGCCCTTGATAATTCCCTGCTTGAATGGGTTCCCCTGTCAGTTCTAACTGCAAGAAGTAACGTAAAAAAAGTGTCTGCCCTGATTTTTCTTGCCGTAACACACTGTCATACAATGGATAATAGTGGCCTGGCGTGAGTATTTGCTTACTGTCATCTAATACTGAAACACCCAATCCTTTTGAAGGGCCTTGCAAAACAAAAGCATTGATATGTTCGGCACTTTGACCATCAAACCGTACTGACCATGTCTTACTATCAATAAGAGAATAAATACTTCCGCAATCATGCAGCTCAATTTCAAATGGCTGAGAATACTGTTCTCGATAACTTGTCGACGATAATGCAGCTAGTGTTAATGACGAAAAATCCACAGTTTGATAGCGGTCTTTCATAACGATTGAACACGGCGTTGAAATAACACTTCCAACAAGTTGAGCATTTCCTTCATGGCGCATACCGATTTCATTTGCGCTATAAGAAATAGAAATACCACTATGAAAAACTAAAAAACTACTGATTAACTGAAGGATAAAACGCTGACAACGACTCATTGTTTTCTCTTTCTGACGATTGAAGAGCCGCCAGTAAAGACTGACGGCAAATCGAAACACTGACACTTACTGGTAAGTGATACGGAAGTTTGAAATAGCGCTAAATTTACCTTCTGCAACATCTTTAGACGCATCAACGGCTTTAGCTAATGCTTTAAATGTCAAAGTAATATCATCTTGCTTATTACCATTTGGTAATACATTTTTAGCTTTACCAAACTCAAAACCATCGATAGCAATACCTAAGTTATTTGCATTACCTACAGAAGTTGCAAGTAATGTATTTTTATCATCTGCATAATTTTGACCGGTAAATACCAATTGCATTGTTTTCACAGCAACAGGCTTGCCCTCAGTATCTTTATCAAAATTATTAAAATCACAGCCAGTAAACTTAATATCAAAGTCTGCCTCGGCCACATTACCGCCTTCCAGAGCTTTACGTGAAAGTTGTCCGAAATCGACAGTTTGTTTTAACGACGACTGCTCAATATTGCATGGCGTATTAACGACTGAGCCAATAAAATCAATAGAACCCGTGTTATCAGCCATTGAATTAAATGACACAATAGATGCAACAAATGTAGAGGCAATCGCTAATTTAAAACATTTCATGTTATTTCCTTAAAATAAAAGTAATTTGAAATAATGCGCAACATAGGGATCCTATGCTGTTTTAATTTCAATTTTATTGACTACAAAAAATTAATAGAAATTCATCCTTTAATGGTTAAATTCTATTTTTATAAAAAAGATAAAACTAATGTTATAGATATATCTATACTCTAAATAATTCGGGGCGCAGCTAGGCGACAAGTGAACGCATCGCTAAGAGCATAGAAAATACTGTGACTGGCGTGAGTGAACCTAGTCTCGTATACCTTAACGAAAAGCGCTACAACCTGAAATATGATGAGTATATAACATTAAAACTTACATCATTTACTTAAACATTTTTAAGTCATAAACTTCATCTGCATGATTTGCTATTACCGCAAAAAAGAAGTCGGCCCAGTTTCTATCTAAAATCTTCAGCATAATGTCTAAAGACTCAATACTGATACTCGTTTCACCACGTTCATAACGTGATATCTGCTGTTGACTAACATTTAGCAATTGGCCTAATTCAAAACCAGTTAATGATTTATTTATCCGAGATTTCTTTAGGAACAAACCAATATCTATTTTTAGTGGATGTCTACTCTTCATAATATTAAAACCAATAATTAACAGTTTGAAAGCTTCATAACAAAAAAAGAGTTTCTTCAGTATTCGATAAAAACACTTTATTTCTTTATCAAATAAAATAATAAGTGTATGCATCAAATTTGATTTGAAATATAGAGCGATGAAATCATCCTGTAAACACATTTAAAGCAATCAAAAACCAAACTATTGATAGTCAAAATCTATTGAAAACCCTATTTTACTCATTATAAGTGAAAAAACACCTATGAAATAGTAAGTGCTATCAATAAATTATAAGAACTAACTTGAATAAGCAGTACAAGAAATACTATTTAAACCAGTTAAATATTTACTGGTTTAAATAGTATATAGCTCAGCCATTACCAATTTGTTACAATTAAACTTATTTTGAAAAAATAATTTTCTAAAACTATCATAAACAATACTTTTTAAAATAGTAAAAGATACCATCTCATATAGAACAAAAATTTCTTTCCTATATATAGAAATAGAAAAATATTTTGTGTCTATTCTAGATAGTTGCATTTTCAAAAAAATAAAATGCATCTCCAAAACTGTCAAAACCTATTACTGAAAAAAAATTTAGGCGGGTAGTAAAATGTGCATTCTATATAATTTGAGGTGTAGCTAAGCGACAAGTCAATAAGTCGCCAGTAGCATAGATAACTATGTGACTGATGCGAGTGAGCGCAGTCACATCTACCTCAACGAAAGTACTGCAACTTAAATTATGGTGAGTGTATAAAGCAATAATGACCTTTAGTACACCCCAAAAAGAAATAAATATTTAGAAACATTGTTAATTAGTTTTGTAACAAAAAAAATATTGATGATAATATAACAATGTGATTTTAAATTTAAAAGTAATCAATCACGGAAGTTATAAATTTATAAAAAGTTTAATTTACCATTTATTACGTATAAAACGTCATATATTATAGCAATAAATTACGCATTATTGGAGTAATAATAAAATTAAAACCTATAATTTTACTAAAATCAGAATATAAAATTATAATTAGAACTTTTGAAATTATATACTTTCGTTTTCAAAAAATACTTCCTAGAATTACTCCAATGAATTGTATTTTGAATATTACTTGCACATCTCATTTCTAACCTAAGTTAAAATGAATAAAACCATCTTATTCACTATATTATTCATCACCTAGAGTCAAACTTAGCTTTGGGAAAAACATCAGCATAAGAATATCATAAAGTGAGAAAACCATATACGGGTTAATCACTTCTCTAATAGGAAAAATGGAATTTAAAGATGTAAATATTATTGTACTTAAAATGACTATACTTCCTGAGTCTTTATAAACTACAGGAATTATACCTTTATTTTCGACAAATAGTAAAAGACAAACACTCTCTCGCATCGAGAGTATTAACGCTATATTAATAAATTATGGCTTTATTTTATGCATGTAACTGCATAGTTCATGCAATGGATTGAGTTTGTTTGTCACACCTAAGCAGAGTACAATCATACTATGAAGAATGGATATTTAAAGGCAAAAAAAATGGTTTACACAATTAATAGCCAATTAAAATATAATTCTGAGGATGGCAGCATCTATGGTTTAGATGACCTTTCTGAACCTATTACAACATTAACACCTGTATTAAATAGAATATTAAAAGTTCTAGTAGAAAATAAATCACAACTTATGCCAAGAGATCGGATCCTAGAACTAGTATGGGATAAACATGGGTTAGTAAGCTCATCAAATACACTGAATCAATACATTAGCATGCTAAGAAAACTGTTCACTCAGTATCTTAATGTCGATAACGCAATCTTAACCGTTCCTAAAAAAGGAATGATACTGTCATCTGAACTCTTAATTGAAAAAGAAGAACCTAAGATTTTAGATGGTGAGTCAGAGGAAAGCATAAAACACTCACCCAAGAGCACATATGTCATCGACCGAACAAAATTTATAGCGTATTCCTTATGTATCATTTTAATTTTTATTTGTATTTCAATGGGTTTTTATATAGTTATACAGAAAAAATCATTTCAATCTATTGGTTTTTATCAAATCAGTAAAATAAGTACATGCCCTGTTTATGCTTTTAAGGAATATGATGATCAAATGCATGTAATTAACACAATCAATAAACAAGTGACTAATTTTAATATTACTTGTAAAAATGGTGATTACTTTTATTACTACGATAATAACGAAAGTACAGACTATATTAAACATAACTTTCTTGCTAAATGTAATGAGCAAACTTGCATTACAAAGAGGTTTAACTTTTAGAGATTAATATGAAAGCAAAATTATTCTCACTAATATTATTGCTTATGTCTACACCAATATTAGTTTACTATTTTTTATTTCACCAAGAAACAATCTATTGCAATGCTGAGATAGAGTCCGAATTTGTTAAGTTTCCGACATCATATCAGCTAAATTATAGGATCATTTATAAAGGTGATAAAACAGGTTATTTCCGCATCACAGGCTATATACCAAATGAGAAAAGATACATCATACACCGAGTGATGAATTACAAGGTATTAGAAAAGAATAATGACTTACTAACATTACAGATAACTTCTATCAGGAAATCGCCACAAGATAATATACCTGATGAATTATTTAACAAATATTTTAAAGTAGTATCGGATGATGCCATCATGTATTTAAATATAAGTCAACTAAAAGAAGGTGATTATCTAATTTCAGGTACATTAGGCCCATATTTTATCTGTAAATCAGAATAGTTAATCAAAAAAGTATCCAAGTGAGTAAATACTCTAAATAATTCGAGGTGCTGCTAGGCAACAAGTGAACAAGTCGCCAGGAGCATAGATAACACGGTGACTGGCATGAGTGAACGTAGTTGCTTATACCTTAACTAAAAGCGCTGCAACTTGAAGTATGACGAGTATATATTTTTATATTTCAAGTTTAGGAACTAACTAGAAAGGAAAAATTATGAACACAATCAAAGTATTAAATGAAAACCCACAAAAAACATCCATTGCTGTTGGCAAAATACTAAAAAAAGCAAGAAAATCAAAAAACTATACAGGTATTGCACTAGGTAAAAAAATCAATATATCACAACAGCAAATTTCAAGTTATGAAAGAGGTGTCAACAATATTAGTTTGAAATTGCTATTCACTATACTGACAGAATTGGATTTAAATCTAAATGATTTTATTTTTCTTTTGAATAAAGAACTCAAGAAGGATAGCGGAAATTATCACTATTAATAAGTATTTCTTCAGAGGCTCATCCGTCATCATATGATATAAGCCTGCTCCTTTTATTATTCAAACGTCTATTTTCCACTGGATATAACAAGAAGAGGCTTATTTTTTCATGATTATTAGGTTTTTATATTTAAAAATAATCGCAAACATAGCTAAAATAAAATATAAAATAGGCTCAGGAGTCATTACTTTCATTGACAGTATATAATGAGTGATAACCAACAATAATGTAGGATGGAGTAAATAATGGATCCTATTCCACCAAACCCCTAATCGTACCCGAATAAAATTAAATGAACTTACCGCCATCAAAAATAGACTTATCCAACATATCGCACCTATCACCAAATATAAATGAGAAAAAACTTCAGAAAAAAACAATGACAAACTGTTCCACCCAATTTCCAGTAATAAATAACTGCATAAATGCAATAATGCCCAAGTAAAGCACCATAACCCAAGCAGTTTACGCGTTTGGAAAAGCACATTAAATCGCAAAAAATAAGCCAATACAGGGATCAGAGCTATCACAATCAATAAACGTAATGCGATGATCCCCGTGAAGTGCTGAATATCCTTTGCAGGATCAGCCCCTAAAATTTGGCTATTGATTGCATAAATTAACCATAATAGAGGCAATAACGCAGCGATATGAGCAATGCTCTTGGTGCTAAAAACAGCCATACGGCTTTCTTTAAGCATCAGAAATATCTCCGTAAATCCATTCCTTTATATAAATCAGCAACCTGCTCACCATAGCCATTGAACAACAATGTAGGTTGTCGGCTGACTTGCCCAAAACCACCAGCACCAATAAAACGCTCTGTCGCTTGCGACCAACGTGGATGATCTACCTGTGGATTTACATTGGCATAAAACCCATATTCATTTGGCGCAGAAAGATTCCATGTTGTTGGCGGTATCGCATCCGTTAAACGGATTTTTACAATCGATTTAATGCCTTTAAATCCATATTTCCACGGTACCACCAAACGAATGGGCGCCCCATTTTGATTTGGCAGTGACTTACCATACACTCCAGTTGCCAACAAAGTCAGTGGATTCATCGCTTCATCCATTCGCAAACCTTCCACATAAGGGTAAGGTAATCCACCACCAATAAATCGACTCTTTTGACCAGGCATTTCTTCAGGTGCATAACGCGTTTCAAAAGCAACATATTTAGCATTATTGGTTGGTTCAACGAGTGCCAATAATTTTGCTAATGGAAATCCCACCCACGGGATCACCATCGACCAAGCCTCAACACAACGCATACGGTAAATACGTTCTTCTAAGGCGAATTTATTTTGAATGTCATCCAGATTTAATGTCATTGGCCGATTCACTTCCCCCTCGATAGTGACCGTCCATTCATCTGTTTTCATGGTATGTGCATATTCAGCTGGATCAGATTTATTCAAACCAAACTCATAAAAATTATTATATCCAGTAACCTTATCTTCTGGTGTTAATATCAATGAAGATTGATATTCTTCAGGCTGAATAAATGTCAGGGCCTTTCTTTCTGCTTGTGGAACTGCGGGCTTATCATCACTAAACCATGAAAATAAATCAGCTTTGACTGCAGATGATAATGCAATTCCAGATACTCCGACCCCTAACAACTTCAGCAATTTTCTTCGTTTCATAAAAAATACAGATTCAGGGGTAATTTGTGAGGAAGGTATCTTATCTGGCTTTTTCATCATGCTCTCCATTGCTCAAACAAATAGGCTAAGGTTTAAAAAAGAGAAATTACTCTTTCTAGATAGCAGCAGTTATACCTAAACCAAAAGAGAAAACGCTGACATTAAGATGACAAATTTGTCATCTTAATTATTATTGCAGAGGGAAATTCAAAATAATCGTACTTTGCCCAATATGATGTTTAAAAGCGACAGAACCACCATGTAGCTCAATAATTGCCTTCACAATTGATAACCCTAAACCACTCCCTTCAGAAGTGCGTGCATTATCCCCTCGCCAAAAACGCGTAAAAATTTCATCACTATCTGACAACACATCACCATCATTCACAACACTGATAGATAAAGTTCCATGACCTGCTGTGATATTAGTGGTGACCTGCGTATCTGATTTAGCATATTTAATCGCATTGGAAATCACATTCATTAGTACTCTTACTAATAACACTCGGTCGGCATTAAGGCTTAATGAGGATGGCCCACATACTAAAACAATGTTTTTTTCTTCAGCGTAAGAGGTAAATAGCTCATAAACTTCATTAACCAAATCAAATAACGGAAGTTCTTCTCGCTTTAACGCAATATTCCTATTTTCAGCACGAGCGATAAATAGAATGCTTTGAATAATCTGCGCTAATTTGTCTAACTCTTCAATGTTACTGGCAATCACTGATTCATATTCATCAATACTCCGTGAACGCTGTAAAACAATCTCATTTTGAACTCGGATAGCATTAATTGGTGTTCTCAGTTCATGAGCTAAATCATCTGCAAGTTGGGTTAACTTAGTAAAATCGCCCTTCAACCTTGAGCGCATGATGTTAAGAGACTCACCGAGATCTTTTAGCTCGTTTGGAAGCTGCGTAACTTTGATTGGATGATTCAATGCCTGGAGATCTGTATTGGCAGTTGTTTGACTAAGAAACTGAATATCACGTAATCCTTTCTTAATTAACCAAAGGCTGAGTAGGCCCATTAAAAGGATAGATATTAGTGAGATCATTAAACTTTGCGTCAAATACTTAGTTAACACGCTATCACGATCAACGGAGGCTTTGGCTAATACAACATTCAAACGCCCCATTGGTGAATCAATATTAAAACTCACCGCAGAAACAGGGATCCCCGATGACGTTCGCCAATGGGAGATATTGTTTGTATCAAGGGTATCGAGTTGTGCTAATTTTAGATGCTTTAAAGTAAGCATATCGGAATTTGTGGCGACAATAATATTACCTTCTGCATTTGTTATTTGAATAATATCTTGTCGCATGTCCATCATGCGCTGGAAATACATAGGCAGTGTTTTGATATCGATACCGCTAGCGATTAGTTTTGCCAGTTGATCTGCACGATTTATGAGTAAATTATCGTCCCGTTCGATTAATTCATTTTTTAAGGAATGATAAAGCAGCCAAGTCACTAGCCCTGCATTAGCGACCATCAGCAAAATAAAAGCAAGAATGAGCTGAAAGCGTAGTGATTTTTTTTTCATGCGCTTGGCCTATTACAGCGATATCCCATCCCACGAATGGTCTCTATTAATTTAATTTCATAACCATCATCAATTTTTTTTCTTAACCGCCTAATAGCGACATCAATGATATTTGTATCGCTTTCAAAATCGATCCCCCATACCTCACTAGCAATCAGCGTTCTTGGTAAGATCTCATCAGCATGTAATACAAAGAAAAGTAACAGTGAATACTCTTGGCGAGTTAGAATAATTTTGCTTCCTCCACGTTCAACATCATGACGAGTAAGGTCTATTTTTAAATCTGCCAACTCAATATGTGTAGTAGAATGTTGGTTAACCTTAAGCTGATTTTTAACCCTTGCGAGTAATTCTGCAAAAGAAAATGGTTTAACTAAATAGTCATTCGCACCTAATTCGAGCCCTTTAACTCGATCATCAACCGCATCCCTTGCCGTTAAACAAATCACCGGAACTGATTTAGAAGTCCGTAATACTTTTAAAATATCCCAGCCATTCATCCCTGGAAGCATAATATCCAATATCACCAGTTGATAATCGTTTTCCAGCGCAAAATAGAGGCCATCTCTACCATCTGATGCAACATCAACAACGAAACCAGCTTCTTCTAATCCTTTTTTAACCCAACTTTGGGTTTTACTGTGATCTTCAATTAATAGTATCTTCATGCTACCTCCAAGCTCCCCTTGAACAATAATTTACCTGAAGAGCACAAACCACACTAATAACTTATCTTAAATTTATAATGAACTCATAGCTGAATACAGTGATCGCAGCTATTCACAGATAACCATGACCACCTAAGATGATATGCAGACTACTTAACAAACAACTCAATAAGGCAAAAGTTATGTGGTGTTTGAGAGCTAACAACATATTGTAGTGATTTTCCATCATTCTCAATCAGTGCGGTTTCAAATGCGGTTAATTGGCATTGTTTGTCACCAAGGCAAAGATCAAGTTGAGCCGCTGTATTAAAGATAAGTACCCGATCCGCATCACTAATCCATGAAGATAATACTTCCCCGTTGATCCATTGCAAGCGCGCTCGGTATTTATCAGGGTTATAAATCAGGTTAAAATCTCTAATAGGCTCATCAAGTAATTCAGCATGGACATCACTTTCGCCATCAAATGCAAAAAACTGTTTTTGATGCAGTGTGATAGGGGCTTGCTGGTCAATATTCAACACCAGCCCATCCCCACCATCGAGTACACCAATAATCCGTTTTCTATTTGGAAAATAAGAAAATTCCCCTGCCGATTTCACATCAGCAATAGAGACACGCCAGTCAAAATCAGCTAACCCAACACCATGACTACGGGCTATCTCTAAAGTAAAACCTTGCCCATTTTTCCATGGCATTTTTTGATAGTTTTCAGCGGTTAACACTTGGATCATGGTTAAATCAACCTTTAGTTTAATTGTGGTTATTATAGGAACAACAGTCGATTTATTCAGTTTAATCGTTTGATGGTGAATGTGAAGAGAATGGTTTACGTCATTTACCTTAAAAATCGATTAAATGCATTAATGCGGCCTTAATACTGAAACGTAGAGAGTGAAGTTCCCCTTTCATCATTAAAAAGCCTAAAAAACATTATATATAAATGAAATATTCAACATTTACTTAAATTCACTAATACTTTTTGAATAAAAAAATTTCATTTATACAAGTAATATAAATAACCACTGAAAATCATTAGTTATTTTATTGTTCACTAGGTAATTCATCTCAAGGTTATCTTTCTTTTTTCACCCTACAACAAGCATAAAATACTTATTTTTCAGTCTTAAAAAACGATAAGTTGCAGCCGCTTGCTCGAAAGCTTGCTGTGCTGGCAATGCTATTCACTTTATAACCTAACTCCCTCCTATATTCTGTGTATAATTAAGCACTAATCCCAATTTCGTTGAGAGAGCGGCTATGGCTGGTATGAATAAAACTCATCTGACTGAAACAGACATCATTACAAAATATATCCTCCCTGCTGTTAAAGATGCAGGCTGGAACCTGATGTCGCAGATCCGCCAAGAAGTCAAACTTCGTGATGGTAAAGTGGTAGTCCGTGGTAAGTTAGCAGCACGATTGACAGTGAAATCAGCCGACATAGTGCTCTATCATAAGCCAGGTCTACCTCTTGCTGTCATAGAAGCTAAAGCGAATAAACACGAAATGGGAAAAGGTATGCAGCAAGGGCTGGATTACGCACGCCTACTCGACGTTCCTTTTATCTTCGCTTCTAATGGTGATGGTTTTATCTTCCACGATAAAACTAATTCTACGCAGCTTGAATCCGAAATCACACTCGACGATTTTCCAACGCCAGAACAGCTTTGGACTAAATACTGTACTTGGAAAGGTTTTACCGCTGAACAATTACCTGTCATCAGCCAAGACTATTACGATGACAGTAGCGGGAAATCCCCTCGTTATTATCAACTACAAGCCATTAATAAAACCGTAGAAGCCGTTTCTGCTGGGCAAAAACGTGTATTACTCGTGATGGCGACGGGGACTGGCAAAACCTATACCGCATTTCAAATTATCTGGCGCTTATGGAAAGCTAAAAATAAAAAACGCATTCTGTTTCTTGCAGATCGCAATATTCTTGTCGATCAAACTAAAAATAACGACTTCCAACCTTTTGGCAGCGCAATGGCAAAAGTGACAGGTAGAACGATTGATCCAGCCTATGAAATTCAACTTGCGCTCTACCAAGCAATTACCGGCCCAGAAGAACACCAAAAAGCCTTTAAACAAGTGGCCCCCGATTTCTTTGATTTGATTGTTATCGACGAGTGCCACCGCGGTAGCGCATCAGAAAACAGCGCATGGCGAGAAATTCTCGAATACTTCAGCAGTGCTACCCAAATTGGCTTGACCGCAACACCAAAAGAAACCGATGACGTTTCTAGCACTGATTACTTTGGCGACCCCGTTTACACTTATTCACTTAAAGAAGGCATCGAAGACGGCTTCCTAGCACCTTATAAGGTAGTACGAGTCGATATCGATGTTGACTTACAAGGTTGGCGCCCCACAAAAGGCCAAGTTGATAAACAAGGCCAGCTAATTGATGACCGAATTTATAACCAAAAAGACTTTGACCGCACTATGGTGATTGATGAGCGTACCCAGCTGGTAGCGCAAACAATTACTGATTACCTAAGGCGCACCAATCCAATGGATAAAACCATCGTTTTTTGTAACGATGTTGACCACGCTGAACGTATGCGCCGTGCATTGGTAAACCTAAACCCAGAGCAAGTGCGAAAAAATGAGAAATACGTGATGAAAATCACTGGCGATGACGATATCGGCAAGGCGCAACTCGATAATTTCATCAACCCGAAGAAGCCTTACCCAGTGATTGCAACCACCTCAGAACTGATGAGTACGGGTGTGGATGCACAAACCTGCAAACTGGTCGTGCTAGACCAAAACATCCAATCCATGACCAAATTTAAGCAAATCATCGGGCGTGGAACACGTATTAACGAGAAGTTCGATAAACTCTGGTTCACCATTCTCGATTTCAAAAAAGCCACCGAACTGTTTGCAGATGAGCGTTTTGATGGTGTGCCTGAAAAAGTGATCCGCACAACACCTAAAGATATTTCTGATCCCGAGTCTGATTTCAATGATGTACTAGAAGATGAGGTTCCAGAAAACGAAGCGTTAGATAACGATGGATTTACCGGCGCAGAAGAACCGTCCGCTCACTATGGCACCACATCAGAAAGTGCCAACGGTGCTTTCGAAGAGTGCGATGAAAACAGAATTCGCAAATATCATGTCAACGGAGTTACCGTAAAAGTACTGGCAAAACGCGTCCAATATTACGATACCGATGGCAAATTAGTCACCGAGTCCTTTCAGGACTACACCCGTAAAACGCTACTCAAAGATAAAGACTTTGCCTCTCTTGATAACTTCATTCGAAAATGGCACTCTGCCGAACGCAAACAGATTATTATTGATGAACTTCAGCAACTCGGCGTGCTTTGGGAAGTGTTAGCAGAAGAAGTGGGCAAAGACCTTGATCCGTTCGATCTCCTTTGCCATGTGGTTTATGGGCAGCCGCCCCTAACGCGTAAAGAACGGGCTGACAACGTGCGTAAACGTAACTACTTCACTAAATATTCAGAACCTGCTCAGCACGTACTCAATACCTTGCTAGATAAATACGCCGATGAAGGCGTGCAAGAAATCGAAGATATTCAGGTACTAAAACTGAAACCGTTCGACAGCCTAGGCCGTCCGCTAGAAATCATCAAAAGTAGCTTTGGTAATAAACAAGCTTACGAGCAGGCAGTCAATGAACTGGAAGATCAAATTTATCAATTACCACCTCGTCAGGCCTAATAGCCCATATTATTTTACCACCGTGAGTCAACCGCTCTCGGTGGCGTCATTTTTACCAATGGAATACGAACATGTCGATCAGCTCAGTTATTAAATCCTTACAAGACATCATGCGCAAAGATGCGGGTGTAGACGGTGATGCTCAGCGCCTTGGGCAACTGTCTTGGCTATTATTTCTGAAAATATTTGATACTCAGGAAGAAGAGCTTGAACTCGAGCAAAACGATTACCAACTCCCCATCAATGCACGTTATTTGTGGCGTACTTGGGCGGCAAATAGTGAGGGAATGACAGGTGATGAACTACTCGAATTCATCAATGACGATTTATTCCCTGCTTTAAAAAACCTGACCGCGCCTATCGATAAAAACCCACGGGGCTTTGTGGTAAAACAAGCGTTTAGCGATGCCTATAACTACATGAAAAATGGTACGCTCCTACGCCAAGTCATCAATAAGCTGAATGAAATCGACTTCAGCAGTAGCGCCGAGCGCCACTTATTCGGTGACATCTATGAACAAATTCTACGCGACTTACAGAGTGCTGGTAATGCAGGTGAATTCTACACCCCGCGTGCGGTTACACGCTTTATGGTCAATCGTATTGACCCTAAATTAGGTGAGTCGATTATGGACCCTGCATGCGGTACAGGGGGCTTCCTTGCCTGTGCGTTCGACCATGTAAAAGAGCATTACGTTAACACCACTGAAGATCATAAAACGCTACAACAGCAAATCTTTGGTGTAGAGAAAAAACAGCTCCCACATTTGCTGTGTACCACTAATATGCTATTGCATGGTATTGAAGTTCCGGTACAAATTCGTCATGACAACACATTGAACAAGCCGCTGTCCGCTTGGGATCAACAACTCGACGTCATTATTACCAACCCACCGTTTGGTGGTACTGAAGAAGACGGGATCGAGAAAAATTTCCCAGCTGAAATGCAAACCCGCGAAACTGCCGACCTGTTCCTGCAATTGATCATTGAAGTACTGGCTGATAAAGGGCGTGCAGCTGTGGTTCTGCCGGATGGCACATTGTTTGGTGAAGGCGTCAAAACCAAAATCAAAAAACTGCTAACCGAAGAGTGCAATCTACACACCATTGTGCGTTTACCTAATGGCGTGTTTAACCCATACACCGGGATCAAAACCAATATTCTCTTCTTCACCAAAGGCCTGCCAACTAAAGAAATTTGGTTCTATGAACACCCTTACCCTGAGGGAATAAAAAACTACAGCAAAACCAAACCGATGAAGTTTGAAGAATTCCAAACAGAAATCGATTGGTGGGGCAATGAAGCAGATGGTTTTGCCAGCCGAGAAGAGAACAATCAGGCATGGAAAGTCAGTATTGACGAAATCATTGCTCGCAACTTTAACCTTGATATCAAAAACCCGTACCAAGGTGAAACTATCAGCCACGATCCCGACGAATTACTGGCACAGTACCAAACACAACAAGCTGAAATCAGTAAACTACGCCATCAGTTACGCGATATCCTCGGTGCTGCATTAACGGGCAATAAGGAAACAAACTGATGACTGTTGAGAAACTAATTACCGACCATATCGATATCTGGTCCTCTGCGCTGCAAACTCGCTCCACCGCAGGGCGCGGCAGCAACGGTAAAATTGATCTTTATGGTATTAAGAAACTGCGTGAGCTGATCTTAGAACTCGCCGTGCGTGGCAAATTAGTACCGCAAGACCCAAATGATGAACCTGCCTCAGAGCTGTTAAAGCGCATTGAGGCTGAAAAAATGGAGCTCATGAAGCAGGGAAAAATAAAAAAACAAAAGCCACTTCCTGAAATTAGTGACGATGAGAAGCCGTTTGAGTTGCCGACTGGGTGGGAGTGGGTGAGGTTAGGTTTTATTACTAACTATGGCGAGTGTGATAAGGCAGAACCAGCAGATGCGGATGCAGATACGTGGATAGTTGAACTTGAAGATATTGAAAAGAGTACATCCAGACTCTTAAACCGAGTTAAATTCTCTGAGCGTCCATTTAAAAGTTCAAAGAATAAATTTAATAAAAATGATGTCCTCTACGGGAAGTTACGACCGTATCTGGATAAAGTTTTGATTGCTGATGATAGTGGTGTATGTACAACCGAAATTATTCCTATAAAAGTCTACGGCAATATTCTCCCTAGTTACCTTCGCCTTTTACTTAAATCTCCAAGGTTTATTGCTTACGCAAATGAATCAACTCATGGAATGAACTTACCAAGGTTAGGAACCGATAAAGCCATCAATGCAGTTGTTGAATTAACAGCAATTGCAGAACAAGTAAGGATTGTGAATAAAGTTGACGAACTGATGTCCCTTTGCGATCAACTAGAGCAACAATCGCTTACCCACCTTGATGCACATCAACAACTAGTTGAAACTCTGCTAGCAACGCTTACTAATAGCCAAAACGCAAAAGAACTCTCTGAAAACTGGTCGCGAATTAGCCAGCATTTCGATACACTATTTACCACCGAGACGAGCATCGATGCGTTAAAGCAAACCATTTTGCAACTGGCTGTGATGGGTAAACTTGTGCCGCAAGATCCCAACGACGAACCTGCTTCTAAACTGCTGAAATGTGTTGAGCAAGAAAAAGCATTAATGGTGAAAAACGGTAAAATTAAAAAACAAAAACCATTGCCGCCGATTAGTAATGAGGAAAAACCATTTGAATTACCGCAGGGCTGGGAGTGGGTGAGGCTAATCAATATTGTGGCTGACATTCATTATGGATATACAGCTTCTGCAGATGAAACTAAAAAAACAAAGTTATTGAGAATAACTGATATACAAGATAACAAGGTAAACTGGAAAACTGTTCCTGGCTGTGATATTAGTGAAAAAATGGCTGAACAATATAGGCTTGTTAATGATGATATCGTCGTTGCTCGAACAGGTGGAACTGTAGGAAAATCATATCTGGTCGAAAATATAAATGCCCATGCAGTATTTGCTTCTTATTTAATAAGATTGAAATATCTCCGCCCTATGCAAGCTGGATTTACTAAAATATTTTTAGGTAGTCAACTATATTGGAAACAGCTTTATAACGGAACCACTGGTACAGGGCAGCCCAATGTAAATGGTAATACTTTAAAAGCAATGATATTACCTATACCACCTCTCAATGAACAAATGAAAATAACTGCTAAGGCTAATGAATTATTTTCAATCTGCAAGACTCTAAAATCCCGTCTGCAATCCGCCCAACAAACCCAGCTCCACCTAGCGGATGCACTCACTGATGCAGCATTAAACTAAGGAACAAACCATGACAGTTCACTATATGAATGATGTGTGATAGAAACCTCTCACTATTGAATATAACTAGTTTCTTGATCCAGTAATTTAAATTGTTTAATTGCCTGTTTTTAATCAGTTAACTCTAACAACAGAAACAGGCAACTTTAGTATAAATAAGGGCGAAAATGACTAGTGAATTATCAATAATAGTAAATCAACCCTACGCAACATAGCGGCTTCTATCTCTTAATTTATGTAGCTTGCTTCCAAGTTCCATCACGCTCCTTATTGATTGAGTGCTGAACCCAAACTTAAAGTCACTAACATTAATTTCTTCGTTCGCGTATCTACGTATAAAATCGTTTTCATTATTTCCACAGCAAACAACAAATTTCCTATTGATCTAACCTTTAAGAATGGCTATTAACCCATCAATAGCTTGATTAATTGACTTCGAACCATGTTCCGAGGTTAAACGCCAATATTTTGAGCTGTTGGTATCTACCATCAAGTGCATACCATCACCGTCTGTTAATTTATACGATTTATCCAGAGGCTTGGCAGCCCTAACTTTAGCATCAGTAAGGACCATGATTTATCTCCTTCTGTTGGTACAAACTATTATCGTATCGAGAGATACCAACGCATATACCAACGGCAGGTACTTGATGTGGGTTGAGTTGAGTATACTTAGGGAGACTGAAAAGTGAGGAAAAACCTTGCAAACACTGGATTTCAAGCATAAAAAAAGACGCCTTAAGCGTCTAATTTTTGGTGCCGAAGGCCGGACTCGAACCGGCACACCCGAAGGCGGTTGATTTTGAATCAACTGCGTCTACCAATTCCGCCACTCCGGCACGAAGTGATGTATTCCTTGGAAAACGTGGCTATTATACTTGCCTTACCTCGACTAGCAACATTTATCTTGATTATTCAGTTTGTTCGCTTAAAAAAAAAGCATATCCATGCACTCCCTGCGATTTTGTATACCTTCTCTTAAATAATTCAATCTTTCCATTTATTGGGTAATTAATGCTTTTTGTTTACTTATCAGCCCAGCCATATGTTACTTTAGTCAAATATTTGATTTAATTGTTAGCGTCAATCAAGGCTGCTGGCGACTCGATGCAATTTTTGCTAGCGTATGCAGATTCATTAAATGTTACAAGGTACTCATCAATGGGGTTTCTAGGGTGGATAGCGGTAGGAGTGGTTATTGGCATCTTAATCGGTGCTTTGATGAAGGTTTTCTCGAAGAAAAAATAACCTTGGTCTGTTAGACCATTTGCAAAATTACACATCGGCTGGCTTCTAAACATGAAGAAATCATTTCTAAAAATTCTGTCAGTGTCTGCGTTGTCTCTCGCATTAGCGGCCTGTTCAACAACGACAGAGAAACAACCTAAGTTTTTACAAGGCAACAATAGTGATGCCGAATCTAGTGACTGGAAAGTGTTCGAGGGCGATAGAAGAACTTACGAGCGCGTTGCTAAGATTGTCGATTTGTATGCGAACCGTATTTTTAATGAAAGTGATGCCCGCGGTATGGCCATCATTGTTATTGATAATAACCAAACATTGTCACGTTATTATGGTGAAACTGCACCGGGTAATGGTAAAAAACCGGGGCCACATTCGTTGATCCGTATTGCTTCTGTCTCTAAATTAATGACCAGTGAAATCTTAATTAAATTAGAGCAAGACAATAAATTATTGATCACCGATCCGTTACAGCAATATAGCTACAATGGCGTGACCGTGCCGGATAACAATAGCGGGCAGCCGATTCGCTTATATCATTTAGCCAGCCATACTAGCGGTTTGCCAAGAGAGCAGCCCGGCGGTAAATGGGGCCGACCTGTGTTTATTTGGCCAACACAAGATAACCGTTGGGCTTGGTTACGAAATGGTAAGCTCGATGCAACACCGGGTACTGAAGCCTCCTACTCAAACCTTGCTTACGACCTTCTAGCCGATGCGATGATTAAAGCATCTGGGCTATCTTATCCGCAGTTGTTTAGCCGTTATGTCACATCACCCGCTAATATGACTGAGACAACCTACACACCGAATGCATCACAATGCGCTCGGCTGATGGAAGGTACCAAACCAAGTCCGTGCCATAATACACTTGCAGCAGCAGGAAGTGGAGGTGTGTATTCAACACCTGCCGATATGCAAAAGTGGATGCAACAGTTTTTATCGACGGATAAAAACCTCAGAAAAGCTACAGCAGCCCGTGAACAAGGCATTTATTTCCCGAGAGAAAAACTTCTTGATGTGAAAGGGATGGATGTTGCTGGCTACGCTGATGGCATGGGGCTTGGCTGGGTTTATATGAAGCCTCAAAATGGTCGTCCGGGGATTTATCAAAAAACCGGTGGCGGTGGCGGGTTCAATAGCTATATGGCGATGATCCCCCAACAAAATATTGGTGTTTTTGTGGTAATGACGCGTAAGGATGGCAGTAAATTTAGTAAGTTAACAGTTGGAGTTAACGAGATGGTTGCTGCATTATCCGCTAACCATGCGTATGGGAAACATTGAAGGCGTACCGCCGAAGCAGCTGATGCACTGGCGAGCTATGCCCCAACCTTGACACATAATTTAATCAGATTGCTGACGTTAAAATTATCCGCAGTTTGATCAAAACACATCACTATATTTATAAAAAGGTAGGAAATACCCGCAATTTCTTACCTTTTTTTATTCACAATACCAATAATTTTTTTTGAAAGAATCTTTGTGATTTCCCTCCTATGATAGCAATTCCAATTATTCAAGGAGGAAATTAAGTATGACAGATATGATAAGAACACATGGTGTACTTGGATTGCTTCAAACAAGAGATGGCGCTTTGGTAAGAACCACTGACAAAAAACTCGACACTCTGTTTTTAGAAAAAATCACAGCTATTAAGAATAGTCAGAGCCCAAATACCTATTTCAAGCTGTGCAGCTGTAATAGTGCGGATAATGGGTTATTTTCAAATGCGCAAGCCATTGCAAATCGCTATAACATCTGTGTTATGGGCTTTCGTGGCGTCATTAACAAAAACGCGGCAAAACAAGCAGTCGCTCACTCTGACAAACACCCTATTTTTCATCCTCAAACAAATAAATTTGCTCGAAAAATAAGTGAGTTAGGCAATAACTTTATTGGCTGTATGTCCAAAATTCATATTTCAGCTAAGAAGATAAATATCCCCGAGCCATTTCCAAACTAATTATTCCTTTTAATAAAAAAGCCACAACATCTAATGATATTGTGGCTTTCTACAACATAATGATTAACTTTGATTATTTACGCTTCACCAACAACACAATACTGACACCAAGGAATAACAAGCTTGGCAGTAGCGCAGCGATAATGGGAGGTACTGAATAAACCAAGCTCCAGTTACCAAAGCCTTGGTTTAGAATATAGAATAAGAAGCCACCGACGATCCCTGATACGACACGTACCCCCATTGGTACGGTACGCAGAGGGCCAAAAATAAACGATACCGCCATTAGCATCATTACCGCAGCAGACAGTGGCGCTAAGATCTTTTTCCACATGCTCAACTGATAAACCGCAGCGACCTGCCCACTTTCTTTCAGATAAGAAATATATTGATAAAGACCACGAATAGAAAGCGAATCCGCATTGAGAGAAACAATACCCAATTTTTCAGGGGTAAGGTTGGTTTTCCAATCGTAAGTTAAACGTTGGGAGCCCGTAATTTTTTTCTCGCTGCTTAAAATAGACTCATCAACCTGAGATAACACCCACTGTTTGTTGTCTTCATCATAGGAGCCACTTGAAGCAAACATCACGGATTTCAGTTTATGCTGTTCATCAAAGCGGTAAATTGAGACATCTTGAATCGATGTGGTATCAGCAATGCGTTGAATATGAATAAAATCACGTCCATCTTTCGCCCACATCCCTTCATTGGTCACTACTAGTGAGTTACCCACAATTTTCTCTGCGCGATAGTTTCTGGCCCATTGGTCACCCGCTGGAGCGACCCATTCACCAATAAACATGGCAACAATGACCAGTGGGATCGCCGTTTTCATCACTGATAGCGCGATTTGTAAACGGGTAAAGCCCGCGGCTTGCATCACCACCAATTCACTGCGTGACGCTAACGCTCCTAGGCCAAGCAAAGCCCCCAGTAGCGCTGCCATGGGGAAAAAGATATCGATATCTTTAGGGATACTTAACAGTGTAAATACCCCTGCGCCAAGTGCGGTATATTCACCATCTCCCACTTTACGCAGCTGTTCAACAAACTTAATGATCCCTGAAAGGGATACCAGTAAGAACAGAGTCATTAAAATAGAGTTGAGGATCGTGCGTCCAATATACCTGTCTAAAACACCAAACATCAGGCAGCCCCTCTATTGAATTTGACGCGTAAACGGCGCATTGGCACGGTATCCCACAAGTTAAGGATCACCGCGAGAGCAAGGTAACCTATGTTAACCGCCCATAAGGCATATTTCGGGTCGACATCGCCTTTTTCGGCACTATTGCGTAGCGTACTTTGTAGTAGGAAGAAAATAAGATACAACAGCATCGCAGGGAGCATGCTCAGCACTCTTCCCTGACGTGGGTTGACTTCACTTAGCGGTACAACCATCAATGCCATCACCACAACAGAGAAAACAATGGTTAAACGCCAATGGAACTCTGCATTTGAATCAGGATCGTTGGCTTTCCATAGTTCGAACATGGTTTTTTGTTCGACTTTATCGTTGCTGGTATCGCTAGTTTTATGATCGATAACGGCTTGGTAGTTTTGGAAATCGGTAATACGGAAGTCACGCAATAGTGCGGTTCCCTCGTAACGAGTTCCTTCGTCCAGCACGACCACTTGGCGACCATCAGCATCTTCTTTCATGTAACCGCTGTCAGCCACCACCACTGATGGGCGTTGTTCGTTAGCGGTACGCAATTGGGCAAGAAAGACGTTTTTAAAATCATTGCCTTTCACTTCACCAATATACAACACGATGTTGCGGTCTTTAGTGGTTTTAAATTGCCCTTCCACCATAGCAGCAAGGCCTGGGTTAGCTTTAGCATCTGCTAACACTTGCTCCTGATATTGTGAGGACCAAGGCAGCATCCATGTGATATTGCCGATCGCAACCAATGCCGTGATTGTTGCAAGCACCAGAGCCGCTTTAACCAGCACGCTCTTTCCTAGCCCGCAAGCATGCATAACCGTAATTTCACTTTCGGTATACAGTTTACTGTATGTCATTAATAGCCCAAGAAATAGGCTCAAAGGGAGGATCAGCTGCGCCATTTCAGGCACACCCAGTCCCAGCAAAGGTAACACTAAGTTTGAAGGAATATTACCCTGCACCGCAGCCCCGAGGATATCGATGGACTTTTGGCTGAAAAAAATCAACATTAGCACAAAAAGGATAGCTAGCTGACTTTTCAGGGTCTCCCGTACCAAATATCTAATAATGATCACGCTTATACGCCTGTGAAAACTTGTCTTTTGGGTGGAAAATGGCTAAGTTCGTTCAATATCTACCATTTGTTAACATATACTCTGGCTCATTGTATGGATAGAATGATATAAAAGCATTCTCTATACTCTTCATACTTCAAGTTGCAGGGCTGTTTGTTAAGGCATGGTGACTACCGCTTAGCTAGCCGAGTCACATAGTTTATCTATGCACCCCGCCTATCTTCGCTTGTCGCCTACCTGCAACTCGTATTATTTTGAGTATATACTGATTACCCAATCAGAAAATGCTTAATATTATTGAAAAACCAAGTATCCTCTCAGTTTAACATAAAGAGTTCATACTCTATGAGGTAGATTAATGCGGTACGCTAATTTTAGCGGGAGCATGGGCCTTTGTCTTTAAGATTCAGGAGAACGCATGGAGTTTAGTGTAAAAAGTGGTAGCCCGGAAAAACAACGCAGCGCATGTATCGTTGTCGGAGTCTTTGAACCACGCCGTCTGTCCCCTATAGCTGAACAGCTGGACAAAATAAGCGACGGATATATCAGCGCCCTGCTGCGCCGCGGGGAACTTGAAGGTAAAGTAGGCCAGTCCCTACTACTCCATCATGTACCAAATGTCCTATCTGAACGCATTCTACTCATTGGCTGTGGTAAAGAGCGTGAGCTGGATGAACGTCAGTTTAAACAAATCATTCAGAAAACCATTAGTACACTGAATGAAACAGGTTCAATGGAAGCCGTTTGCTTCTTGACTGAACTACACGTCAAAGGCCGTAACAACTACTGGAAAGTGCGCCAAGCTGTCGAAACAGCAAAAGAGTCTCTCTATGTCTTTGATCAACTAAAAAGCAACAAAACCGAGCACCGCCGCCCACTACGTAAATTGGTCTTCAATGTGCCAACCCGTCGTGAGCTACCAAGCGGTGAGCGTGCGATTGCTCATGGCTTAGCGATTGCTTCAGGTGTGAAGGCAGCGAAAGATCTGGGTAATATGCCACCAAACATCTGTAATGCGGCTTACTTAGCATCCCAAGCGCGCCAGCTAGCGGATATTTCAGATAACAGACTGACGACTCGCGTTATCGGCGAAGAGCAAATGAAAGAGTTAGGCATGAATGCCTACCTTGCGGTTGGACAAGGCTCTCAAAACGAGTCACTGATGTCTATCATGGAATACAAAGGCAGCGCTGATCCTGAAGCGAAGCCAATCGTATTGCTCGGTAAGGGGCTAACATTTGACTCCGGTGGTATTTCTATCAAGCCAGCAGATAGCATGGATGAGATGAAATATGATATGTGTGGTGCAGCTACCGTTTATGGTGTGATGCGCTTTATCACCGAGTTACAACTGCCAATTAACGTGGTTGGTGTGCTCGCAGGCTGTGAAAACATGCCAGGTGGCCGCGCTTATCGTCCGGGTGATATTTTGACTACCATGTCAGGCCAAACCGTTGAAGTGCTGAATACCGATGCTGAAGGTCGTTTAGTATTGTGTGATGCGCTGACTTATGTTGAACGTTTTGATCCTGAATTAGTGATTGATATTGCAACACTAACAGGTGCTTGTGTTATCGCATTGGGCAGCCACTATACCGGTTTGATGTCTAACCATAACCCGCTAGCTCATGAGCTGTTAAATGCTTCCGAGCAGGCTGGTGACCGTGCATGGCGCTTACCATTAGCTGACGAATATTTTGACCAAATCACGCCTAATTTTGCTGATTTAGCCAATACAGGTGGCCGTCCTGCGGGCGCAATCACTGCGGGCTGTTTCCTGTCTCGCTTCGCCACTAAGTATAATTGGGCGCACTTGGACATCGCTGGTACTGCATGGCGTTCAGGTAAAGCAAAAGGAGCCACTGGCCGCCCAGTCTCCCTGCTGTCACAGTTTTTACTTAACCGTGTCGGTTTGAATGGTGACGATTAATCTAAATTGATTATCGTTCCTGAAAAATAAGCTAGCTCCCGAATCATGGATGTCTGTGATTCGGGATGTTATTTTTTAGAGGCAGTCAATCAAGCTCTACATGATCGATGCAACCACCAACCGATTTTGAGCCAGCAACAAAACCAGTTATAATTCAAAAAGACAAATGAATGGAGTCACTAGACCTCAACGTAAAGCGCTACGGCACGAAGTATGACGGGGATTTAATGAAAAACGCTACCTTCTACCAACTACAAAACAACTCACCTGAACAGACTGAGCTTGAAGCTCATGAGTGGTTGGCTTGCGAACTTGCAGCGCAGATGTGGCGTAATGGTAAGCGTATATTGCTGGCGTGTGAAACGGCTGAACAAGCAGAAAAACTCGATGAGGCACTTTGGCAAAGGGATCCTCATCAGTTCGTTCCTCACAACCTTGCTGGTGAAGGGCCTCGATATGGAGCACCAATCGAAATTTGCTGGCCGGGAAAACGGGGCAATGCCCAACGAGATGTATTAATTAATCTGCAAAGCCAATTTGCAGATTTTGCCACTGCATTCCATGAAGTGATAGACTTTGTGCCTATCGATGAAACTTTAAAACAGTTGGCGCGTGAACGGTATAAAATTTACCGCAGCGTCGGCTTCAATTTGACTATGGCGACGCCGCCAACTAACTGAATACGATATTAAAGATGGACAAAAAACCAGAGAATGCAATTACCGAGCCTTCGCTCGATAAAACTTATAATCCTGCTGAGATTGAGCAGTCACGCTACGCTCATTGGGAAAAAAGCGGTTATTTCAAACCAAATGGTGATACTAGCAAAGACAGTTTCTGTGTCGTGATCCCACCACCGAACGTTACAGGTAGCCTGCACATGGGGCACGCTTTCCAGCAAACTATCATGGACACCATGATCCGTTACCAACGTATGCAAGGTAAAAATACCTTATGGCAAACGGGTACTGACCATGCAGGTATCGCAACGCAAATGGTTGTTGAGCGTAAAATTGCCGCTGAAGAAAACAAAACACGTTACGATTACGGTCGTGAAGCGTTTATCGACAAGATCTGGCAGTGGAAAGCAGAGTCTGGTGGCAATATTTCTCAACAAATGCGCCGTTTAGGTGATTCAGTTGATTGGGATCGTGAGCGCTTTACTATGGATGAAGGTCTATCCAAAGCGGTTAAAGAAGCCTTCGTTCGTCTGTATAAAGACAACCTAATTTACCGTGGCAAACGCCTTGTTAACTGGGATCCAAAACTGCACACTGCAATTTCTGATCTGGAAGTTGAAAACCGTGAAGTGAAAGGCTCTATGTGGCATCTGCGTTATCCATTAGCGGATGGCGTGAAAACAGCAGAAGGTAAAGACTATCTGGTTGTTGCCACAACGCGTCCTGAAACCATGCTAGGTGATACAGGTGTTGCTGTTAACCCTGAAGATCCACGCTACAAAGATTTAATTGGTAAAGAAATTATTCTACCAATCGTCAATCGCCGTATTCCAATCGTTGGTGATGAACACGCTGACATGGAAAAAGGCACCGGCTGTGTAAAAATCACCCCAGCTCATGACTTTAACGACTATGAAGTCGGTAAACGTCACCAGTTACCAATGGTCAATATGTTAGATCTGGATGGTAACGTTCGCCAAGAAGCTGAAGTTTTTGATACCAACGGTAACCCATCAACCGCTTGCAGTAGCGAAATTCCTGAAGCTTACCGTGGAATGGAACGTTTTGCGGCACGTAAAGCATTAGTGGCTGATTTTGATAAACTTGGCCTATTGGTTGAAGTAAAACCTCACGATTTAACTGTACCTTATGGTGACCGTGGTGGTGTGGTTATCGAGCCAATGCTAACTGACCAATGGTATGTGCGTACTAAACCCTTGGCTGAAAATGCCATCAAAGCGGTTGAAGACGGTCGTATCCAGTTTGTGCCTCGCCAATATGAAAACATGTACTACTCTTGGATGCGTGATATTCAAGACTGGTGTATTTCTCGCCAACTGTGGTGGGGCCACCGTATCCCTGCATGGTATGACGATAAGGGCAATGTTTACGTAGGTCGTGATGAAGAAGAAGTTCGCCGTGAAAACAACCTTGGTGCTGATATTGCACTGCGTCAGGACGATGACGTGTTGGATACTTGGTTCTCTTCTGGTTTATGGACTTTCTCAACATTAGGTTGGCCTGAAAATACCGAAGCACTGAAAACCTTCCATCCAACGGATGTATTAGTCAGTGGATTCGATATTATTTTCTTCTGGATTGCTCGCATGATCATGCTGACCATGCATTTCATCAAAGATGAAAACGGTGTTCCACAAGTGCCGTTTAAGACTGTTTATATGACAGGCCTGATCCGTGATGAAGAAGGTCAGAAAATGTCTAAATCCAAAGGGAACGTTATCGACCCATTGGATATGATCGACGGTATTTCACTGGAAGATTTGCTGGAAAAACGTACTGGCAACATGATGCAGCCGCAATTAGCTGAAAAAATTGCTAAACGTACCCGTAAAGAGTACCCAGATGGCATTGAAGCACATGGTACTGATGCACTGCGTTTCACCTTGGCTGCGTTGGCATCAACCGGTCGTGATATCAATTGGGATATGAAACGTCTGTCTGGTTACCGTAACTTCTGTAATAAGTTGTGGAACGCAAGTCGCTTTGTGTTGATGAACACTGAGAACCAAGACTGCGGCCAAAATGGCGGCGACATGAGCTTCTCTTTGGCTGATCGCTGGATCATGGCGCAGTTTAACCAAACTATCAAAGCCTACCGTGAAGCTCTCGACACTTATCGTTATGATATTGCTGCGGGTATCTTGTATGACTTCACATGGAACGAGTTCTGTGACTGGTACTTAGAGCTATCAAAACCTGCCGTTCATAAAGGTAATGAAGCACAAGTTCGTGCTGCTCGCTTTACCTTGATCGAGGTTCTGGAAGGCTTACTGCGTTTAGCGCACCCTATCATTCCATTTATCACCGAAACCATCTGGCAACGTGTGAAAGTGGTGAAAGGAATTGATGCAGATACCATTATGTTACAGCCATTCCCTGAGTTTGATGCAGCAAAAGTTGATGAATTAGCGTTAAGTGATTTGGAGTGGATCAAAGAAGCTATCATTGCAGTTCGTAATATTCGCGCTGAAATGAATATCTCTCCAGGTAAACCACTCGATGTCATGCTACGCGGTGCATCTGAAGATGCGAAACGCCGTGTGGCAGAAAACGAAAACTTCATTAAATCAATGGCACGTTTGGCAAGTATTCGTGTACTGGCTGATGGCGAAGAAGCACCAGTGTCGGTGACTAAACTGGTTAGCGGCACAGAACTCCTGATCCCAATGGCAGGTCTGATTGATAAAGATGCTGAGCTGGCTCGTCTGGACAAAGAGCTGGATAAAGTCAGCAAAGAGATCGAAGGCATCGAAAGCAAACTCGCAAATGATGGTTTTGTCAGCCGCGCGCCTGCTGCGGTGGTTGAGAAAGAGCGTGAGCGTTTAGCCGCTAACATTGAAGCTAAAAGCAAAATAGAAGCTCAAAAAGTTACTATTGCATCACTGTAATTTATTGCTTTTAAAATAATGACAAGCCCTTATTAATTCGATTAATAAGGGCTTTCTTTTAAAGTCATTGAAATTCGATTATCATCAAATTACTGCATTCGCAGTTCTCAGATTGAAGTTCCCTTCGGTTCTCTCTCACTGAGTTGTAAAAAATAAAAACAATGAGAGTCTGTTATGACAACAAACACAAACCACACCATTCGTTTAATCGAACAAAAAGATAATGCAGGTATTGCTGCGGTGATCCGTGAAGTTTCCGCTGAGCATGGATTAACGGCAGATAAAGGCTTTGCCGTCGCTGATCCTATTTTAGATACCCTCTATGAAGTCTACAGCAAGCCGCGTAGTGCTTATTGGGTGGTTGAAATGGAGGGGAAAATTGTTGGTGGAGGCGGAGTCTCACAAGTAGCTGGTGGTGATCATGAAACCGCAGAACTACAAAAAATGTACTTATCCTCTGTGCTCAGAGGCAAAGGACTCGCTAAACAAATAGTATTGATGTCATTAGAATTTGCCAAATCACAAGGTTATAGCCGTTGCTATCTAGAAACAACCGCGGAATTACAAGCTGCTATCAAATTGTATGAGAAGCTAGGCTTTGAGTTTATTGATGAACCATTGGGTAATACCGGTCACAGTGACTGTGAAATTCGAATGTTAAAAGCATTATAGCTTATCAACAATCAGAGGATAGCCACGCAGCTACCCTCTGATTATCAGTTACGATTAGTGAATGCGTTCGCCTTCTTCTTCATCGTCACCGTCTTCGTCATCATACTCAGCGTCTGGATCCTCAAAATAGGTTCCCCAACCATCGTAGTTAACACCGATTTTTTCTGCCAGTTTCATTAACTGATCAACTTGAGCATCAATCAATTCTGCATTTAGCGCACTTTCGCTGATCACATCGCAACACATCAGTGTCACGCCATTTTCAACTTCTAGCTCTTCAGCATCAGTGACTTCATAGCCTAATTTAAAGGCTTCTACTGCGGCTTTTTCGAGTAGTTCAAAATTATCAGCAGAGAAATGGTGTTCAATTGCATATAATGCATCTGGATCACTGCCATCTTCCAGTAACTCTTCAATAATTAAACGAGTTTCTTCGTATTGAGCTTCTTGTTCAGCTTTATCCACCATGTCCACACCCCTTTTTATCATTATCGCTAGTCTCAAACCCATTCTCCCATAGGGTTGCTACTGAAACCATACTTATGTGAATAATTTCTTTTCTACAGGGGGTTGATTTTGAATTTTTATGAATATAAATTGAATATTAATTCAATTACAAAAGGCTATATTGTATGAACCCCTTCTATAAAAAGCACTTTCTAAGGTTACTTGATTTTACGCCCAATGAAATTCATTCATTACTAAAACTCTCTGCATGGCTGAAAGCACAGAAAAAAGCGGGTCTTGAGCAACCACTTCTCGCAAGCAAAAATATCGCCTTAATTTTTGAAAAAGACTCCACGCGTACTCGTTGTGCATTTGAGGTGGGTGCATTTGATCAAGGTGCTCGCGTCACCTATCTTGGCCCCTCAGGTAGCCAAATTGGTCATAAAGAAACCATGAAAGATACTGCTCGTGTTCTTGGTCGTATGTATGATGGTATTCAGTATCGGGGGTTCAGCCAATCCAATGTTGAAACCCTCGCGGCTCATTCGGGAGTGCCTGTATGGAATGGATTAACAAATGAATTCCATCCCACACAGTTATTGGCCGACCTGCTAACAATTCAAGAGCATCAACCAAACAAACCACTGTCTGAAATTAAATTCGCCTATCTGGGGGATGCACGTAATAACATGGGTAACTCAATGCTAGAAGCGGCTGCATTAACCGGTATGGATATTCGTTTAGTTGCCCCAAAAAGTTGCTGGCCAGAACAAGAATTGATAGAAGAGTGCCAGCAAGCTGCCCTCAAAACAGGCGGTAAAATCACGCTAACAGAAGATGTTGCAGAAGGAGTGAAAGATGCTGATTTCCTTTATACCGATGTGTGGGTTTCTATGGGTGAACCAAAAGCCGTTTGGGCTGAGCGGATCAATTTACTCAAACCCTATCAGGTCAATATGAATGTGATTAAGCTGACAGGTAACCCCGATGTAAAATTCCTACATTGTTTGCCTGCATTCCATAATGAAGACACGACCCTAGGCGCACAACTTGCCGAAGAGTTTGATATGTGGGGTGGATTGGAAGTCACTGAAGAGGTTTTTGAGTCCCCATACAGTATTGTATTTGATGAAGCAGAAAACCGTTTACACACTATCAAAGCCGTGATGGTAGCAACGTTAGTATCTGAATTACCAAAAGACGCGATTTGATAATGCCATGGTTACAAACACCACTGAAAGTGGTGGTGTTTGGTAACAAAATTTTTAGGGTATACCATAAAATAAACTCTGAAAAATTGAAGTTATCATTAATTGATAAAGGATCCATCGTTAAATTTATAGATAACATTCTTTCTATAAAATAAATGAACATTTTAAAATGTAAGCTAGTGTTAATTAATATAAGAAATAATAATTAATAACTAAATATACAAATTAAGGAAAACGCATTAAAGGAGTTAAAAACACAAGAATAGTCTAAATCCAAGTAAAACCATTTGTTGAAAAAATAGTGAAATCAATAAAAATATATTTTTAATATGCGACCCAGCACATTACTAGCCTTACCCCTTCAGTCTAACCACCTTGTCAATACTTTAATTTAAACATCAGGTTAATTAAATCACTCAGCCAACAACTATTAAATCTCAATAGTCATTAAAATAAGAAAATCAATATAAAACATAGCATTAAAACATTATAGAGAATGAGCTTAAATACCCAACATTGGACATTCGCCATCAACAAATAACAATAACTCGTATAAAGAGTTAACTAATATTACATCAATACTCATTTATGATTAATACCATTTTAATTCTTATGCCGACCTTCATATCAATCAAATGATTAACTTGCAGATAGCTGGTCAAATAATAAAATCCCTATTGAGGCTTCATATAAATAAAGTTAGAATTAATACTACCATTACCATTGATTAAATACTCTTTTTTTGAATTTTTATTTACAAAAAAAATACGCCCTATATGAATATATAAGTCGATGTTCCATACATTTCATCATTTATTTATATAAAAAAATGTCAATTATATTGCAAGAATGAGCCCTAACGATATGGATAAAATAAAACAAGCTTTGCAATCTCAACAACAACGACAGTCCCAACAAGAATACTATCGCCAACAGCAACAAGACCACTTAGCACAGCTTTGCCAAGAGGTTTCGCAATGGTTAACGACGTCTAAAACAGTAGAAACACTCACCACCCATGCCAGTGGCCCTGATTACCTTCTTCATCTTCATTATCCTAATGAACATACGCTAGTTCTGCGTTTTTCACCTTTATGGGATAAGAAATCAGAGAAAATTAAAATTGCCTTGTCCATTTTTAATATCGCTACCCCAAAATCTCGCACTCAACTTCAATTAGTATGGCAAGCCAAGCAGCAACAATGGCGGATCACCAAACTAAAGCGCTGTGTTTTTCGCTTCAGTAGTTTTTTTTATAGACGCTTCTTTCAAAAAAATGTGCTTGAACAATATCTTCTTGATTTCTTTAACCGTGCAGGGATGGCTTATTGATGGCAATCACAAGCTATATGTTGTCACAGTGGCACTCAGCTTTTCGCTGGTGGGGACTTGGCCTTGCACTGTTTTTGTTTAGCCTAAATAGCCAAGCACTGCCTTTGAATACACTGACACAACAAGCAGAGCAAGGAGATGCCAATGCACAGCTAGAGCTCGCTAAACGCTACTTCAATGGTATTGGTCTTCCACGGAACTACCAACAAGCATTTGTTTGGCTGAAACTATCTGCGGAGCAAGGTCAGGTTGATGCGCAGTATTATTTAGGTTGGATGTATGCACACGGCAAGGGGCTTGAAAAGGATCCAAATCAAGCATTTTATTGGGTTCAACTCGCCGCTCAACAAAATGATGGCCAAGCACAATATTTACTCGCTCAATTCTATGATAGTGGGTTTGGTGTGGAACAAAATGCAATACAAGCCCATTCGTGGTATCAAAAAGCATGCACACATCGCATTCACCTAGCTTGCCTGAAAGTAAAATCAAAGCTGAAGTAGCTTTCTTCCATATATAAAATATTGATGAGAGTAAACATTAATAACTACCTGTTTGGCCTACTTTATTTAATGTGAATACCAAATAAAAGTAAGCCAATTTGTCAAAAAATGATCAATACAAGACTAAGGTTTTTCACCATTTACTAGCCGTTTATTGATTTTCTCAATAACAGAGGGTAAATCGGCCAATGTATCAACAACATAATGGGCACCCGCGGCAAATAATTTATCCGCCGCTTGTTGACGTAGCTGATTGACTTCTTCGGCTGACATGTTTTGATATTCATCCCATGTTTTGCCAAACTCATTACCTGATAAGGCCAACCCAACGCTCCACATACCTGCGTTACGTCCTTCCTCAATACCCGGTACAGCATCGTCAACTTTCACACAATGGGCAACGGCATCAATGCCTAACTCAATAACATTTTTTAAGGCCATCCAAGGTCCAGGGCGTCCACCAGCAGCGAGTTCATCACTCGCAATCCAATAATCAGGTTTATAGCCTAACAACTCTGCCGCAGGCACTAGTTTTTCCATTACTGCCCGTGGGTAGCCGGAGCATGAGCCAATTTTGATCCCTGATGAGCGCAATAATTTAATTGTGTCGACAACACCTGCAATAGGAGCCGCAAAATCAACCACCTTGGCGATTTGCAATGGCATAAAGGCATTGTAAATCGCATCTATATCATCATGACTCATTGAGCGGCCGAATTTTTGCTGCCAGCGCGCATCTATTGTTGCAAGTTTACCGAGTGCTTCAATATGTTGCCATTTACCCAATCCCATTGGAATTCGTGCTTCTGCAAGGGTGATATCAATACCAAAAGCACTCTGAAATGCTTCGATAAAAATTTGTGTTGGCGCGAAAGAACCAAAATCGACCGTTGTACCCGCCCAATCAAGGATCACTGCATTAATACGTTCCATCATGACTCCTTATTTTCCCAATACATGGCTTTTTCGATCGCCAATAATAAAGCGGCAATATCTTGTTGATAAACTTCACCAATATTACCGATACGGAAGCAATCACTTTTCGAGACTTTCCCCGGATAGATAACAAACCCCTGAACTTTCAACCGCTCATAGAATTGCTTAAAACTGTAGCGTGGCTTTTTTGGTGAATAAAATGCACTGATAATGGGCGAATGCACCGCATCATCAAGCAAGGTTTCAAAACCTAGCTTACGCATACCAGCAACCAATTGGATTTGATTTTGCGAATAGCGATGGTGACGAGCAATCACTCCACCTTCCTGTTCCAGCTCTTTGAGCGCTTGTGCAAACGCTAATACGGTATGAGTGGGTGAAGTAAAACGCCACTTGCCTTGATGTTGCTCCATGCATTGCCACTGTGCATAAAGATCTAAAGACACTGAGCGCGAACGATGTTCACATTGACTCAGCTCATCTGCTCGAGCGATCACAAAAGCAAAACCTGGCACACCTTGAATACATTTGTTGGCTGAACTAATCATAAAATCAATATTCAACTCAGCAATATCCATAGGGATCCCCCCAAAGCTGCTCATTGCATCAAGCAGGTAACGTTTGTTGTAGCGTTTAGCTAATTCCCCCACCTGTGCAATAGGGTTTAAGATCCCTGTAGTGGTTTCACAATGCACCATCGCAATATGGGTAATAGTGTGGTCTTGCTGTAGTAACTGCTCGATATGATCAATGTCAGGCAATGAAACTTCCCCGCAATCATACAAGTCATGGGCAAGCCCCATACGCTGCGCCATTTCAGCCATACGTGCACCATACGCTCCATTACTGATGATCAGTAACTTGTGTTGAGGAGCAATTACACTACCTAATACAGCCTCAACGGCAAAACTGCCACTGCCTTGAAGTAAAACTGACGTGTATCCAGCCGCTTGTGTCGCCAAAGAGACTAGCTGTTGGCGGATCTGTTGTACCACGCCAAGGTTATAATCATCATCCCATGTACAGCTATCAAACAGCATCGCTTGTTTGACCGTTTGTGATGTCGTCAAAGGACCGGGGGTTAATAACAAATAATCGTGTGCAGACATTTCACTCACCTATTGGTCTATACCAGATTATATTATAATGCGTATAATTAGCTTAAAAGGTCAAAGGAAAAGTCACTCTGCAACAAAAAATTCATATAACTCTGTATAATATGAATGATAACTAACGTGGTGAACATCTATGAAATCAACTTCAGAAGAGCTTCCGCAATACCGGCTGATCACCGCTCAATTGCAAACAAAAATTGAAAGTGGCAGCTTGAAAAGTGGCGATAAGCTGCCCTCAGAACGTGAGCTGTGCTCAATATACAACACGACTCGTATCACTATTCGTGAAAGTTTGATGCAATTAGAGTCTAGTGGGGTGATTTACCGATCTGAGCGACGCGGCTGGTTTGTCACGCCTGAGCGCTTATCGCTTGATCCAACACAGAATACCAACTTTCATAAGCTGTGCCTTGAGCAAGGTCGTCAGCCCAAAACCCAATTACTGGAAGGCCGTGTTGTCACTGTCCCAAATCAAGTCAGCAAACCGTTATCATTAGAGCCTTTTGAAAAAATATATTTACTCACTCGGCTACGTTTCGCTGATGATCGTGCTATTTGTTATTGTGAGAACTATTGCTTACCTGCTCGTGTTCCTGAACTACTTAGCCATGATCTGAATGGTAGCCTCACTGAAGTTTATGAAGCTCACTACAATCTGATTTATACTAGTATGCACCTATCGTTTTATCCTACCGCCATGCCTGAGCAAGCTGCCAATGCACTCGGAGTTACCGTCGGTCGCCCCGCGCTACTGCTGCAACGCTTAAACTATGATCAATACGGCCGCATACTAGATTATGATGTGGAATATTGGCGTCATGATAGCTTGCGTATTGAGGTTGATACGCTATAAATTAATGCACCAAAAATACATTTTTTGAAAAAAAAATAGATTTTCATCTTTCTGTCACAATCTCTCGTTAGCGTAAAACCAACTGGTATATACCAGAAAATTATTTCGCTAACAGGAGATCACCATGAAGCTTTCTCGCCTTTCTTGCTTGTTAATGGCAACACTATGTTCAACCCCCGTTTTAGCCGCCCCCGTGGTGACCGTATATTCAGCCGACGGCCTGCATGATGGCAATAATAGTTGGTATCAGAACCAATTTAATGAGTTCACCCAGCAAACTGGCATCAAAGTACAATATGTCGAAGGTGGATCTGGTGCAATTGTTGAGCGTCTTGCTAAAGAACGCACTAACCCACAAGCCGATGTGCTGGTTACCTTACCGCCTTTTATTCAACGTGCCGCCACCAGCAAACTACTCGCTGAATTTACCCCTGATGCCGCCGCAAATATTCCCAACTCAACCACTTATTACACACCTATCGTTAATAATTATCTGACATTTATCTATAACGACAAATTACTAAAAACCGCGCCGAAAAATTGGGATTCATTACTCGATAACCGCTTTAAAAATAAACTTCAGTACTCAACCCCCGGTCAAGCAGGTGATGGTACTGCCGTTATGCTACAGGTGTTCCATAGCTTTGGTAGCAAACAAGCAGGGCTTGATTATCTAGGTAAGTTGCAAGCTAACAACGTCGGTCCTTCTGCGTCGACAGGCAAACTAACCGCGCTGGTTAACAAGGGTGAACTGTATGTTGCTAACGGTGATTTACAGATGAACCTATCACAGATGGAACGTAACCCTAACGTCAAAATCTTTTGGCCTGAAGACCAACAAGGTCAACGCAGTACCCTAATACTGCCTTATGTAGTTGGGTTGGTTGAAGGGGGTCCAGAAACGGAAAATGGCAAAAAACTGATTAATTTCCTATTAGATAAGCAATCCCAAAGCCGTGTTAGTGAGCTTTCTTGGGGGATCCCAGTACGCACCGATATCACCCCTACCGATGAAAAGTATCGTACGGCAATCAAAATGATGGAAGGCGTGAACAGCTGGCAACCTAATTGGGATGAGGTTGCAGTTTCACTTTCAGATGATATTTCACGTTGGCATAAAGCAACCGAAAGTGAGTAATGTTGGCATGTTGATGAAAAGAACGATGAATCCAACGGTAAAAGCGACGGAGCACTCAGGGATCACCCTCGAATCATTGCGGGTTTCCTATCATGACAACGTGGTACTTAAACCGTTATCACTGACTATCGAGCCCGGTGAGATCTTAGTACTCATCGGCCCTTCAGGCTCAGGAAAAACTACCGTTTTGCGGGCGATTGCCGGTTTTGCACAACCAGACAGCGGACGTATTTTACTGGGTGATACGGATATCACCCACCTTCCTCCTTATCAAAGAGGGCTTGGTATGGTGGTACAAAACTATGCACTATTTCCTCATATGAAGGTTGAAGACAATGTGGCTTTTGGCTTACGAGCACAAAAGCAACCGAAATCTTTAATCAATGAACGTGTTGTTGAAGCCTTGAAAATTGTGGGTATGACTGACTATGCAACGCGCTACCCACATCAGCTTTCGGGAGGGCAGCAACAGCGTGTGGCTATCGCTCGAGCTATTGCAGTGCGTCCGCGTGTCTTGTTACTTGATGAGCCTTTATCTGCTCTCGATGCACAGATCCGCCACAATATGGTTGAAGAGATTGCCCGTTTGCATCGCGAATTGCCTGAGTTAACGATCCTTTATGTCACCCACGATCAAACCGAAGCCCTCGCACTAGGTGATAAAATTGGCATTATGAAAGATGGCTATATGGTGGCACATGGTGAGAAAAATGCGCTTTATCACCGCCCACCGAACCGCTTTGCGGCAGAGTTTTTAGGTCGAGCCAATATTTTACCTGCAACCACCCTAGGTGATATCAATCATTCAGGGCAAGTCAGCGTCAGTTGTTTAGGATCGCTGATTGAAGCACAGACTTCGGGTGTACGCTCTAGCGGTCATAAACTTGTTTGCGTTCGCCCACAGCATATTAGTTTGTCTCCACGCTCAGACACCTCAAATCACCTAAACGCCACACTGCGCTCTATCAATTGGAAAGGTGACCTAACTCATTTGATCTGCGATATCGCCAATGAAACCATCAGTGTTGCAGTCACTCATTTGCATCCAAGCCCACGTATTGGCGATCCGCTAACACTGTGGTTTTCCCCCACAAATACGATTTTAATTGAGGCGTGACATGTCACAAACCATCGAAATCCATCGTCCTCCCATTAAAATACAACTGTATTTATGGGTACTATTGCCACTACTGGTGCTCGCTACTTTGTTTTTTTATCCATTGTTGTTGATTGCTGAGCAGGCTTTGCAAAATGAATCAGGGCAGTGGAGCTTAGCCACATTTTGGGAAGTGACTGAGTCTCGTCGCTTTATCAATGGCTTAATCAATACACTGTACATTGCCGTTTTTGCAACGCTGGGTTGTTTGATTATTGGCAGTATTCTCTCTGTGATATTGGTTTTTATCCCTTTTACAGGCAGCCACTTCATCACACAGGTAATTGATACTTTTATCGCATTGCCAACCTTTTTGATCACACTTGCCTTTACCTTTATTTATGGCTCTGCTGGGTTGCTCAATGGCACGCTCATGGCGCTATTTGATTTCGAACTACCACCCGTTGATTTTCTTTACTCGGTTAATGGCGTCATTTTGGCTGAAATTACCGTTTTTACCCCGTTAATAATGCGACCTCTGATGGCAGCACTGCGTCAAATCGATAAAAGCCAACTCGAAGCCGCGAGTGTACTTGGTGCTCACCCTGCTCGTGTGATCCGCCAAGTCATTTTCCCCGCAGCATTACCCGCTTTGCTTGCTGGGGGGAGTCTATGTTTGCTGCTTACCACCAATGAATTTGGCATTGTGTTATTTATTGGTGCTAAAGGCGTCAATACATTGCCGATGATGGTCTATAGCAAAGCCATTTTGGAATCAAATTACGCTGTTGCCTGCATGATCGCGTTAATTAATATCTTACTGTCACTCGGTTTATTTTCTTTATATCGAATGGCTGCGGGTCGCATCAATACGAGGAAATCATCATGCTAATATGGTCATCAAAAGGCCGAGTGGCGGCAGCGGCTATCGCAATTACCTTATTTACCATGATTTTCTTGCTACCACTGGTGATCATATTAATGTCCAGTTTTAGTCAGCAATGGAATGGTATACTGCCTTCAGGGTTCACTTTTATTCACTTCGTCAATGCATTTCGAGGCCCCGCATGGGATGCGATTTTATCGAGTCTTATGATTGGCTTTAGTGCCAGTTTGTTTGCCTTAGTGTGTGGGCTATGGGCGGCTTTAGCATTACGTCGTCATACGCCGAAAATACAAAAATACCTTGGGATTGCCTTCTATTTGCCTAGTGCGATCCCTTCTGTTTCTATCGGACTAGGCATCTTAGTGGCTTTCAGCCAAGGCTATTTGCAGATGAATGGCACATTTTGGATTGTTTTTTCTGCACATTTCGTTCTGATCAGCGCATTTACCTTTAGTAATGTCTCAACGGGTTTGGCACGCATTTCCTCTGATATTGAAAATGTGGCGTTTAGCTTAGGAGCTTCTCCTTGGTATCGTTTATGCCATGTGACATTGCCACTATTAATGCCATGGATGATATCCGCATTAGCATTGAGCCTGTCATTGTCATTAGGCGAACTTGGGGCAACCATGATGCTCTACCCTCCCGGCTGGGCTACGCTGCCAGTATCTATTTTTAGTTTAACCGACCGAGGCAATATCGCTGATGGCTCAGCACTGACGATTGTTTTAGTGGGAATGACATTACTGCTGATGATGAAATTAGAACGCATCGCGAAACGACTGAGCAGCCGATAAATATCTCACTGATTTCGCTCTTTTTACGCAAAACCATATCAATGCCCACATGCCGAAATCACAAAAAAATTTTATTTTTTCTGCATGCAAACGCTTGCGTCGTGAAAAGACACGCGTATAATGCGCCACAATTTGTCAGGAGAAAACATGAACGCTGTCGCTTTATTTGTTACAGAGAATACCTCCACTGCGCTGCCATCTGGCGGTCTGGAGAACCTGTTTTTTCCCTCCGTATTTTATAGAAAGCCCCTCATTGAGGGGCTTTTTTTTGGCCTTTTACCTAAAACATCTTGCTGACACAGGAGAACAACAATGCCGAACCCTTTATATCACCGCGACATAATTTCAATTAATGATTTAGATCGCACCGACCTTGAGCTAGTGCTCAACGTGGCTGCCTCTCTCAAACAGCAACCACAGCCTGAATTTCTGAAACATAAAGTTATCGCAAGTTGTTTCTTTGAAGCATCAACCCGTACCCGCCTCTCTTTTGAGACCGCAATTCATCGCTTAGGAGCATCGGTAGTTGGTTTCTCTGACAGTACTAACACATCATTAGGTAAAAAAGGGGAAACCCTTGCAGATACCATTTCGGTCATCAGCCAATATGTTGATGCGATTGTGATGCGCCATCCGCAAGAAGGTGCAGCACGCCTTGCTAGCCAATTTGCGGGCCATATTCCAGTCATCAACGCAGGTGACGGCTCCAATCAGCACCCAACACAAACTCTGCTTGATCTGTTTACCATTCAAGAAACGCAAGGCCGTTTAGAAAATCTGCAAGTGGCGATGGTGGGTGACCTGAAATATGGCAGAACCGTCCACTCATTAACCCAAGCGCTGTCTAAGTTTGAAGGAAATCATTTTTACTTTATCGCGCCTGAAGCACTTTCCATGCCTGCGCATATTCTGCATCTGCTCGAAGAGAAAGGCTCCACTTACAGCCTACATAATAATATTGATGAAGTGATGCCTGAGCTCGATATTCTCTATATGACCCGTGTACAAAAAGAGCGTTTAGATCCTTCTGAATATGCCAATGTGAAGGCGCAATTTGTGTTACGTGCAGCTGACTTACAAGTAGCAAAACCAAATTTGAAGGTACTACACCCACTGCCACGAATTGATGAAATCACAGTTGATGTTGATAGCACACCTTACGCCTACTATTTTCAACAAGCAGGTAACGGTATTTATGCACGACAAGCCTTGCTATCACTGGTGTTAAATAAAGAATTGGCAATCTGAGGAGAAATCAATCATGACACACGATCATAAATTACAAGTAGAAGCCATCAGCTGCGGTACTGTCATCGACCACATTCCTGCTCAAATTGGTTTCAAATTACTGAGCCTATTCAAGTTAACACTCACCGATGAGCGCATCACCATTGGTTTGAATTTGCCGTCAAATAACTTGGGTAAAAAAGATTTAATCAAAATCGAAAACACATTTTTAACCCCTGAACAAGCAAACCAGCTGGCGATGTATGCACCAGAAGCCACAGTGAATCGTATAGAAGATTACCAAGTAGTTGAGAAGCTTGAATTAAGATTGCCAGAGCATATCGATAATGTACTGGTGTGCCCGAACAGTAACTGTATTAGCCACAATGAACCCGTTTCAAGTAGCTTTAAAGTTAAAAAAGTTGGCAAAGAAGTCGCACTGACCTGTAAATTCTGCGAAAAAGAGTTTGATAGAGACGCCGTGATCAATAATCAATAAAGAATATCAGCGTAGACTGCCGCTTTGTATGTAAGCGGCAAAGCTTTATACTGTACCTTAACGCTAATTTTACCTGATTAAACGGAGTAGTTATGTCATTCGAAATCAATACAGAAAACGCCCCAGCGGCTATCGGCCCTTATGTTCAAGGTGTTGATTTAGGTAGCATGGTGATCACTTCTGGCCAAATCCCTGTAAACCCAAAAACAGGCGAAGTCCCTGAAGATATCGCTGCACAAACTCGCCAATCACTGGCAAATGTGGCAGCAATCTTAGAAAAAGCAGGTCTAACTGCAGCGAATATCGTGAAAACCACCGTATTTGTAAAAGACTTAAATGACTTCGCGACAGTCAATGCGACTTATGAAGAGTTCTTCAAGCAACACAATGCGCCATTCCCTGCGCGTTCTTGTGTTGAAGTGGCTCGCTTACCAAAAGATGTGAAAATCGAAATCGAAGCAATCGCAGTGCGTAAATAATTGCCCTTCGATTGAATAGCCTGCCAGCGCGTTCTGGCAGGCCATCGACTTTCTTGAATTAATGATTATTATCTTTCTTCTGCAAATCATTAAATTCAATACTGTGCCAAATTTTCTCCGCCTTTAGGCCAATAATTACCAGTGAAATGGCTAAGACCAAGAAGAATAATCCCGCGTGTAAACTATCCCAAAAGTACTCAAAAAACCGTGTATATAAATTGATCCCAAGAAACGTTAAGCCAAAGCCACGTAACATGCCATCATCTGTTTTCAAGCTAATATAGATACAAACAATGGCTGCGACTGCAAATAAAATTGCCCACGGTAAGATTTGCAAACGACTGGTACTGTACCAGCTGTCCTCATCGTAATTACCAAAAATCGACATGATCCACAGCGCAATAAATAAGTACAACAGCCCCATGATCTTAGTCATGGTGAAAAGCCGTCTACGCAGCAGAAAACCTTGGAGGAAATAACACAGCAATAGCAAAACGGAGCCAAATAATACAAAGCGGATTGGATAATTCATACCAAGCCAATAAGCTCCCCAGCCTGACATATACCCCGTTTCTGCACCAAACCAATTACCTAATGCGAGTAAAGCAAATAACCACACTAGTGATGAGCGAGAAAAGAAACCAACAATACAGTAAATAATACAGCCAATTAAAAATAGCGGTGCAACATGACCGCTGCCATTATCGAGCAGCACACCTAGTTGCCAAATCGCCACCGCGGTCAGTAACACACCCAAGAAAAGAATAAACTCTGTACTGTAATGCCATTGCTGCTGCAGCGATTGCCGTCTAAAACCCCAATAATAAAAAATTGCCGCCGCAATCAAAGGCAAACCGATACGGCCTAATCCAGATAAGTTAAACAGCTGAATGATATATTCTACTAAGAAGGTGTCGCTCAAGAAGTTACCAATTGCGATCACCAAACAAACAATCGCCGTCCAAAATGCATAACGACCCAAACGCTTCCAATCAAAAGGAACACGAACTAGCGTATTTTTTAAACGAATATGTTCCTCTGCGCTAATATCGCCACACTGTTCCCATCCATTTAAAGCCTCATGAATAACTCGCTCCTGCTTTTTAGTGACATTCATGTTGTCATATCCTTTTCGGCAATCATTACTCGATTCAATGATTAAACAATACTGTTACTTAAACGCAACCAGAAAAAGCTGATAGCAAATTTTTATTTTTCTAGCTCCGCTTTTGATATTCATGCAATTTATTTTTTTCCTTGTTGTGGATCAAAATAAGAGTAGCTAAAAAAAAGCAATGACCTATATATTGTGCTTTAATTACAACCAGACACTACATATAGTATTTATTCACAGTTTTATCCACAATGCCCTGAATCATGCCGTGACCCCCCTCTCGTGCAGTTTCAGCTTGTGGATAACTCAATAAGGAGCATTACAGTGAAAACGGTTGTAATTAAACGTGACGGTTGTCAGGTGAGTTTTGACCTCCAGAGGATTCAGGAAGCCATAAAACGCGCGGCGGCGGCGGTGAATATTCGGGATGATGACTACTGTCTTCAAGTTGCAACAACTGTCACAGAGCTACTTGGCAACCGTGAAAAAGTGGATATCGCTGTGATCCAAGACGCAGTGGAAAACCAACTTATGTCAGGTCCACATAAAGATCTGGCACGTGCTTATATAGAATACCGCCATGATAGAGACAGCGAACGAGAAAAACGCAGTCAGCTGACTCACGATATCCGTGGCCTTATTGAACAAAGTAATGTTTCACTGCTGAATGAAAACGCGAATAAAGATAGCAAAGTGATCCCCACCCAACGTGACTTATTAGCGGGTATTGTCGCGAAGCATTATGCTAAACAACATATTTTGCCCCGTGATGTCGTCATTGCACATGAGCGTGGTGAAATTCATTATCATGATCTCGATTATGCGCCATTTTTCCCCATGTTTAATTGTATGCTGATTGACCTTGAAGACATGTTAACCAATGGTTTTAAAATGGGTAATGCAGAAATTGAACCACCTAAATCAATTTCGACAGCAACAGCCGTCACGGCTCAAATTATCGCACAAGTAGCAAGCCATATTTATGGTGGCACCACCATTAATCGTATTGATGAGATCCTTGCCCCTTATGTTCGTATCAGCTATGAAAAACATCTAAAAACAGCAATGACTTGGGGCATTGAAGACGCTAAAGGCTATGCAGACAACCAAACCGAAAAAGAGTGTTACGATGCCTTCCAATCCCTTGAATACGAAGTCAATACACTGCATACCGCTAATGGTCAAACGCCCTTCGTCACTTTCGGCTTTGGTTTAGGCACCTCTAAAGAAGCACGCCTAATTCAACAATCGATTCTAAAAAATCGTATCGCAGGATTAGGTAAAAATCGCAAAACAGCGGTTTTTCCTAAACTGGTTTTTGCCATCAAAAAAGGGCTTAATCACCAATATGGTGATCCTAACTATGATATCAAGCAGCTAGCATTAGAGTGTGCAAGCAAACGCATGTATCCCGATATCCTAAACTATGACAAAGTGGTCGATGTAACAGGCTCCTTTAAAACACCAATGGGCTGCCGTAGTTTCTTGGGTGTTTACGAAGAAAATGGTCAACAAATTCATGATGGTCGCAACAATTTAGGAGTGATCAGCCTGAACCTACCACGTATTGCCATTGAAGCACAAGGCAGTGAAGACGCGTTTTGGCAACTACTCGAAGAACGACTCACTATCGCCAAAAAAGCCTTGATGACACGCATTGCTCGCCTAGAAAATGTCAAAGCACGCGTTGCACCTATCCTATATATGGAAGGTGCCTGTGGCGTGCGTTTAAAAGCAGATGATAGCGTTGCTGAGATCTTTAAAAACGGTCGCGCATCCATTTCATTAGGCTATATTGGGCTCCATGAAACAATCAACGCACTGTTTGGTACACAACAACATGTGTATGACAATGCATTATTAAGAGAAAAAGCAGTCGCGATTGTTAACCGTTTACGCCAAGCGACTGATGAGTGGAAAGCAGAAACAGGCTACGGCTTTAGCCTTTATAGCACCCCAAGTGAAAACCTCTGTGATCGCTTCTGCCGCCTTGATACCGCAGAGTTTGGTGTTATCGAAGGCGTCACAGAAAAAGGTTACTACACCAACAGTTTTCACCTTGATGTTGAAAAGCGCGTTAATCCATACGATAAAATCGATTTTGAGCAACCCTACCCTGCTCTCGCGAATGGTGGTTTTATTTGCTACGGCGAATATCCAAACTTACAGCACAACTTAAAAGCGCTTGAAGATGTTTGGGACTACAGCTACGAACACGTTCCTTACTATGGAACTAACACACCTATTGATGAATGCTATGAATGTGGATTTACAGGTGAATTTAACTGTACCAGTAAAGGTTTTGCGTGCCCACGTTGTGGTAACCATGACACCAACCGCGTCTCAGTGATCCGCAGAGTGTGTGGTTATCTAGGCAGCCCAGATGCTCGGCCATTTAACGCAGGCAAACAAGAAGAAGTAAAAAGACGTATTAAACATTTAGGAAATGGTCAACTAGGTTAATGCTATGAATTACCATCAATACTATCCAGTTGATGTGGTGAATGGCCCAGGAACACGCTGTACACTGTTTGTTTCTGGTTGCATTCACCAATGCCGAGGTTGCTACAACCAAAGCACATGGCGAGTCGATTCAGGTCTTCCTTTCACCCAAGAAATGGAAGATCAGATCATTCAAGATCTGCAAGATACACGTATCCGTCGACAAGGCTTATCCCTTTCCGGCGGGGATCCACTGCATCCGGCAAACTTACCTGCCATTCTTAAATTAGTAAAACGCGTAAAAGCAGTGTGCCCTGATAAAGATATTTGGTTATGGACGGGTTATTTATTTGCAGAAATGACCATTGAACAACACAAAGTGGTGAGTTTGATCAACGTATTAATCGATGGGAAGTTTGTGCAAGAATTGCATGACCCAGCACTACTTTGGCGCGGAAGCAGTAATCAAGTGATCCATCGACTACGCTAGCCACCACGCTGCCAATACAATTTGCTGCCGAAGCCTAATTTATTATTCACCATTTTGACTTCTTGCAAATCTAATCGCCACACAGGCAACTTTGCTGTTAACGCCACAGGGAAGCGGCGGCAGTAAAAATCACGTGCGGCTTGCTGAGCCTCTTCGGTAATAGCAGCAACATCACCAATAAATTGGATCCCTTGGATTTGACTCACGACTTTAGTTTGCGCGGAAACTGTACCAGCAATACGGCTATTTTGTCGCATTAATTGACCATGACGTGAGTTCACATCTGTCATAAAAAATAGACACATCAACTTAGCATCAAATGCATAGTAGCAACTGGCAGGCCAGATATCATTGCCTTGATAAGTAAATAGAGAAAAGACGTGTTGGCGGGAAAGATAACGCTGGATATGTTGTAAAGATTGTGGGTTATTCATCGCAAAAACCTATGTTAGCCGTTCAGAACACGCTCTTTATACAGTGTTTCATGTCATGGAGCGTGCTTAAGCTGTTCTGAACGTTTGGTATTTGCTAACTACTATAACCTATATAATCTAACTCGTCACAGTGTGACGAATGTCATTATTTATAGATTGCAGCCACACCATTCATTGAGTTTTCACCACCAGCAGAAATTACGCGGAATGAACTTGCTCCAGCTTCATCAGCTTTTTTGGCCAATTGTGCGGTCAGATCATTGACACTCACAGCACCAGTAACAGAAACATAACCTGCAGCAGGTTGACTAGTATGTTGAACTTCTTCAGCAGCCATTGTTCCAAATGAAATAGCACTTAAAGCTAAAGTTGCAGCAACTAATGTTGATTTTTTCATAATGTGTTCCTCATTGATATTCAGTTTTTATCAGGAAGCTTTACTGTCTCCCTGTGATATGGATCATATTATGCACTTTAAAACATAATGAAAATTAGCTAATTTTGCTGTTGTTATTCAAATTATTTGATCTAACTTAAACATTTAGGTTACAAGTTTATGATCATGATGTATCATTTTTTGTTTATAATTTAATAAGTTATATATATCTTTATTCGATAGTTTTTTCGCATTTCTGTGAATTTTTTCTCCATTGATTTCAGCACAGAAAGATAAAAATAGGGCAACAATAGCAGATGAATACGCAAAAAAATTGGTATATATACCTAATTAGAGAGAAAAATAACGGGCTATATTGTGGGATCACTACAGATGTCCAACGTCGTTTTACACAACATCAACAAGGAAAAGGTGCAAAAGCACTGAAAGGTAAATTACCACTCACTTTAGTGTTTAACGGTGTAGTAGGAGATCGTTCGACGGCCTCCAAACTGGAATTTCAGGTAAAAAAACTCACTAAAAAGGCAAAAGAAAGGCTGGTACTCGACCAGCCTAGTAATATCGTTGACTACTTATTGATTCAAACGGCATCAAAATGCGCAGAATAAGTCACTCGCCCTTGATGATCACTTAACGTTCCGTTCTCTAATCCACAGATCATAAAATGCTCTTGTAAGTCGGGCCATTGGCAGATAACACCATGCTTCGAGGCAGGTTCAAAGCCAAAACGACTATAATAATGACTATCACCGAGTACCACAACGGCACCATAACCGAACTCATTCAAACTATCGAGCCCTTCGTAGATTAGTTGGCCACCGATACCTTGCTTCTGAAAGGCTTGCTTCACCGCAAGAGGCGCCAAACCAACCCATTGAACATCTTCATTATTGACATCTACGGGGGTGAAGCCTACATAGCCAATCACTTCACCATCATCATTTGTTGCTACGACACCAAGGGTTAATAGGCCGTCTTCGCGTAGTTTTTGCACCAAATCAGCTTCTGCCTCAGTTGGGAATGTCTCACGTAGCAGCCTGTCGATACCCATGGCATCAACGGGGATCTCAACACGAATTAGCATGAAACAACCACAGAGCTTTTAGGCTCAGTGTCCTCATCTTGTTGGGCAGCTTTGATAAAGTCCGCCAGTTGTAATAATGCAAAACGCAGTGGTGTCGGCATATTTTCTAACTCAAATGCATCCATCAGGTTTTTAACATATAGACCTAGTTCCGTATCACCTTCAATCACCAAACGACGTTGGAAAAAAAGCGTGTCGGGATCTTCCTTACGTGCTGCGATAAGGATCAGATCATTCGCCGTTGCACACACATGCACATCCGCTTGCTCATGAGAGCGTACTATTAATATGCCATTTTGTAGACTAATGAACCAGACTAAGTTTAGGTCACTGACTTCAACTTTCAGCCATTTACCCTCAAGAAAATCCAACTCCCCTTCTTTGACCGACTCACGGAACTGCCAACTGAGCAATTGTTCCAACACTTGGCGTTGTACGGCGAATGGGGTCACTTTTAAAGGCAGTTTCAGTAATGAAGGGCCCTTTGAAATAAGTTGAGAACGAATTTTTCCTAACACGGCACTGACTCCCTTATCATTTTTGCCTATCTGCTAATCGTTATGCACGACCACTCGTCATACTTCAAGTTGCAGCACTTTTCGTTAAGGTATACGAGACTGCGTTCGCTCGCGCCAGTCACAGCATTTTCTATGCTCTTAGCAACTCGTTTGCTTGTCACCTAGCTGCACCTCGAATTATTTAGAGTATAAACAGCGATAAAGCCATTAACAGATACATATATTCAATAACGCAGTATTCATATATTGACAGATAAAATACTTAATCATTTGATCCTATATCAAGATTTGCACATACAACCAGTATTAATTGCTTAGAATATTAAATAAATCATAAAAACCACGTTGCCATTCGCTCAAAATATCAACACCTATTGTTGAAAATAACCACAAATTTATAATGGGTTAATTCTCCATTCACTGCCCCAAATCAAAAATTCGATCTAACGAGTTGACTACAATGTTGAGTTGTTGAAATTTTACTCTGGAATAGACCTTATGGAATTACTCTGCCCAGCTGGTAACCTACCAGCCCTCAAAGCAGCGGTAGATAATGGCGCTGATGCCGTCTATATCGGCCTAAAAAATGATACCAATGCACGCCATTTCGCAGGGCTTAACTTTACTGAAAAGAAACTGCATGAAGCCGAGCGCTATATCCACAGCCGCAAACGTAAGCTCCATATTGCGATCAATACCTTTGCTCACCCTGATGGGTTTCAGCGGTGGAAAGATTCTGTTGATCTCGCTGCATCGCTCGGCGCTGATGCGTTGATCCTCGCCGATCTCGCCATGTTGGAATATGCTGCAAACAAATACCCACATATAGAACGTCATGTATCCGTGCAAGCGTCCGCCACTAATACAGAAGCAATCCGTTTCTATGCACGCAATTTTGATGTGCACAGAGTTGTGCTGCCTCGTGTGTTATCCATTCACCAAGTCAAACAACTGGCAAAAAGCAGCCCAGTCCCCCTAGAGGTTTTTGCTTTTGGTAGCCTCTGCATTATGGCAGAAGGCCGCTGCTATCTGTCTTCTTACCTCACAGGTGAATCACCGAATACCGTTGGTGCTTGCTCCCCTGCTCGCTTTGTTCGCTGGCAACAAACCACTCAAGGAATGGAATCACGCCTAAATGAAGTCCTGATCGACAGCTATCAGAGTAATGAAAATGCAGGCTATCCAACACTCTGCAAAGGCCGCTATTTGGTCGATGATCATAAATACCATGTTCTTGAAGAACCAACCAGCCTCAACACCATCGAACTATTACCAGATCTGATGGCTGCCAATATTGCCTCAGTTAAAATTGAAGGCCGCCAGCGAAGTCCTGCTTATGTCACTGAAGTCACACGTATCTGGCGACAAGCTATCGATAAATACAATGCCAATCCAACCGCATTTGAAGTCAACCCTCAATGGTTAAAAACACTCGGTGGGCTTTCTGAAGGCAGCCAAACCACACTTGGTGCATATCATCGTGAATGGCAATAATAATAAGGATTGAAACATGAAGTACTCATTAGGATCCGTTCTTTATTACTGGCCCAAACACCAACTCTACGATTTTTATCAATTAGCGGCTCAAAGTGATGCTGATATTATTTATCTAGGTGAAACTGTTTGCAGCAAACGACGTGAAATGAAACCTGCTGATTGGATTGACCTTGCCAAACAACTTTCCATCAGTGGTAAACAAATTATTTTAAGTACATTGGCCCTGTTACAAGCTCCTTCAGAACTCAAAGAGATCAGCAAACTAGTTGATAACGGTGATTTTCTGGTTGAAGCACATGACTTCGGCGTTGTTAACATGTTAGCTGAACGCAAGCTGCCTTTTGTTGCTAGCCATGGATTAAATTGTTATAACGCCCAAACACTGAATATTTTATTACGCCAAGGCATGATACGTTGGTGTATGCCAGTTGAGCTATCAAGAGATTGGCTGATTAACTTACTAAATCAGTGTGATGAGTTAGGGATCCGTAATAAATTTGAGGTTGAGGTGATGAGTTACGGGCACCTACCGTTAGCCTACTCCGCACGCTGTTTCACTGCACGCTCTGAAAATCGCGCAAAAGATGATTGTGAAACCTGTTGCATTAATTACCCACAAGGCCGCAAAGTGTTGTCTCAAGAACAACAGCAAGTATTCACCCTCAATGGCCTACAAACACAAAGTGGTTCCTGCTATAACCTAGGCAATGAGCAAACCTCAATGGGTGATTTGGTGGACATTGTGCGTATTTCCCCAGAAAGTGTTGATTCATTGGCTGTATTGGCACAATTTAAGGCCAATCAAACAGGGCAAGCACCACTATCTATTGATAATAAAAATTGTAATGGCTACTGGCGACAAGTAGCAGGGTTAGAGATGGTGGATTAGGGTTTATTTATTACTTCGCCATTGAAAAGTGCTGATTTAGTGTTTTATAAAAATTTAATATCAGCTATCTTTATGAGTACTCGTAAAGATAGCTGTCTTATTTTAAGGAAAATAAATACTAAGGTTAGAGATACATTATCTGAAATAATCAAATAGCTTCAATAAACTAGTATGCTCCCTATTTTTAGATATTTGAATAAATACAAGTATAGCTCCCAGAGCAAATTTATTTAGAAAGTAACAACCGTTTTTAACCCTAATACCCAAGCATCAGAAGTTTGCTTTACACCTCCAGGATTGTGCCAATATTGTAGATCAGGTTGTAATTCTAACCAAGAAACGGGTTTGAAACGGTAATATAGTTCCGCATTCATCGTATTAGAGATAATTGGTCGAAAGAAAGGGTCATGGTAATCCGTAAGACCGAATTGCTGATTATATTGTATTTGACCTTTAGCAAAGTGATCGCTTAATTCAATATAAGAAACCCCTAATCCAATCCAATCTTCTGGCCTTGCATCAAATAATCCTCGATAGCGTAAGGAACTCGAAACTACATAATTCATAAAATTACTGCGCTCATCATGGTAACTACCACTTAAAGACAAACTTAGCCCTCTATTGGGATCGTCTTGGTGACGAGTTAACTGTTGGTTGATACCGCCATAAACAAACCATGTATTGTGATAACTTTTATCTTTATAGAGATCTTGCTGTTTGGCATTGGTATATAAGATTCCTAAATTATATGCGCCTGGTAACCCACTCACGAAAGTGCGATTTTCAATTTCTAAAGGTAATAAAACACCTTTACTTCCCTTAGTTGACCAACTCCATGCATGACTTCTATCAGTAGCTCGAGGGTTTTGTTCCATTACACCAGTTTTGATCGTTATTTCAGGTGTGATCTTATAGCTGACAGTGGTGCCCCATGTGTGAATATTCCAATTACTCCATGTTAGTGAGTTGGCAGATTTTCCGCCACATTGACTAAGCATTTGAAAATCACAAGGAATAATCTGATCGAACTCTTGTACTTTGTTCATCATCCCTATGCGCCAAGTCAAGCGACGATCGTCAAAGCTACGTGCAAAAGTGAGCCATCCTAAACGGGTGATAGAGCCTCCGCCGTAACTTTCTTGGGCAAGATCATTGTTTGGAACGCGAGGATCTTGCAATCGTTTGAGAGTAAGATTGTCCTCGTGATTGCGGTTAACAATATTTCCTTCAATACGAGCGTCGGGAATACCAGTCCAACGTTCAAGATCTTGAGTAAATGTGAACGCAAATTGGTCAATGTAAGCGGTGTGTTTATCAGAATTATAACCACCGCCTGCATTATAAGCGACTTGACTTAAATAATTACTATTAAATGAAAAACCATGATCAGACAAAATAGGGCGAATCCCTAACATATCTCCAAATATACCTTTAGGCACAGGTTCAAAGCCTAATACAGTACCATTCCATGATGATTGTTCAGCAATAGCAGGCAACGCTAAAAATATCAGTGAGAATACAAGTTTTTTATTCATTTATAATAGAACCTATTTTAAGATAAAAAATGGATAAACATATAAGTCTATTTATACTCTAAATAATTCGAGTTGCAGCTAGGCGACAAGTGAAGATAGACGGGGAGCATAGATAAACTATGTGACTCGGCTAGCTGAACGTAGTCAACAACGCTGCAACTTGAAGTATGACGAGTATATCAATATTTCTATAAACTATTATTATATTGGATATAGGGTATGCAAAGTCAGCCTATATAGTTGTCAGCATATATAGTATATAGCAACGTTAATTTATGGGTTTATGATTAATAAACCCATAAATATTTAATTAGCTTAATTAGCGAATTAAAAACTCCCCTTGTGATTTAATGATTTTTTGATACCAATAAAAGCTTTTCTTACGTTTACGCTCTAACGTGCCATTACCTTGATCATCTCTATCAACATAGATAAAACCATAACGTTTAGACAGTTGTGCATTTGAAGCACTCACAATGTCAATAGGCCCCCAGCTGGTATAACCCATAACATCGACTCCATCTTGAATAGCTTCATATACCTGAACTAAGTGGTCATTAATATATTGAATTCGGTAATCATCAATAATTTCTCCCTCAGGGGTAATTTCATCAATAGCACCTAATCCATTTTCAACAATAAATAATGGTTTTTGATATCTATCCCATAATAAATTTAATATTGTCCTTAGTCCTTCAGGATCAATTTGCCATCCCCACTGTGAACTTTCTAAATGAGGATTTGGTATCATACTGAGAATATTTCCTCGTTTCTTATTATATTCTTCTTTATCCGCCGTAATGCAACCTGTCATATAATAACTGAAAGAGATAAAGTCGACGGTGTGCTTAAGATCCAGTTTATCTTGTTCTGTAATATCTAAGTAAATTTGATTATCTTTAAAATAACGCAGCATATAACCTGGATAAGCGCCACGGCATTGTACGTCGCCAAAGAATAACCATGTACGGTTTTCAGTCATCGCTTCCCAAATATCATTGGGCTTGCATGTTAATGGGTAAACTAACCCACCGAGCAGCATATTACCTATTTTGGCATCGTGGATTATATCATGACAGGCTTTAGTGACCCTTGCACTAGCGACAAGTTGATGGTGAATAGCTTGATAAATCTCTGCTTTTGAACTGTTCTCTGGTAAGCCAACGCCTGTCATTGGTGCATGTAATGACATGTTGATTTCATTAAAGGTTAGCCATAGTTTGACTTTATCTTTATAACGTTCAAAAACAGTACGTGCATAGTGCTCAAAAAACTCAATAGTTTTACGATTTCCCCACCCTCCATATTCAGTAACTAAATGATATGGCATTTCATAATGAGATAGGGTGATGACAGGTTGAATATGGTATTTAGCCATTTCCTCGAATAATTTATCGTAAAAAGCGAGCCCTTCCTCATTAGCTTTTTGCTCATCACCGCGAGGAAAAATACGACTCCATGCAATAGAGGTACGTAAACATGTGAAGCCCATTTCAGCAAAAAGAGCAATATCCTCTACATAACGATGATAAAAATCGATAGCGACATCTTTAATATATTGGTCGTTATCACCCCGCTCAACCAGCGATCCAAAAATACCATTTGGCTGAACATCAGAAGTACTTAGCCCTTTTCCAGCCGTTAAATACGCGCCTTCCGCTTGATTTGCTGCAATGGCTCCACCCCATAAAAATGCGTTAGGAAATTTTGTCATCATTTTCGTTCCTCATTTCGGATTAACTGTCATGAATGTAAGACCAGAATTAATTGTCTGGTTAAGCAAGGCGATTTCAACAGCAGCATAATCATCACTGTTGCTAATAATAACTGGTGTTGTTAAGTCAAAACCGGCTTCAATAATCTTTTCTAAATCAAAGGTAAGGAGTAGGTCACCCGCTTTGAATGTATCTCCCTGTTTTACTTGGGGTGTAAAGTAAAGGCCATCTAGTTTCACCGTATCGATACCAACGTGGATCAATAACTCAATTCCACTTTGGCTTAATAGCCCTAATGCATGACCTGTTTTAAAAAATGAACCAACTTCACCGTCGAATGGGGCATAGACGGCACCAACGTTAGGTACAATCGCTGCGCCTTGACCGAGTAATCCACTCGCGAATGTTTCATCAGGGACATTTGCTAGGGGTAACGTATACCCAGACAGAGGAGACAAAATGTCATATTCAGTAGCCGGTTGTGCTTGAATATGAGTCGAATTAGCGAGTTGCGATTCATGTTTCAACCCAAAGAAGCGAGTTGTTAGGCAAGCAAAAACAAAGGAAAGCAAAGAACCAATAATCGCTCCCCAAACAGTATTATCAAAACCATTTTCGGGAATAATTTGTGTGAAAGTGAAAATGTTGACTAGCCCAAAAGAGTAGGTCAACGTTTGGCTATAACCGATGATTGCGCCCCCAACAGCACCACCGATGCAGCCAAAAATAAACGGTCGGCGTAGTGGTAAAGTAACACCATAAACAGCAGGTTCAGTAATACCAAAAAGCCCCGCAGTTACAGACGACCCCGCCATAATTCGCATTTTGGCATTGCGAGTGGCTAACATGACACCTAGCGCTGCACCAACTTGCCCAGCAACAGCAGGAAGCAGTAGTGGAACAAGCGCATCTTGCCCATATACGCTAAGATTATTGATGCTAATTGGCACAATTCCCCAATGCAGGCCAAAAATAACACAAATTTGCCATATTGCGCCCATAAATGCTCCCGCAATAATAGGAGTAAAGTTATAAATAGATTGGAAAGTATCTGCGATTAATAGGCTTAGCCAGGTTGCCGATGGGCCGATAACCAAGAAAGTTAGAGGAACGATAATGAGTAAACATAAAAATGGAGAGATGAAATTTTTCATCGCCGCGGGTAATAAGGCATTCAATCTTTTTTCTAATAAACAGCTCATCCAAGCTGCAAAAATAATAGGAATAACCGATGTACTATAATTAATGAATGTAACAGGGAGGCCTAAAAAATATTCAGGTGCCGCACCTGTAAGGCTTTGTTGAAATGCAGTTAGCATTGATGGATGTACCAACGCACCACCGATAGCCATTGTTAAGAATGGGCTACCTCCAAATTTTTTACCTGCGGTATAACCCAGTACTAAAGGGAAGAAATAAAATAGTGAATCACTGGCAGCAAACCATAATTTATAAGTGGCACTTTGTTCTGACAACCAATTAAGAGTGATAAATAGAGACAAGAATCCTTTTAAAATCCCGGATGCAGCCATAACACCCAGTATCGGTGTGAATATACTGGATACAATATCGATAAAATGACTAAGAATATTTTCTTTGTCTTTTTTCTCGTTAGGTATATCACCATTTTCTTCAGATAAAGATCTTTCCGTTGTATCTTCTTTCCCTATGAGTTGGTTTATTGCGTTATAAACTTCATGTACATGATTACCAATGACAACCTGAAATTGGCCCCCACTTTCAACGACAGTGATCACTTCTGAGTTTAGTTTTAAATGCTCAGAGTTTGCTTTCTTTATCTCTTTAAGTTTAAAACGCAGGCGCGTTGCACAGTGAATAACATTCACAATATTGTCTTGACCGCCGACATCGTGAATGATTTGTTCTGCTAAAGGTTGGTACGTCATAAATATTCCTTTATCACTTACTGGTGAATACTAGCGCTATTAATGAATGTGCAAAAAAAAACCTGATAGCCACTCCCTTCAAGTAAGAGTGATAATCAGGTTTTGCCCACCATAAAAGGGTGGTAACAATCCATTTGGTTTTTTATTCGTTGTCAGTCAAATAGCGAAATTAATTATGTTATAGTGAATTCTCTTTTATCACCCGTTCTATATGGATAGTCAGAAACATCTGTTCTTCATCCGTTAAAATGCGTCGATATTTTTTTTGTAAAAATTGATTTATTTTCTCGGCACATTGCCAAGCAACAGCATAATTTTCTTTAATCATCAAATGCATCGAAACGTCATCATTCGGCACAGGCGTATTATTCATCATTCTATGAGCAAAAAACTTTAAGTGCGTGACAAAACGTTGATAACTCAATGTTTCTTCATGGTATTCAATTTTTAGATGATATTTCACGATATTCATGATTTCTTGCATCACATCCATTGTTTGCATCACAACAGGCATTTCCCCTGTAAGTTGTGCATTGACGAAATGTAAAGCAATAAACCCTGCTTCATCGATTGGTAATTCGATACCGTGATCCTCATTAATTCGTACTAATGAATCTACCCCTAATTGGTATTCTTTTGGGTATAGGCGTTTTATTTCCCATAACATAGTGTTAGTAATTGCGAGACCTTTTATTTGCCTTTCAATGGCGTAATTGCAATGGTCTGTTAATACAATATATAAATTTTCATTTAATTGACCTAACTGGCTTTGCGCATGTTCAATAATTTCATCACAGGTTTTCATAACAGAAATAGGAATATGGCTAAGTAATTCACTAAGCCGAGCAGTTAACTCATCGCTGCGTAATTCAAAAATCTTTTCAATTTTGGTTATGTCGACAGCATCATACACTTTTTTTTGAAAAGCTAAGCCTCGTCCCATAACAACAATTTCCTGATGTTTTTCATTCAGGGCAATGACCACATTGTTGTTTAATATTTTTGCGATCTTCACGCTATCCCCCTAAAACGAAAAAACCTGATAACCCAATGATAATTATCTCATCGGAATATCAGGTTTTGCCTGCCAATAATGGCAGTAACAATCCAAAAATCTTCTTTTTTGGCACTTTAATCAAATAATAGGTATGATTCAAATGCTAAAACTTGAAAGTGTGAGGTGCCTCATACTGAACTACATATAAAGGTTCAGAAAACTCTGCCGCGACCACGTGTAATGCTCAACAACTCCTGTAGAAGATCTAAGCGGCATTTTTGATGTGGTGTTAAATAGCCAATCACTGAATGGCGTCGATAATACTTGTAAAGTCGGATGTAATTTTCAACTTAAATTATTTAATTCATTCCCAGATCTTCAACAACTTTAGGTAGTTACCTTACCATCTAATCTATATAAATATCCTAGCATTTTATATCTTTGCTTATTAATGGAATGCCAGTGAAATTTTCGAATAACCGTTCCCCTTCAATCCATTCACCATAACCAGCAGCAGTATGAATATGTCCTGCACCATGAATTAAATGAGTTTGGCACCCCCATAATGATGCCAATGAGCATGCGCGAGTTTCGCTGAGATGTTCATCATTATCGCTGTATATTAGTAATGAACGAGTGTTGAATTTTTTCGAAGGCAATGGCCGTTGCTGCCTAATTGGAACGATAGCCGACGGAGAATCAACATCAGCAGGAGCCACTAAGATTAATGCTTTTACCCTGTTACAGGCATGGGAAGAGGCCCACTGTGCAATAGCTACAGCACCACAGCTGTGCCCTAAAAGTACTAAATTTCCGTCAACTTTTTTAATGTAGTGATCAAGTTTATTCACCCACCCTAAGCAGGAAGGATTATTCCAATCATCTTGCTGCACCCGCATAACATTACGGTATTTATTTTCCATAAATGTCTGCCAATGCAGGGGACCTGAGTTGGTATAACCGGGCACTATGAGGTAAGTGGTTTCCATTGTTCGCTACCTTTCTATTATATTTATTGAACATCAATTCTAACATAACCAACTTAGATATCTTCCAACACAAGCCCTGCTTTAATCACCTCGTTGCAGATTGTATACACATGACTTTGCAATCTAAGCAGTCAAACAGCAACCACTTGAGCAGCCACATACAACTTTATGACCTTCGAGTACGACAGGTATCCCGTTGATTTTTATTAAACTATCCCCTTCATAGAGGTTCGGTACCATCGCAAGCAACACGCGAGCACTGTCAAACCAACTCAACGTACTGAACCCCTTCGATACACCTTTGGCTATTGCATAGTCATTTCCAGATTGAAAAGCGAGTTGCCTTGAGTCTTGGTTAATATCAGGTGGCTTGGGAACCGCCTAGCCAAAAGACAAATCATCATAAATTCATTATTAGGAATTTAATTTATGAAAAATGAATCAATTAATGAACAGTAATATAAATGAATTTTATTCATCAGTGAGTACATGTTTTGTCGCGTTTGATCACGATAATATAATAATAAATAACATTACTCAGAAATCTTTCATATATAAACTGAATTACCCCATAATATAATGTGGAACAAATCGAGATGTATCTTTGGTGATTAATGATTTATCTTCTCGGATGCCAATTCCTGCGGGTTCATCACCGATCACCCAACTGCCTATTAATGTATAATCTGAACCAAACCGAGGTAGCAACGCACTGGCCTGATAAATACGTGGTTCATGTGCATATTCACCGAATTCTTCAGTGATGATCTCTTTTTCATGGTTAAGAAAAAGTGACACATTGGCACCTTCACGTGAAAATAGTGGCTTAGTGGTGAAACCTTGCCAATTATTGCCCATGTCCTGTTTAAGCTTTCCAATAATATTGATCGACTCATCGGCAAAATAAGCGGGTAATAAATTAGGGTGATTAGGAAAATATCGCCATAATAAAGGTAATAACCCTTTATTACTTAAAATCGATTTCCATAGCGGTTCAACCCATTCTGTGCGCTGACTACGCAATACAGGGCCATAATCATCCTGAAACATCCACTCATAGGGATATAATTTGAATCCTTGATGGATAATTTGATCTTGTAGATCGGTAAAAACACCACCAGTTCCTAGCCCAACCTCTTCCATATGCAAAAACTGTGTTTTTAGACCCGCTTGACTGGCGCAGTCTTCCAAATATAACACCGTTCCTCTATCTTCAATCGAATCTTCACAGCAGCAGAAATAGAATGGATACTCATTACGCCATAGTAAAAAACGTTGGATCAGCTTTTCTTGAATTGAATTAAACTGATCTGCATTGGAAGGCAATAAACCACCTGCCGTCATATCAAACAGCCATTGCCATTGAAAGAATGCAGACTCATAAAGCGATGTTGGCGTATCTGCATTGTATTCCAACAGTTTTGCGGTGCTATAGCCATTCCATGAAAAATCCATCCGTCCATAAAGCGACGATTTATTATTTTTCCAGCTATCCGCTATTGCATCCCAATAGAGCTCGGGGATTGCCAATTGATTAAGAATGCACTCATCATTAATTGTTGTATCCACAATTTCTAAGCACATTTGATGTAATTCAGCAGTGGGATCTTCAATGCCTGTTTCAATTTGATCTAACGTGAAACAATAGGCATGTGACTCATCCCAATAAATCTCATCATCAATAATATGAAAGTTAAAACCATAATCTTCAGCTATCTGATTTAAATTTTCACGTGGTTTAAGTGGTATTCTTAACATAATCATCCACCCTTACTTTTCGATTTGTTCCCGAAGCCACCACGAGATGTCGTCTTAGTTGAATTATTATGATAATTGGCAGGTTTTAGCTTATTGGAACCATCAGAAACCCATTTTTCTGATGAGCCAACCTCATGATAAACATTAGGCTCATAACGAGTAGAATAAAATGGACGCGCCCTAGAAAAATAGTAGCCACCACCACCTCCTCCTCCTGAATGAGTTTGCGTCGAGCTATAACGCTCTACTGCCTCAGGAGATTCATTAATTGAAAATCCTGCGAGCTTGGGTCCATAAATATCCTGTTCATTCAAGTGATGACAATATTCAGAATCAACATTTTCTGATAAGCATTGAGCATACTGAGATGGGCTTAGTTTACGCTTACCTTGTATACAATTTCCTGTACCATATACGTTTTCGCAAAGATCGAGTTGGCGATACGTCGCCATGTTTCGCATCAATTCTTGCTGTGCTTCCTCTTGTTTTTGTGCACAAAAAGAAAGGTTATAACCTGCTTGCACGCAATCATTGGTATCCTTAAATAAGGATATTTTAGGCGTTTCAGATTCCTGATCGCAGCTACGCAGCCCAAAAAATACCGCTCCGCCCATAATAGCCAACGTCAGTAAACCCGGCCCTTTTCGAGTCTCTTTAGTACTCACGCCGATCCGTTTAATCTCCGAGCCACCTTGATGGTAGCTATTCTTTTTTCGTCGACTATTTTTCTTTCTATTTTTCTTGTTCATAACGTTTTTTGATTAATAGCTCATACTGACAGCATTCAAAATACCAAATCCAAGCGATGTACCACCTAAAAATAAACCAGCAGAAATGTTATTCTGTTCAATCTTTTCGCTAATTTTTGGCATATATATTTTAGTTGCACCCAGTACCAATAATTGAACCAATAAAGCAATAACGCCCCAAATAACGCAATCAAGAATACTTACAGAATGAGAAATAGCACTCGATAACGGCGTGATATAACCAATCATGGCACCAATAAACGCGATCCCAGCGGCGGTATTGTTCTGCTTAATGAGTGCCCATTCATTATGCCGAGAGACTCGCGTATAAATAAATAAAAACACCAGTACCATAATAGTACCAATGAAAAAGTAGCTGATAAAAGAAAGTAATGCAGAGAATATAACAGAGAAGTCCATAAATGCCCCTTTTAATTAAGGGCTGAAATTTATATCAATCTATTTAAAAAATAAACTTAATTAAATAAGTTCTTACAAAATCATTAAATGCCATTCTTAATATGAATATAAAATTAATTAAATACTACAATCTTGTGTATATTTTTATTCTTTGAACAAATCAGCTTAATGAATTTTTAAAATCACAACAAAGAAAAACGGGACAGCGCCCGTTTTTACGATTACTCATGATGCTGTTTACGCCAACGATGAATAACATGAGATATATGCCGTAACTCACCGTCACGTAACATGCCAATAAACACACCGATCGCCGTATAAATTACCCCCAGCACTAGCATCATAACAATATCCATCAGGACCCCGCTGAACGGTAGCCCCATCTGATTAATGCCTGCCATTGCGCTCGTCGCCCAAGTCGACGGCAAAGCGTAAGCAATCATTCGTACCCATTCAGGCATTGCCTGTAATGGCCAAATGGTTCCTGACATATAAAATACTGGTGTGGTGATAAATGCCAATGTCAGATAAATCATTTCAACGCTACGCAAACATTCTGTCACTAACTTGCCAAGTCCCAGCACAGCAAGTAAGAATGGGAAAGTCAGCATCCATAATTGGTATAGCGGCGCTTCTTGGCGGTAACCTAGGATCCATGGCCATAAAGCAAAAAATACTGTTGATAAAAATAGCCATATTGGTATCAGAGCCGACAGTGCACCTAAATACACTGCAAGTGGTGGTTTTCCTTTAGGTGTTCCGCGGATAGCAATACTGACACGCACACAAGCAATCAACAGTGAGTGCTGTAATAGCATCACTAACAGCCCTGGAAATATAATCGCAGCAAAGCTAACACCGGGGTTATAAAGTGGCTCAGTGACACTACGAATGGGTGTGATGATCACTTCTGCTTGCTGTTTACTGTAGCCTGAATCCACCAGCAATTGGGTGTTATAGCTATTCAACAACGTTTGGTAAGCACTTACTAACTCTTGCTGGATCTGACCGCTCGCTAAACGGTTTGTCGCATCACCATAAACAGGTATGGTAATGTTTTTTCCATTTAGTAAGAATTTTTCAAAATCTGTAGGGATAATAATGATGGCAAACAACTGCCTATTTATCATGTCCTTGCGCGCTTGAGTCAAATTATCATAGTTGTGTAGCTCTACCTTAGGTGCCGCATCTAAATCACGAATTAATGTACGACTCGCAACACTATGATCCTGATCGATAACAGCAACAGGCAAATCCCATAAAACCGGTTTTGCATACACCAAACTCATCACACATAGAGAAACCAATAATAACAGCCACATTGGCTTATCCAACATGCCGAGCAGTACTTTACGGAAGGTAGCAAAATACATCTGCATTATAGTTCCCCTCCCTGAGCGGCAATCCGTTTAGGTAAACGCTTACGGATCAAAAATGCGGTAACCACTGGGTAAATCAATAAAAATAAGCACACTTCCACAATACGCATAAATGAAATTTCACGTAAGAAAATATCAAACATCGCATTAAGGGTATGAGTAAGAGGCTCAATATTGGAAATGATTTGAGCAGGTAAAATCATGGATAATTCAGGTACAGCCATACCCGAAAAGGCCAATGCAATACTGACCAACATCCCAATTAAACTGTAAGCCATAATAGCGCTAGAGGTAAAACTAAATAGTAATAAACCAATACTTTGCGCTGCTATCACATAAAAGAAGCCAACCATTATCATATACAAGGGATTGCCCACCACCTTAGCATCAAAAATGCTCACTAGTGCGGCTAATTCCACCACTAATAAGGTGGTAAAAAACAACGTATAAGGTGCCATTTTGCCTAAAACTGCCATCGAAAATGGCTTCACACTCTGCAATATAGAGCTGCGTGATAAGGTATAAATGGTGCAAGTTACCACAAACAACTGCAACATATGGATCGTTGCTGCAAACTGCTGATAATAAATATAGCTGCCACTTGGGTTAAATAAGCTATCGTAGGAAAGTGTCACTTGTGCCAATGGTGGTAACGCTTTACCCATTGAACTAGCGAGTTGAGTACGATACTTCGCGTTCAGTTCTGCGACGAGCCCGCTAAAATCTTGAATGGCGTAACTACCAGAGGCATAGAATAATGCGTTGTAATACATGCGTAATTCAGGCTGACGCCCACGCAACACATCAGCTTCAAAATTAGTTGGAATATACAATAATGCATAGTCTTGAGCACTCGCCAAACGTTTTAGTGAGGTATTGAGGTTATTATCAATCGCTTTAACGTCTGCATGAGGCCCTGCATTTAAATCTCTCACCACCATCCTTGAGACTGGGCTGCTATCGTTATCCACCACAGAAACAGGTAGATTCATCAGTGTGCCTTCTGAAAAGTTAGCACTTACCAACGTAAATAACATCAAAGGAAACAACCAGCTCAACCAGTGAAAAACGGGGCTACGAATGGCGGCTTGTGTTTCTCGACTAAAAGCATGCTCAAAACCATGCCAAGCGAATTTTAATTTCATATTCGCGCCTTCTATTTATCCCAGCGCCATAACACGCTCATGCCAGGCCTTAAACCATCAATTGGCTCCAACGGATACAAACGTACTTCAAAGGTTTTCAAGTCAAAGTCACCTGTTGCTCGGGTTGCCCTTTTGGTTGCATAGTCCCCTTTTGGTGCGATATAGCGAACTTCCGCTTCCACTTTTTTATCACCTAATGCAGGCACATCGAGCTGAACTTTATCGCCTTTTTTGACATCAACAAGAATGTCTTCGCGTAAATTGTAAATAAAATACGCTTGAGGGATGCGCACCATGGTCAGCAATGGGCTACCTGCATTGAAAATTTCACCCACCTCAGCTGGAATTGGGCCAACTTCACCATCCACAGGGGCTTTGACTTGCAAATCATCAAGTTGAACCTGTAGTTCAGCCAATTTTTGATCAGCTTCATTGAGCTCGGCTTGATATTTTTGGCGTAATTCAATGCGATCACCGTTTTTCGCTTCTTCAAGTTGTGCTTTAGCTCCTTGAACTTGCTGGAAAGCCACATCTTTGGCTTTTCGTGAACTATCAAGTTCATTGGCGGAGACATATCCTTTACCTGACAAATTACTTAATCGGTTATATTCACGAGAGGCATTTTGATACTGAGATTCCGCTTGTGACAATGATGCTTGTAAATTACGCAGTGTTTCTTCACGAGTTCCGTGAAGTGATTGATCTAACTGAGCTTGCGATTGGTCTCTTGCTGCTTTTAATGCTGCATACTGAGCTGTGAGCTCAGGACTTTCCAATGTAATCAACAGCTGCCCTTTTTTAACATCATCTCCACGCTCAACGTGACGTTCAATCACTCGTCCTTTGGCTTTCGATGTCACCATAACTTCAGGTGCGTCAACTTCACCTTGTAATAATAAAAATTGATTATGGGAATGAAAAAGTGCCGCCGCCGCTATCAAAATCAGCATCAACAAAATCAGTGCTATTGTTCTTTTTTTCATTATTAGTAAAACCTTAAATAATCACGGAGGAAACTATGGCAATGAAATTATCGCAGCAATTGCCAGCACAGCGTTAATAAATTTGTGCGCAAGGTCACACATAGAAGGGGGAAACGCCTATTATTGAATCAGGTACAGTCTTATGTCAAATAAAGATAGCATATCACTATTATCTAATTAGCAGGTTACGCTACAATCGCCACCGTTAAAGCAGCAAAACTGGAAACCTTAATGTACGAGTTCGATCTGATCCTGCTGCTATTGCAGCAGATGTGTGTTTATTTAGTCATTGCATGGGCACTGAGTAAAACCCCACTAGTGATCCCTTTATTAAAGGTGACCATTCGCCTGCCACACAAAGTGATGTGTTATGTCATTTTCTCAGTTTTCTGTGTGATGGGAACCTATTTTGGCTTACATATCAATGATTCAATCGCTAATACACGAGCCATCGGCTCAGTGCTTGGCGGCTTGCTTGGCGGGCCCGCCGTTGGTTTTGCTGTTGGTTTTACAGGTGGTCTACATCGATACTCCCTCGGGGGGATGACAGCTTTTAGTTGCATGGTGTCAACTATCGCTGAAGGGCTAATTGGTGGCCTTGTGCATCGCTATTACATGAAACGTGGACAAATCAATAAAATATTTAACCCACTCACCGCCAGCTGTGTGACCTTTGTCGCCGAAATTATTCAAATGTTAATTATTTTATTATTGGCGCGCCCTTTCGACGAGGCATTAGAACTGGTCAAAAATATCGCTGCGCCAATGGTCATTGCCAACACTATCGGTGCAGCAATGTTTATTCGTATTTTACTTGACCGTCGTGCCATTGTTGAAAAATATACAACCGCATTTTCAGCACAAGCACTAAAAATTGCGCTTTGTACTGATGGCATCCTGCGCAAAGGCTTTAATGCAGATAACAGCATGAAGGTCGCTAAAATTATCTACCAAGAGCTAGAGATTGGTGCAGTCGCCATCACAGATAGAGAGAGGATTTTAGCGTTTATTGGTATTGGAGCTGATCATCACCGCCCAGGAACCCCCATAGCCTCAGATCAGTCAAGGCGAGCCATCGATAACAATGAGGTCGTTTACGCAGATGGTAATGAAACGCCTTATGAATGCTCTTTAAGCCCTACCTGTAAATTAGGCTCAGCACTGGTGATCCCACTTAGAGGGGAAAATGAACGCGTTATTGGTACTATTAAGCTTTATGAGGCGAAAAACCGCCTATTCAGTTCAATTAACCGCACATTAGGTGAAGGGATCGCCAGTTTATTTTCGGCGCAGATCCTCGCAGGACAATATGAGCGTAATAAACAGTCCTTATTACAATCTGAAGTAAAACTATTACATGCTCAAGTTAACCCACACTTTTTATTTAATGTATTGAATACCTTACAAGCCGTTATTCGTCGGGACAGCCAGCAGGCAGGTCAGCTAGTTCAGTATATTTCCACTTTCTTTAGAAATAACCTTAAGCGCCCTGAGCAGCACGCCACATTAGGCGAAGAATTAGAGCATGTGAATGCTTACTTACAGATAGAAAAGGCCCGCTTCCAAGAAAAATTACATATAGAGCTGGATATCCCTGAACACTTAAAGCAGGTTGAATTACCTGCTTTTTCGCTACAACCCATTGTAGAGAATGCAATTAAACACGGCACCTCACAGTTATTAGAGACTGGATATATTACAATAAGAAGCTATATACGTGGTGAGCAGGTTTATATCGAGATAGAAGATAATGCAGGGCTCTATCAACCCACAACGCAAAGTGATGGTTTGGGTATGAGCCTCGTAGATAAACGCCTCAGACTTAAATATGGCGAACAATATGGCGTGAGTGTGGAGTATGAGCCTGAGCAATTTACACGCGTACAGTTACGATTGCCTTACGTTTTAACATAATAGAACACTACTTATGAAAGTATTAATTGTTGATGATGAACCACTTGCTCGGGAAAATTTACGTTGCTTGCTTGAAGAACATGACGATATTGAAATCATGGATGAATGTGCCAATGCGATTGAAGCAATCAGTGTGATCCACAAAAAGAAACCTGATGTCGTATTTCTTGATATTCAAATGCCACGCATCACTGGTCTGGAAATGGTGCGCATGCTCGATCCCGAAGATCGGCCTTATATCGTCTTTTTAACCGCTTTTAACGAGTTTGCTATACAAGCTTTTGAAGAACATGCGTTTGATTATTTATTAAAACCGCTCGAAAGTGACAGGCTAAATAAAACACTCACTCGCCTACGCCAAGGCCGACAAAAACAAAATCTTGAGATCTTAAGTGACCATGAGCCATTAAAATTCATCCCTTGCACCGGCCATAGTCGCATCTGGCTAATGAAACTCGATGAAGTACAGTATGTGACTTCACGAATGAGCGGCGTTTACGTAATGAGCACACAAGGGCAAGAAGGCTTTACTGAGCTGACACTAAGAACCTTAGAACTACGCACTCCATTAGTACGCTGCCATCGTCAATATTTAGTTAACATGACCCAATTAAGTGAAATTTTGTTTGGTGATAGTGGGCAAGCAGAGCTAGTCTTAAGTTCGGGAGAACATATCCCAGTAAGCCGCCGCTACTTAAAGCCGTTAAAAGAGGCACTAGGACTTATTTAAAACACTCATTTAAAAGATGACGCGTATATAGGGAGATCACACATGGCCGACTACTACTTACAACTCCGTACCAACTCAATGACCTTAAAAAACCTAGAAACCCATGAAGAGTACACCGCAGAAGGCGAGTTCTCATCATCTCGATTGATCATTGGCGATTTCTATGTCGCACAAAGCCTTCTAGTACAACTTATCGATGCAATGAAACTGAGTGTTCGGTTGCCGTTAACACCACACCACCGCATTGTCATCCAAGCCTTAGAAAAAAATGAAGGCGGCTTAAGCCCTGTCGAAGTCAGGCTACTCGAAGAGATCACCGTTGCGGCTTTTAACCATAAGCTTAAAAAAGTGATAGTCAGCCATGACACACTGCCAATGCCACAAAGGCATGCAGAAGAGTTGTTGAATAAGAAGTAAAGTATGAATATAGAAAATATCAATAATGAATCGCAACAAACAAGAGATCAATTAGATGCTGATGCACTTTTTACATTAATCATGATGGCTAAATTAGACATCGAAACGGGTCGTTATATGCCCGTCGATGAAGCCTTTCAAAGATTGGAAGAATCAAGATGTTAGAAGATTAATGATTCATTTATTAAAGTCATAAAAAAACCCGCTATCCAATTGGAAGCGGGTTTTGCATTTTAACAAGTGCCTGTTTAATCAAGGCACTCGATAGTTTAATTACGCGTTATGGCTAGTGCTGCGACGACGCGGTGCTGCTGTATTGTGATCTTCATTACGACCACGTGGAGCACTGCTGTTACCACGATCACGGTTACCACCACGGCGATTACCACCTGCGCTCTCACGATCGCCACCACCACTACGACGGTTTCCGCCTTCGCGGTCATTACGACGGCCTGCGCCGAAACCACCTTCGCTACCACCGTCACGACGTGGACCACCACGACGCTCACGGCGTTCAAATGGTTGTGCATCACCAATCAGTTGCATCTGTGTTGGTTTGTTCAGAATACGTGCGCGGCTTAAATGCGTTAATACGTCAGTTGGCATGCCTTTTGGTAATTCGATTGTAGAGTGCGTACCGTACAATTTGATATTACCGATATAACGGCTGCTGATGTCAGCTTCGTTAGCAATCGCACCAACAATGTGACGAACTTCCACACCATCATCACGACCCACTTCGATACGGTACATTTCCATATCGCCAACATCACGGCGCTCACGACGGCTTTTATCGCCACGTTCTGCACGATCAAAACCATTACCATTGCTGTTGCTACGCTCACGACGACGATCATCACGGTCGTTAAACTCACGACGTGGACGACGCGGTGCATCAGGTGGCAGGATCAGAGCACGTTCACCTTGAGCCATTTTCAGCAATGCTGCTGCTAATGTTTCCATATCAACATCTTCTGATGGAGACAGTTTAGTCAACAGTGCACGGTATTGGTCTAAATCGCTGCTTTCAAATTGCTGTTGAATTTTCTCAGCAAATTTAGCCTGACGACGCTCGCTTAACAGTTGTGCATCTGGCAGCTCAACTTCTGGAATAGTCAGCTTCATGGTGCGTTCAACATTACGCAGCAGACGACGCTCACGGTTCTCTACGAACAGTAACGCACGACCTGCACGGCCAGCACGGCCAGTACGACCGATACGGTGAACGTAAGATTCTGCATCCATTGGGATATCATAGTTAACAACTAAACTGATACGCTCAACGTCAAGGCCGCGAGCCGCAACGTCAGTTGCAATCAAAATATCCAAACGACCATCTTTCAAACGCTCTAACGTTTGTTCACGCAGTGCTTGGTTCATATCACCATTCAATGCCGCACTATTATAACCGTTACGTTCAAGGGCTTCAGCCACTTCCAGCGTTGCGTTTTTAGTACGAACAAAGATGATTGCTGCATCAAAATCTTCAGCTTCTAAGAAACGAACCAATGCTTCGTTTTTACGCATGCCATACACAGTCCAATAGCTTTGAGCAATATCTGGACGTGTTGTAATGCTAGCCTGAATACGGATTTCTTTAGGCTCTTTCATGAAACGGCGTGTAATACGACGAATTGGCTCTGGCATAGTTGCAGAGAACAGCGCAGTTTGATGTTCAGCTGGAATTTGGCTCATGATGTTTTCAACATCTTCAATAAAGCCCATACGCAGCATTTCATCCGCTTCGTCCAGTACTAAGCCTTTCAGTTTAGAAAGATCTAAAGTACCACGTTTTAGGTGGTCAAGTAGGCGGCCTGGTGTACCGACAACCACTTGTGGGCCTTGACGCAGAGCACGTAATTGCACGTCATAGCGTTGGCCACCATACAGAGCAACAACGTTAACGCGGCTCATGTGTTTAGAAAAATCGCCCATCGCTTCAGCAACTTGCACTGCCAACTCACGAGTTGGAGCAAGAACTAAAATTTGCGGAGCTTTTAAATCAGGGTCGATGTTGTGAAGCAGTGGCAGACTGAAAGCAGCGGTTTTACCACTACCTGTCTGTGCCATACCCAGCACATCATTACCTTCCATCAACAATGGAATACATTGCTGCTGGATTGGTGAAGGTTTTTCGTATCCCAGGTCGTTTAGTGCAGTCAAAATAGACGCTGATAAACCTAAATCAGCGAAAGAGATATCAGTCTCGGTGGTCATGTAAAGGTGCCTCATACTTAATGGCGGCCAGTTTACATAACCGTGCGAAATTCATTTCGGTCATTTTCATTTAAAATGTGAACTGGCTCAAATTGTGTTATTAAACGAACAAATAGGCCGTCACCCCTAAGGATGATGACTCAAAAAATAATCATGAAATGTTCGTCAGCTATTGCTGGCCCGATTCTAAAAGGTCGTCTTGTTCTTGGCCTAACAGCGCCAATTCCAACAATGCATAGCGGTGTTCAACAAAGCTGTGAGCGTTGTTAGCCACCGTCAGTTTGAATAACGCAGTTGCGCTATCCTTATCCCCCAGACTTAGGTAATGCTTACCTAAATAGAAGTTAGTTTCACTGAGATGCTCAGCGAGCGAAGTGTTATCCGTAAAAGTTTCCTTCAAACGCGTCATCAATGTGTTTTCACTGATGTCACCGAGATAAAACTCTACGATATTCCAGCCCCATTGCCCCTTCTCCGCACGGTTATAACGAGCTGCAAGGTTTTCTTGCGCCATATGCGGGTCTATGTCTTTTTCAACGAGATAAAGCCACAGAGAACGAAAAGGATCATTTGGATCTATCTGATAATACGCCAGCAGATCATCCTGCGCTAATTTATGACGGCCACCGTAATATAATGCGATGCCGCGGTTCATACGCGCGAAATTGTAAGTTGGATCAAGCTCTAATACAGAATCAAACGCTTCATAGGCGGCATCATAGTTGCCAGCCTGCGTAAAATATATTCCTAAAAAGTTAAAGATTTCAGGAATATCTGGGCGGATCGCTAACGCAGTTGAAAAATCATTGCGCGCTAATGCCCTCAAACCGAGACTATCATACAACACTCCGCGCTCATATAAAAGCTGGGCGTACTCATCATCGGTCAAAGATCGGCTCGCAAGAATTTGTTCCATACGAGCCAATATCACTTCTTGCTGTAATGATGGTTGCAAAGGAACGGCAAATACCTCGTTTTTACGCCAATCCTTACTGCTACATCCAAGTAGGACAAAAAAGATAAGCGCAGAGACCACACGAGCAAACGTGTTTAAGTCCCTAAACCGAAGACAGATACTGTTCAGCATACTCCGTCCTTACATTACCACTATTTCAGCAAATTTACGGCTAAATGCGCCCTCACTTGAAGGGCGCTGTTCCAGTATCAGCCTATTCTGCTGAGTCCTGTTGCTGCGCTGGAGCTTCTTCCGTTGCGACAGCTTCTTTCATGCTTAGGCGGATACGGCCTTGACGGTCGATTTCCAATACCTTAACAGGAACTTCTTGACCCATTTGCAGATAGTCAGTCACTTTCTCAACACGCTTATCAGCGATTTGAGAAATGTGAACTAAACCTTCTTTACCGCCACCGATAGCAACGAATGCACCGAAGTCAACGATACGAGTAACCTTACCTTGATAGATACGGCCAACTTCAACTTCTGCAGTGATCTCTTCGATGCGACGGATAGCTTCTTTTGCTTTCAGGCCATCAGTTGCAGCAATTTTCACAGTACCATCATCTTCAATTTCAATGGTTGTACCAGTTTCTTCAGTCAGTGCACGGATCACTGAACCACCTTTACCGATAACATCTTTGATCTTGTCTGGGTTGATACGGATAGTATAGATACGTGGTGCGAATTCAGAGATCTCTTCACGAGGGCTGTTAATCGCTTGTTCCATAGTGCCTAAAATGTGCAGACGAGCACCCTTCGCTTGGTTCAATGCAACTTGCATGATTTCGCGAGTGATACCTTCAATCTTAATGTCCATTTGCAGTGCACTGATACCATCACGGCTACCAGCCACTTTAAAGTCCATATCACCTAAGTGGTCTTCGTCACCAAGGATGTCAGAAAGTACAACGAAATCGTCGCCTTCTTTAACCAGACCCATAGCAATACCTGCAACAGCCGCTTTAATTGGTACACCAGCGTCCATCAGAGCCAGAGAAGCACCACATACAGAAGCCATTGAAGATGAACCATTTGATTCAGTGATTTCAGATACAACACGTACTGTGTATGGGAAATCAGCGTGGTTTGGCATCACAGCCAGAACACCACGTTTTGCTAAACGACCATGACCAATTTCACGACGCTTAGGCGAACCAACCATGCCTGTTTCACCAACAGAGTATGGAGGGAAGTTATAGTGGAACAAGAAGCGGTCAGTGTACTCGCCCATTAATTGGTCGATTACCTGTGCATCACGCTCAGTACCCAGCGTTGCAGTGACTAGCGCCTGTGTTTCACCACGAGTAAACAGAGCTGAACCATGAGTACGTGGTAGAACACCAGTACGTACGTCGAGCGCACGGACCATATCTTTCTCACGACCATCGATACGTGGCTCACCACGGATAACACGGCTACGTACAACTTGTTTTTCTAAGTTAGCAAGGATGTCTGCAACTTCAGAAGTATCAACGTTTTCGTCTTCAGCAACGATTGCCGCAGTGACTTCATCTTTAATCAAGTCAACTTGTGCATAACGCTCTTGTTTCTCAGTGATACGATATGCATCGCCCATACGGCTTTCAGCTAATGCAGCCACTTTATCTTGCAGAGCTTGGTTAACTGGCTCAGCTTGCCAATCCCATTTTTCTTTGCCAGCTTGTTTAACTAATTCGTTAATTTCTTTAATAACAACTTGCTGTTGGTCGTGACCAAAAACAACTGCACCAAGCATTTGTTCTTCACTTAACAGCTCAGCTTCTGATTCAACCATCAGAACTGCGCTTTCAGTACCTGCAACCACTAAATCAAGGCGACTTGATTTCAATTCATCAGCAGTTGGGTTCAATACATATTGGTCATTGATAAAACCAACGCGTGCCGCACCGATTGGACCATTAAAAGGAACACCTGACAGTGCCAATACAGCTGATGCACCGATCATTGCAACGATATCAGGGTTAACCTGTGGGTTAACAGAAACCACAGTAGCAATGATTTGGATTTCGTTCAGGAAGCCTTCTGGAAACAGTGGGCGTAATGGGCGGTCAATCAGACGAGCGATCAGTGTTTCACCTTCACCCGGGCGGCCTTCACGACGAAAGAAACTACCTGGAATACGGCCTGCCGCGTAGGTACGCTCTTGATAGTTAACAGTCAGAGGGAAAAAATCTTGCCCTTCTTTAACTTTTTTCTGAGCTACCGCAGTAACGAAAACCGCAGTGTCATCCATATTCACCATGACGGCAGCTGTCGCTTGACGAGCGATCATGCCAGTTTCAATGGATACCGTGTGCTGACCATATTGGAATTTGCGAACGATAGGATTTAACAAAATATTACCCTTCATTTTTAGGCCGCTGGAGCTTTTCTAGCGACATTGGCTTTCTCTTCCTACCACAGCCTCGCGACTAATGAGAACACAGATGTTCATGTTATCAATTTTCTCATTAGCCGCGCGAATCGGTGTAGCTGAAGAGGCGTTAATAAAACAACTAATTACGGATCATAGCTTAGCATTTAAGTTAAGTATAATTCGAGTATTACTTCAACTTTAAATATAACTTTTAGAAGAAAAGGGGCCGCTGGCCCCTTTTCTTTAAAACTAATCAGACTAGCGACGCAGGCCTAAACGCTCGATAAGAGCGGTATAACGCGCGATGTCTTTACCTTTCAAGTAAGCTTGCAATCTACGACGCTGAGCAACCATACGCAGCAGACCACGACGGCTGTGGTGATCTTTTTTGTGCTCTGAAAAGTGGCTTTGCAGATGGTTGATTTGAGCAGTTAACAGAGCGATTTGAACTTCGCTTGAACCAGTGTCGTTTTCACCGCGGCCGAATTCAGCAACGATTTTTGCTTTAGCTTCAGTACTTAGAGACATAATGAACTCCAAAAATATATAAATGTATGTAATGAGAGCCAATCTCTAATTTAGCATCTCACAGATTAAGCGCCGCTATTCTACGCTGCTTAGCGGTGCAAAGCAATAAGTGCCGCAATGCGGATTATTCATTTTCGACGACTAAACGCTTCGGGGCAACCCGAAGATCTTCGCTAATCACAGCAATACCAATAAAGCATTGGGAGTCACCACGAGTCACTCGGATCAGAGTTCCTTCAGCCAACTCGCCAATATCAGCTCTAACTGGTTGACCTTGCTTGAAATAAGCCGCCGTTTCCTCAGTTAAATTAACAGCTGGAAAGTGTACAACCGCAGTATCCATTGGTAACAATAAACTGTCGAGCAAGGATTCAAAAGAACCTTCACCAGCGTCTATTTTAGCTCTCAACTCAGCCAACTGTTCCAATGTCACCATGCGTTCGTACGGATAATTTGCCACTTGGACTCGGCGCAGGTAAATAACATGGGCACCACAGCCTAACATCTCACCTAAATCATCAATAATCGTTCGAATATAGGTGCCTTTAGAGCAGTGAATTTCCAGCTCAAGCTCATTCCCCTCAAAACGGATAAACTGTAGCTCATAAACTGTAATTGGCCTAGCTTCACGCTCCACCGTGATCCCTTTTCGTGCATACTCATACAAAGGGCGCCCCTGATGTTTCAATGCAGAATACATAGAAGGGACTTGCAAGGTATCACCACGAAAGTGCTCTAAAGCATTATCAAGCTGAGCTTGTGTAAACTCAATGTTACGCTCGCTGATGATTTCGCCATGAGAATCAGAGGTATCGGTACGTTGCCCTAGGCGAGCAATCACGCGATAACGTTTATCTGAATCGAGTAAAAACTGAGAGAACTTGGTTGCTTCACCAAGACAGACTGGAAGCATCCCAGTTGCAAGTGGGTCTAACGCACCAGTATGGCCCGCTTTATTTGCATTGAAGAAGCGCCGCACTTTTTGCAGCGCATCATTTGAAGAAATATCAGTGGGTTTATCCAGCAGCACAACGCCATCTATATTACGGCCGCTACGACGACGCCCCATTATTTTTCCTCTTTATCGTCCGCATTTGCACGGCGTATTTCATCATTACGAATAACATTCGAAACTAAGTTAGACATACGCATACCATCAACCAGTGAGCTATCGTAAGAGAACGTTAACTCTGGAATGACGCGTAAACGCATCGCTTTACCTAATAAAGAACGAATAAAACCTGAAGCCTCATTCAGAGCTTTAATACCATCTTGAACCATTTGTGACTCATGCTCTTCATGAGAAATGTTTAAGAAGGTGACAAATACTTTACCGTAGGCCAAGTCTCTTGATAGTTCAACACCAGAAACCGTTGCCATACCAATACGAGGATCTTTAACTTCGCGTTGCAAGATGATTGCAATTTCTTTTTGCATTTCTTGTGCTACGCGCTGAGAACGACTAAATTCTCTTGCCATATCCATATCTCCTGATACTTGATATTAAAGGGGGCAAAAGCCCCCTCTAAAAATATATCAATTAGTACCCACATATTAAATCGTGGGCACTAGTGAAATTAACCGTCAATTGAACGTTTAATTTCAATTACTTCAAAGACTTCGATCATATCGCCAACACGAACATCGTTGTAGTTCTTAACACCGATACCACATTCCATGCCATTACGCACTTCGTTGACGTCATCTTTAAAGCGACGCAGTGATTCAAGCTCACCTTCGTAAATAACCACGTTATCACGTAAAACACGGATTGGGTTATTACGTTTGATGATCCCTTCAGTCACCATACAACCAGCGATTGCACCAAATTTCGGTGATTTAAATACATCACGAACTTCTGCAAGACCCATGATTTGCTGTTTGTACTCAGGCGCCAACATACCGCTCATTGCTTGTTTGATTTCATCAATCAGGCTATAGATAACGGAGTAGTAACGTAGGTCGACGCTTTCACTTTCGATAACACGGCGAGCAGATGCATCAGCACGTACGTTAAAGCCAAGGATGATTGCGTTAGACGCTGCAGCCAGTGTTGCATCAGTTTCAGTGATACCACCAACGCCAGAGCCGATGATTTTGATTTTAACTTCATCAGTTGACAGTTTCATCAGTGAATCAGTGATCGCTTCACAAGTTCCTTGAACGTCGGTTTTCAGAACGATATTCAATTCAGAAACTTTACCGTCTTCCATGTTAGCAAACATGTTTTCCAGTTTAGATTTCTGCTGGCGAGCCAGTTTAACATCACGGAACTTGCCTTGACGATACAATGCAACTTCACGAGCTTTCTTCTCATCACGAACCACTGTCGCTTCATCACCTGCTGATGGGACGTTTGACAGACCGAGGATCTCAACAGGCATTGATGGGCCCGCAGATTGTACCTCTTTACCTAGTTCGTTACGCATTGCACGAATACGACCGTATTCAAAGCCACACAGTACGATATCACCTTTGTTCAAGGTACCTTCTTGAACAAGGATCGTTGCTACTGGACCGCGACCTTTATCAAGGTAAGACTCAACAACAACACCGCTTGCCATACCTGCATAAACCGCTTTCAGTTCTAAAACTTCAGCTTGCAGTAGGATTGCGTCGAGCAGGTCATCAATACCTGTTCCTTTTTTCGCAGATACGCTGATAAACTGAGTATCACCACCCCAATCTTCAGAAATAACGCCATATTGTGACAGTTCATTTCTTACGCGGTCTGGATCAGCTTCTGGTTTATCAATTTTGTTCACAGCAACAACGATTGGCACACCAGCAGCTTTCGCATGTTGGATAGCTTCGATAGTTTGTGGCATCACACCATCATCTGCTGCAACAACCAGGACAACGATATCCGTTGCTTGCGCACCACGAGCACGCATCGAGGTAAACGCGGCGTGACCTGGGGTATCTAAGAAAGTGATCATACCTTTGTCAGTCTGCACATGGTATGCACCAATGTGCTGGGTGATCCCACCCGCTTCGCCTGAAGCAACTTTAGTTGAACGAATATAGTCAAGTAGTGATGTTTTACCGTGGTCAACGTGACCCATAATCGTCACTACTGGTGCACGTGGCTCTTCAACTGCTGAACCAGTATCACGGTCGTTCATTACCGCTTCTTCTAGCTCGTTTTCACGACGCAGGATAACTTTGTGCCCCATTTCTTCTGCAACAAGTTGTGCAGTTTCTTGGTCAATGACTTGGTTGATAGTCGCCATAGCGCCCATCTTCATCATTGTTTTAATAACTTGTGAGCCTTTAACGGCCATTTTGTTAGCCAGTTCGCCAACGGTGATCGTTTCACCGATAACAACATCACGGTTTACCGCTGCAGCAGGCTTAGTAAAGCTTTGTTGCAGTGAGCTACCCTTACGTTGTTTACCTTTGACGCGACCAGAACGGCCAGCAGCGCGTTCTTCTTCACGATCAGCTTTCTCAGAAAGTTTGTTGCCTTTCTTCTGGCGAGGCGCTTTCGCACTACGGTTACGAGAACGACGGCCTTCTTCTTTCTCATCACTCTCATCTTCCGCTGCACGCGCATGTTGAGAGGTTGTTGTGTGATAGTCGCTATCTTCTTCAGACTTTGAATCACTGGTCCATTTTTCGCCGTTTTCTTCTGCCATTTTACGCGCCTCTTCTGCAACGCGTTTCGCTTCAGCTTCAACTTTACGTTGAGTTTCTTCTTCCGCTTTGCGTTTCAGAGCTGCGGCCTCGGCTTCAAGGCGCTGTTTTTCAGAATTGCTCTCACCGGCTTTGCCAGCTTTTTGATGATTTTCGCTTGGTTTCACTTTTTCTCTTTCCGCTACTTCGCGCGTAGCTTTTTCAGCTGCTTCACGTTTTGCTTTGTCTTCGGCATCACGTTTTGCCTGTGCTTCATGCTTCGCATTTTCTTCTGCGATACGTTTAGCTTCAGCTTCACGTTTTGCCAGTTCTTCAGCTTCGCGCTGTGCCTGCTCTTCCGCTTCACGCTTCGCCTGCTCTTCCGCTTGCGCTTGCTCAGCGTCACGGTTCACATAAGTGCGTTTTTTGCGGACTTCTACATTTACCGATTTACTTTTACCACCGGTGACTGGAACACTCAACGTACTACGCGTTTTACGTTGCAATGTTAACTTACTCGGCTGACCCGCCGAGCCGCCGTGTTCACGATTTAAGTGCCCCAGCAATGTTTCTTTTTCTGACTGACTAACAGAGTCATTCTCACTTTTTTTGATCCCTGCTTCAGCAAATTGCTGTACTAGGCGCTCAACTGTGGTTTGAATTTCTGCTGCCAATGATTTTACAGTTTCTGTCATGCCGTTCCTTCCTGCTACAGTGTTTACGCATCGTTACCGAACCAGCAAATATTACGTGCAGCCATGATGAGTGCTCCTGCTTTCTCACCATCCAGACCTTCAATATCAATCAGGTCGTCGATGCCCTGCTCAGCAAGATCTTCCAGTGTACAGATACCATGAGTAGCCAAATTATAAGCTAGAGTATTATCCATACCTTCCAGATTCAATAAATCTTCTGCTGGCTGATTATCACCTAGGCTCTCTTTTTGAGCCAATTCAATCGTGGTTAGGGCCGCTTTTGCTCTTTCACGTAGAACTTCAACAGTATCGGAGTCGAGACCGTCAATTTCCAGAAGCTCTTTAATAGGCACGTAGGCCAGTTCTTCTAACGTCGAGAAGCCTTCTTCAACAAGTGCAGTGGCGAACTCTTCATCAATATCAAGATGCTTGGTGAATGTGTCAATAGAAGCATGTGCTTCTGCCTGATGTTTAGCATTCAGCTCTTCTGCAGTCATGACATTCAGTTCCCATTTGTCATCACCACGGTGTTTTTTCAGTAATTGTGCTGCTAAGCGAACGTTTTGACCATTACGGCCAATCGCTTGAGCCAAGTTACTGCTTTCTACGGCAACATCCATCGTGCATTTGTCTTCATCGACCACAATAGATGCCACATCAGCCGGAGCCATTGCATTAATAACGAACTGAGCTGGGTTATCATCCCATAACACAATATCAATTCGCTCGCCGCCTAATTCACTAGATACGGCTTGAACCCGTGCACCGCGCATACCTACGCAAGCACCGACTGGGTCAATACGCTTATCGTTAGTTTTCACTGCGATCTTAGCGCGAGAACCTGGATCACGAGCAGCAGCTTTGATTTCGATGATCTCTTCACCAATTTCAGGTACTTCAATGCGGAACAGTTCAACCAACATTTCAGGACGAGAACGGGTAACAAAAAGCTGTGCACCACGTGCTTCAGGACGAACATCATACAGGACTCCGCGGATGCGGTCACCTGGACGGAAGTTTTCACGTGGTAACATGTCTTCACGCAAAATAACCGCTTCAGCATTGTTGCCCAAATCTAACGTGATATTTTCACGATTAACTTTCTTCACTTGAGCAGTGATGATTTCACCTTGTTGCTCACGGAATTGGTCAACTACCATTGCACGTTCAGCTTCACGAACTTTTTGAACGATAACTTGTTTTGCCGTTTGTGTCGTAATACGGTCAAAAACAACAGATTCAATCTGATCTTCAACATACTCGCCCAGTTTAAACTCTGGGTTTTCATATTGTGCTGCTTCTAACGTGATTTCACGTGTTGGCATAGTCACTTCATCAACGATCAACCAACGGCGAAACGTATCAAAGTCACCTGATTTACGGTCGATTTCTACACGAACATCGATCTCTTGCTCATATTTCTTTTTGGTTGCTGTTGCTAGTGCAGTTTCCAGAGCCTCGAAGATTTTTTCACGAGGGAGGGATTTTTCGTTAGAAACCGCTTCAACAACAGCCAGAATTTCTTTGTTCATCCTAGTTGCCTCATTGAACTTAATTAAAAGTGGGGGACCAAGTTAGCTTTCTGGATGTTGCCAAGGGCGAACACTTCATCCTTACCATCCACAGTAACCGTTATCATTTCACCTTCGACGGATTTAATAATACCTTGCCATCTACGGCGGTTCTGCATCGCAATGCGCAAAGTCAGTGCCACCTCTTCACCGACAAAACGCTCATAATGGGCGACAGTGAACAGCGGGCGCTCTAGCCCTGGTGACGAAATTTCTAGGTTATAAATAACAGAAATTGGATCTTCGACATCCAATACTGCACTCACCTGATGGCTGACATCAGCACAATCATCAACGGTGATGCCTTCTTCACTATCAATGAAAACACGCAATGTCGATGTACGCGCGCGGACAAACTCTAAGCCTACAAATTCAAAGCCAAGTGCTTCCACCGGTGCTGAAATCATCTCTGTTAATTTTTGCTCTAATGTGGACAAGCCCACCCCCAGACATAAAAAAAGGGCTATAAAAGCCCAGTTAATTCGATTGTCAAATAACAAAAAACCCCGAAATTTCGGGGCTTTATGAAACTGGACCCTGTAGTGCCAACGGGTTCACCATGTTCTTAGTATATCTTTAAAATCTAGATAAATCGATGAGAATTTACGATAAATACATCTGACAAGATATGTTGACTAAGAATTGGTTGCGGGGGCCGGATTTGAACCGACGACCTTCGGGTTATGAGCCCGACGAGCTACCAAGCTGCTCCACCCCGCGTTCGAAAACGTGACATATTCTACACAGATAACTCGTAGATCACAAGTCATCTTAAATAATGGTGCCGAGGACGGGACTTGAACCCGTACGCCCGTTTTGTAGGCACTACCACCTCAAGGTAGCGTGTATACCAATTTCACCACCTCGGCACTGAGGCGAGGTTATCCGTTTATAATAAACAATAACCTCAAATTCTTTACTTCTTTGATGATGGCTTAAATGCCTTCATCCGGGATCTTTAACACTTAACGAGGAATATCACTCGTAGGTGTAGCTGGTGCTGCCGGAACGTCTGTTGGTTGCTCGACTTTAGTAGGTTCACTAATGTTTTCCCACTTGCTACCAGTTCCGTATTTGTTGGCAGTCATATTGCCAAGAATCAAACTGATAACGAAAAACACAGCAGCCAAGATCCCAGTCATACGGGTCATGAAATTACCTGAACCCGATGAACCAAACAGTGTTGCAGAAGCACCCGCACCGAATGATGCACCCATGTCAGCACCTTTACCTTGCTGTAACATGATCAGACCAATTAGGCCGATTGCCGCTAGCAAGAAAATAATTAAAAGAGCTATGTACATTTGAGTTACCTATTCAGTTGCGGTTCATAGTATCTATGACCTGTAATACTGCACACCTGCTCTATCGCCCTTGAGGAATGACCTTTACGGGAATGAGCAGGTGCGAATACTAACCAATGCTGAGCTGACAAGCAAGTCAAATTTTATTTCCTTAGTTCATTTGCGGAAAAAAACAACAAATGAATGAAATAACCGACAACATGATTTTCAGCCCAACAACAAGCCTATTTTTAAACAGTAGTCACCAATAAATTTTACTAGCCTGCTGCTTTCACTGCATCAGCAATACGATTAGCCATTGCTAATACATCGGCTTCGTTTTCACCTTCAACCATAACGCGGATCAGAGGTTCAGTACCTGACTTTCTCAACAATACTCGGCCTTTGCCTGCGAGTTCTTTTTCAACTTGCTCGTTAGCCGCTAATACTGCTTCACTTTGTAGCGGATCATGCGAACCTGCGAAACGCACGTTAACCAATACCTGTGGCAGTAATTTCATACCGCTGCATAGGTCATGTAGACTCATTTGGTTACGCACCATCGCACTTAATACCTGCAAACCAGCAACAATACCGTCGCCCGTTGTGGTTTTGTCTAATAATATAATGTGGCCTGAGTTTTCAGCCCCCATGCGCCAACCTTTTTCTTGTAATTTTTCAAGAACGTAACGGTCACCGACTTTTGCACGCTCAAAAGGTATACCGAGCTGTTTTAGTGCAATTTCAAGGCCCATATTACTCATTAAAGTACCAATCACACCGCCTTTAAGTTGGCCTTGGCGTAGCGCTTCGCGAGCGATGATATACAGGATTTGGTCGCCATCAACCTTATTACCTTGGTGATCAACCATAATTAAACGGTCACCATCACCATCAAATGCCAAACCGACGTCAGCTTTCTCAGCAATCACACGCTCTTGCAGCATGCGTACATCTGTTGCACCGCATTTTTCATTAATATTGATCCCATTAGGCTCACAACCAATAGCAATAACGTCTGCGCCTAACTCACGGAAAACGTTCGGTGCAATGTGGTAAGTGGCACCATTCGCACAATCAATAACCACTTTTAAGCTAGAAAGGCTTTGTTCGCTTGGGAAGGTGCCTTTGCAGAATTCAATATAGCGGCCTGCTGCATCCACAATACGGTTTGCACGACCCAGTTCTGCCGATTCAACACAAGTAATTGGTTTTTCCATTTCAGCTTCAATGGCTTCTTCAACTTCATCAGGTAATTTTGTGCCATCGATAGAAAAGAATTTAATACCATTATCATCATAAGGGTTATGTGATGCTGAAATAACGATCCCTGCTTCTGCACGGAAAGTACGAGTCAAATAAGCAACCGCAGGTGTTGGCATTGGACCCGTGAAAGAGGCCGAAAGCCCAGCTGCCGCTAAGCCAGCTTCTAGCGATGACTCCAACATGTAACCAGAGATACGCGTATCTTTACCAATAATAATTTTTCGTGAACCGTGACGCGCAAGCACTTTACCTGCTGCCCAGCCTAATTTTAAAACGAAATCAGGTGTAATTGGGCTATCACCTACCTTGCCACGAATACCATCAGTACCAAAATATTTACGGTTACTCATACGCTAACTTTTCCTTTTCTGACAGAGTCATCTGAACGATCTTCATTGCATGAACTGTCTCTTTAACATCATGGACACGAATAATTTGCGCTCCTTGCATCAAAGCAATGGTTGCACAAGTAATGCTGCCCGCAAGCCGTTCTTGAGGTGGAACATTCAATAAGTTCCCAATCATAGATTTACGCGACACACCTGCCAATAGCGGTAATCCGAAATCATGAAACTGATCTAAGTTTCCTAATAATTGGTAATTATGCGACAAGTTCTTACCAAAACCAAAACCAGGATCAAGTATTATCTGTTGTCGCTTAATACCTGCTGCGACACAACGCTCAATTTCTGAATAAAAATAATCTTTCACTTCTCGCACCACATTTTCATAATTAGGTGCTTCTTGCATGGTACGAGGCTGACCTTGCATATGCATAATACAGACTGGCAAGCCTGTTTTGGCTGCAACTTCTAGGCTACCCTCTTCATGTAATGAACGAATATCATTGATTAGATGCATACCTGCCTTAGCGGCTTCTGACATAACCTCTGCTTTTGAAGTATCAACAGAAATCCACACATCAAAACGTTGTGCGATGGCTTCTACGATGGGGATCACACGATCTAATTCTTCATTAACGGAGACATCAGCGGCACCAGGGCGCGTTGACTCACCGCCAATATCGATAATGGTTGCCCCCTCATTGACCATTTTAGCAACGTGTTCAATAGCATCATGATAACGATTATGAGTGCCACCATCTGAGAATGAGTCAGGAGTAACATTCAGAATCCCCATCACTTTGGGCGTTGATAAATCAAGTTCACAGCCTCTAGCATTGATTTTCATTACTATTATACCTCAATGTAAAAAACCCCAGTAAACTGGGGTTTCATATTACTAATCTAACAATAACTTACTGTGGTTTATTATCGTTAGTATTGTCTGATGAGTTAGATTCATCAGCGCTATTTTTTGGTTCTTCAGATGAAGAAGTCTCAGTGTTTGTTTCAGGTTTTGAACTACTAGAACCTGCACCAAACGAACCTGTTACATTACTGACTTTTTTGTCTTCATCCCAACCTGCTGGCTCACGCACTGGACGTCTATTCATCAGATCATCAATCTGAGGCATATCAATCGTTTCATATTTCAATAATGCATCTTTAGAGGCATGCAAAATATCAATATTGTCTGTTAGCGTTTTATAAGCTAGCTGGTAACAATGGTCTAGGATAATTTTGATTTCTTCATCAACAATACGTGCTGTTTCATCAGAAATACCTGAGCCATTGCCTGAAGAACGACCTAAGAATGCAGGGCCTTCCTCTTTAGAATACTGCATTGGGCCCAAACGGTCTGAGAAGCCCCATTGAGTTACCATGTTACGTGCAGTATTCGTTGCAAATTGAATATCAGATGAAGCACCTGTTGTTACTTTATCGCGACCGTAAATCAGCTCTTCTGAGATACGACCTGCATAAGCGGTTGCAATCATACCCTCAAGTTTCAAACGGCTACGACTTACTTCATCACCTTCAGGTAAGAAGAAAGCCACACCCAGTGCTTGCCCACGAGGTACAATTGTGACTTTATGAACAGGATCATGCTCAGGCATCAAATGACCCACGATCATATGCCCTGCTTCATGGTAAGCCGTCGATTCTTTTTGCTCTTCAGTCATCATCAGAGAACGACGCTCAGCACCCATCCAAATCTTGTCACGCGCTTTTTCAAACTCAACCATTGACACCACACGCTTATTTGCACGAGCTGCAAACAGTGCGGCTTCGTTGACTAAGTTAGCCAATTCAGCACCAGAAAAACCTGGCGTTGCACGTGCCAAAATAAACGTATCTACGTTCGGGTCAATCGGTACACGACGCATATGAACTTTCAGAATTTGTTCACGGCCACGTACATCAGGTAAACCAACCACAACTTGACGGTCGAAACGGCCTGGACGTAATAACGCAGGGTCGAGTACGTCTGCACGGTTAGTCGCTGCAATGACAATAATACCTTCATTACCTTCAAAACCGTCCATCTCAACCAACATTTGGTTCAACGTTTGCTCACGCTCATCGTGACCACCACCTAAACCAGCGCCACGCTGACGACCGACCGCATCGATTTCATCGATAAAGATAATACAAGGCGCGGCTTTTTTCGCTTGTTCGAACATGTCACGCACACGAGATGCACCAACACCCACAAACATTTCGACAAAGTCAGAACCTGAAATAGTAAAAAATGGGACTTTTGCTTCGCCAGCGATCGCTTTAGCAAGCAATGTTTTACCCGTACCTGGGGGCCCTACCATCAGGACGCCTTTTGGAATTTTACCACCCAACTTTTGGAAACGCGCTGGTTCACGTAAGAACTCAACGATTTCGCCAACTTCTTCTTTTGCTTCATCACAACCTGCGACATCTGCAAAGGTTGTTTTGATCTGGTCTTCAGTCAGCATTCGCGCTTTGCTTTTACCGAATGACATTGCCCCTTTACCGCCACCACCTTGCATTTGGCGCATAAAGAAGATCCAGACACCAATCAGCAGAAGCATTGGGAACCAGGAAATAAAGATAGATGTTAGTAAGCTAGGTTCTTCTGGTGGTTCACCAACGACAGTTACATGCTTGTTTAGCATGGTATCTAACAGCTTCTCATCCTGCATAGGAAGATAAGTTGTATAGCGGCTATTATCCGCCTTTCTGACGTTTAATTCACGACCTGTGATACGAACTTCACGTACCTGATCCTGGGCTAACTCATTGATAAACGTAGAATAATCGACTCTGCGACTATTCGAATCGCTTGGGCCAAAACTCTGGAACAAGGACATCAGAACAACTGCGATGACTAACCAGAGAATCAGGTTTTTCGCCATGTCACTCAAGGGATTAACCTCATATTACAACTGTGTTAACAAATAACGCTCAGGGTACTACAGTTTTAGCCCTGTCGCTACAATGTATACTTCACGCGATCGTGCCCGCGAAGATTCGGGTTTACGAACTTTTACTTTCGTAAATAGGGAACGGATATCCCTTAGGTACTCATCAAAGCCTTCTCCCTGGAACACTTTGACAATAAAACTTCCCCCAGGAGCCAATACTGCACGGCACATATCCAAAGCTAACTCAACCAGATACATTGATCGAGGTATATCGACCGCTGGAGTCCCGCTCATATTAGGTGCCATGTCAGACATGACTACCTGAACTTTTTTATCACCAACTCGTTCCAACAACGCTGCTAGCACCGCCTCGTCACGAAAATCCCCTTGAAGGAAATCGACGCCAACGATAGGATCCATTGGTAATATATCACATGCAATCACCCGACCATTTTGGCCTATTTGGCTGACAACATACTGTGACCAACCTCCGGGTGCAGCACCCAAATCAACAACGGTCATACCTGGTTTAAAAATTTTATCACCTTGCTGGATTTCATCCAGTTTAAACCATGCACGCGAGCGAAGCCCTTTCTTTTGTGCTTGCTGAACATATTTATCACTAAAATGTTCTTGCAGCCAACGGCTGGAGCTTGCCGAACGTTTTTTACTGGTCATTGAATTTTCCAACTATACACATAGAAACACATCTATTCCCAATATCCCCACAACTACATGCCTACTAACACTGTTACTAACATATAACCTGAATATTTTGGGTATTTATTGTCACTTCTTTACCACCCGATAGAGATTAATTGATGGTGATAGATATCAGATGGCGGTAGAATAAGCCATTTTCAATACTAAAGAAGTAAAAAATCGATGAATCTTAATAAAAAACAAATTCAGCACCTGAAAAGCCTAGCTCACCACCTAAACCCTGTTGTTATGATTGGCAACAATGGGTTAACTGAAGGTGTTTTAGCTGAAATTGAACTTTCATTAGCTCACCATGAGCTTATCAAAGTCAAAATCGCAGGCGAAGACCGCGAAACTAAAAATTTGATCGCTGAAGCGATTGTTCGCGAAACAGGTGCTGCTAATGTACAAATTATAGGCAAGATACTTGTTCTTTACCGCCCATCTGCTGAACGAAAAATTATTTTACCTAAATAATTACCCTTAATTTATATAAAAATGCCATTAAAGGCAGCTTTTATATGAAGAAAAAGGCCGCTTTCGGCCTTTTTCACTGCGGAAAAACATAATTATGTTTAGCTACAGTCATTAAGGTCGTTGAAATAAACAAGGAAAATCAATTTATTTGATTTTCGGCTAATCACACGAAGCGGGAAAAACTACGCTTTTATCCCGCTCCGTCAACCACTTCAAGGCCACTAGCGGCCTTTTTTCACTAATACCGTAAAATAATATAACCAATTCAGTGAAATAGGAATCAGATATACTCAACTTTAAGAATTTCGAACTCTACATCGCCACCCGGTGTTTTGATAACAACAACGTCATCAACTTCCTTACCTATCAAACCACGAGCAATCGGAGAGTTAACAGAAATCAGATTAACCTTAATATCTGCTTCATCATCCCCAACAATACGATAAGTCAATTCTTCATCGGTATCGACATTCAAAACACTCACTGTTGCACCAAAAATGACACGACCGTTATTTGACATTTTAGTCACATCAATCACTTGAGCATGAGAAAGTTTAGATTCAATTTCTTGAATTCGACCTTCACAGAACCCCTGCTGTTCACGGGCTGCGTGATATTCTGCGTTCTCTTTCAAGTCACCATGTTCACGTGCTTCAGCAATTGATGCAATAATTTCCGGGCGGCGGACAGATTTAAGAAACTCGAGTTCTTCTCTAAGTTTATCTGCACCAAATACCGTCATTGGAATCTGTTTCATTGATAAATACCTCTGTTTCAATCCTATCTAAAAATAAGTATCTTCCTGATTTTTGTAACAACAGTACACTAAACACCCTACAAAATAAGGGGGGTGTTTGAACAATACACAGGCCGTGAATACGTTTTGAAAACCCATTCACACACTTATCTTATCACAATGGTAACCATTCTAACGTAGACTTAATAGCGGGTCATCGTTTACTTTTTTAGGCATTACACTTTAGTATGTACACTATGTCTACCCTAATGCGTGAAATTTATGCCGTTATTAACACTCACCAGAAAATGGATCATCACTTTAGGACTCACTTTTACAGTTGGGCAAGCGCTTGCTATTCCGATTGATGATTATAAGCAATATTTACCCGATGGTACTAACCTCGCTCTGGTTGCGCAGAAAGTTGGTAGTGATACCCCCATTATTGATTACAATGCGCAGCAAATGGCATTGCCTGCCAGTACACAAAAAGTGGTGACTGCGCTAGCAGCTCTTTTGCAACTGGGGCCTGATTATCGTTTCGTCACTAACTTTGAGACTGATGCGAAACTGAACAATAATACATTAGCGGGTGATCTTGTGATCCGCTTCAGCGGCGATCCCACTCTTACACGCCAACAAATACGCAATATGGTTAATGCGTTAAAACAAGTTGGTATTCATAAAGTCGATGGCGATTTGATCGTCGATATTTCTGCATTTACCAGCCATGACAAAGCACCAGGGTGGGTGTGGAATGATATGACTCAATGCTTTAGTGCTCCACCGGCAGCAGCTATTATTGACCGCAACTGTTTTTCTGTATCTCTTTACCCCGCAGAGAAAGTGGGTGATATGGCTTATATCAAGTCGGCTAGCTTCTATCCCGTTAATATGTTTAGTGAAGTCAAGACCATTGCTAAAGGTGCGCCTGAAGGACGTTACTGTGAACTTGATGTAGTTCCCGGTGAGTTAAATCGTTATACATTAACGGGCTGCTTATCACAGCGTAGTGAGCCTTTGCCCCTCGCCTTTGCAGTACAGAATGGTGCCAGCTATGCAGGTGCGATTGTTAAAAATGAATTACTAAACGCAGGTATTGAAATTACAGGCCATGTGAAAAAACGCACCTTCCCAGCAGCTCAATCGCAAGTATTGGTGAAAACAGAATCGAAGCCATTACATGACTTACTTAAGGTGATGTTGAAAAAATCTGACAACATGATCGCTGATACCGTTTTTAGGACTATTGGTCGTGATTATTATGGCGTGCCGGGTACATGGCGCTCAGGATCCGATGCAGTTCGCCAAGTTCTAAAACAAAAAGCAGGAATCGATCTAGGTAATACCGTGATGGTCGACGGCTCGGGTTTGTCTCGCCATAACCTCATCACACCAGCCACAATGATGGAAGTGTTGCAGTTTATCGCCAAAAACGATCAACAGCTTGATTTTATTTCGATGCTACCTCTAGCCGGCCATGACGGTACATTGCGCTATCGTGGCGGTTTAGATGAAGCAGGTGTGAATGGCAAAGTTTCTGCTAAGACAGGAGCGCTACAAGGGGTGTATAACCTTGCGGGCTTTATTACAACAGCAAGTGGTCAGCGTGTTGCGTTCGTGCAATATATTTCTGCCTATGCAGTACCTCAAAGCCAACAACGCAGCCGACGTGTTCCGTTAGTTCGTTTTGAAAGTCGACTCTATAAAGATCTTTACCAAAAAAATTGATCGTTTGATTCTATTTCAAACAAAAAGCCCACAATAATAATAATGTGGGCTTTTTTAATCGTCTAAATGATCAGCTTACTTTTGATAAATGATTTCGACGCCTTCGTCGTCTTCATCATCCCAATCGTCATCCCAATCATCATCGAGATCTTCTGCACCTTCGAGTTGCTCTTTATGATAGTCATCCCACATAAATTCAACTTTTTCAGGCTGCTTCTCGTCTTCTGTTACTGCCATATTGCGCGGTTGAGTTTCCATAAACTCCATAATGTCCCAGCACAGTGCTTTCACGCCTTCGTGATTCACCGCAGAGATCATATAGTATTTATCTTCCCAGCCCATTGCTTTAGCAATCTCAGCCGCACGCGCAGCGGACTCTTCAGCACCTAAAATATCCACTTTGTTAAACACTAACCAACGTGGTTTCTCTGCCAGTTTTTCACTGTATTTTTCAAGTTCGCTAACAATGATCTTGGCGTTTTCGACAGGATCAGACTCATCGATCGGACAAATGTCGATCAGGTGCAATAACACTCGGCAACGTTCCAAGTGTTTAAGGAAACGGATCCCTAAACCTGCGCCTTCAGCTGCCCCTTCAATCAAACCTGGGATATCAGCAACCACAAAGCTTTTTTCGTTATCCATGCGCACTACACCTAAACTAGGCACAAGTGTTGTAAATGGATAATCGGCAACTTTTGGTTTTGCTGCTGATACCGAGCGAATGAAGGTGGATTTACCTGCATTAGGCATCCCCAGCATCCCTACATCAGCTAATAGCATCAATTCTAACATCAAGTCACGTGTTTCACCTGGCGTACCCATAGTACGTTGACGTGGAGCACGGTTAACTGAAGATTTGAAGCGGGTGTTGCCTAAACCATGAAAACCGCCTTTAGCGACCATATGACGCTGTTCATGACGCGTCATGTCTCCAAGTACCTCTCCAGTACCTAAATCGCGTACACGCGTTCCTACGGGCACTTTAATCGTGATATCTTGACCACGTTTGCCTGTGCACTCACGGCTTTGACCATTTTGACCGCGCTCAGCACGGAAAGACTTCTCAAAACGGTAATCGATCAGGGTGTTGAGGTTTTCGTCTGCTTGTAAGTAGACATCACCGCCGTCACCGCCGTCACCGCCGTCAGGTCCACCTTTTGGAATATATTTTTCACGGCGGAAGCTGACACAACCATTGCCACCATCTCCCGCCACAACCAATATTTTGGCTTCATCAACAAATTTCATAATTCTTTCTCCGTTTGATAGCCATATTATAGTGCTGGATGGCCGCGTTACCCAGAGATGGCGTATTTTGAATATAAAAAGCCCCGCAAAAAGTTTTTGCAGGGCTTTAATTCGAATTAAAAGTCAGAAAACTTATTCAGCTTCGATGCTGATAAATTTACGATTGTTAGGACCTTTAACTTCAAATTTAACTTTACCGTCCGCTAAAGCGTACAGAGTGTGGTCACGGCCACAACCTACGTTGTTACCTGCGTGGAATTTAGTACCACGTTGACGAACGATGATGCTACCTGCTAATACAGCTTCACCACCGAAACGTTTTACACCCAGACGTTTTGCTTCTGAATCGCGACCGTTACGAGTCGAGCCGCCAGCCTTTTTGTGTGCCATTAATCTGCTCTCCTAAATCTTAAGCGATGCCAGTGATCTTAACATCAGTGAACCACTGACGGTGACCCTGTTGTTTACGGCTGTGTTTACGACGACGGAACTTAACGATTTTAACTTTATCGCCACGACCGTGAGCAACCACTTCCGCTTTAACTTTAACGCCTTCAACGACAGGAGCGCCGATTTTGATATCGTCGCCGTTAGCAACCATCAGAACGTGATCAAATTCAACAGTTTCACCTGTTGCGATGTCCAGCTTTTCTAGGCGGACAGTTTGACCTTCGCTAACTCGGTGTTGTTTACCACCACTTTGGAAAACCGCGTACATATTAACTCCGCTTTCCGCGTACCCGCTAAAAAATTTAATTCAAGAGCACGCTATAAAATATTCACAATAGGGCGCGAATTCTACGCAAAAAAGCATCAGAACACAAGCCAATAATGCAGTTAGATCACAAAAAAACCGACTTTTTTATTTGATACGCTAGCCAACCATTAATTTATGATGGATAACTCGAATTGTTACTTATTTAAACATTTTTTGCATTACAACTAATTATCTTAGAAATATTAATGTTATGCTTACAAGATAACTGTTCTAATGGCGGCACCTATTTTATGAGTTGGTGGCGGCTAAAATTTAATAATATGAATAAATTACAATGAATTTAGAATCTATTGTTGAACTGACCAGCGAGGATATGTCAGCGGTAAACGAAGTGATCCTCAGTCAATTGAATTCAGACGTTGCGCTAATTAACCAGCTTGGTTATTACATTGTTAGCGGCGGCGGGAAAAGGATCCGCCCGATGATCGCAGTACTGGCTGGACGATCCCTTGGCTATTCAGGACATAAGCATATCCAAGTTGCCGCCTTGATCGAATTTATCCATACCGCTACTTTATTGCATGACGATGTAGTTGATGAATCCGATATGCGACGCGGCAAACAAACAGCTAATGCCGTCTTTGGTAATGCTGCTAGCGTCCTTGTAGGTGACTTTATTTATACACGATCCTTCCAGATGATGACGGATCTTGATTCCATGCGCGTATTAAAACTAATGTCAGAAGCGACCAATGTGATCGCGGAAGGTGAAGTTTTACAGCTCATGAACTGCAATGATCCTAATATTACTGAAGATAACTATATGCAGGTTATCTACAGCAAAACAGCACGTTTATTTGAGGCTGCAGCCCATGCTTCTGCTATTTTAGCATCGGCAACATCTGAACAAGAGAAAGCACTTCAAGACTATGGTCGTTATCTAGGTACTGCGTTCCAATTGATCGACGATTTGTTAGATTACGATGCTGATAATACGCAATTGGGGAAAAACACCGGCGATGATCTTGATGAAGGGAAACCAACACTCCCTCTTCTCCATGCCATGAATCATGGAACGGAAGAAGAGTCAGCAATGATCCGCAAAGCAATTGAACAAGGTAATGGCCGCCATCTGTTGGAATCCGTACTTGCAACCATGAAACGCTGTGGGTCTCTTGAGTATACCTATGCCCGAGCACAACAAGAATCACAAAAAGCTATTGATGCTTTAAGTATCATTGATGATTCTATATACAAAGATGCGCTTATCAGCCTTGCTGAAGTCGCTATTTCACGCCACTCCTAGTTGCAAATAGAGTGAGTTAGAGGGGAATGGACCTATTCTTCCCCTTTTTCTTCTTTATCTATCTGAACCAATAATGATGACAGGCCGTAACGTAGGATATATTTAACCACTTTATCTCGCTCGACTTCTGTCAGCTGGTAGTAAGCTTCCGTCCAGATTTGTGAACCATCCATCCTGTGGCTTTGATAGCCAATAGTAGGTTCAGCAAGACTCAATTGACCCTGTATTTCCCCAGGCAGGCTATCTAAATAATACTCTACGGCTTTACCTTGCACACCACGCTTACGACGATTTTTCCATCCCTCTCTTCTTGCCATTAGATTGATGCCTTGAGGAGAGGTAGGTAAGCCTTCTAAACCTGCTAATTCTTTCGCAGTGAACCACATTTTTTTCATATTATCTCTTTCGAACTTATATGATGAAATCTGCCGTTGAGGCTGTTATACCTAAAAAGATTATTAACCAAGAATAATTCGCTGCTATACTCGTCACACTTCAAATTAGAGCGCTGTTCGTTAAAGTATAGTGACTGTATTCACGCATACCAGTTACAGTGCTTTCTATGCATCCTAGCGATTTGTTCGCTAGTCGCCTAGCTGAAACCTGAATTATTTAGAGTATATACATTTGTATTCTTTATTAATTACTATCAACCAATTTTTCAGGTAAATTATTTTTTATTAATTAAATCCACTAATGCGATTACACCTTCACGCATAATAAATGCCAATATCTTGCTACGTTCTTCTGTTGATAGTTGGTTGTAAACCTCTTGCCAAATAAATGCACTGTCATTATTTTTTACTTGATAAGGCGTTGGTGTTTCATAGACAGAAGAGGGTTCGAATAAGCCTTCCGGTAGACTATTAATATGATATTCCAGCGCTTTACCTTGAATACCTCGTCGTTTACGGCAAAGCCAGTTTTCCCTACGAGCCATCGCATTAATACCTTGAGTTGTCATTGGAAGTCCCTTTAAACCAACTAACTCCTTAGCTGTTAACCATTCTTTTTGCATGTCTGACCCTCCTAGTCACGTTTACAATTAAATAATAATTGCTGAAAAATGCGTTTATTTTCTTAATAACCTTATTCTGTTTTGTTTTATGAAAATTTATTATTAATTAATTTATAAGTTATGCATGTAAAGTCTATTTTAATTTCTTTTAATAACAATAAATTGGCTAGCAACCGCCTGACAACTCTGTTTTTTCTCTATTATGCTGTTTCTATATTAAGGGCACTTTTAACTGCTATCATTAATATGCCATTTTTATAGATAACTAAAACTAGTTAGTTTTTATTTTCAATACGTTATATTGGCTCGCAAATATAGATGCTAGTACTTTCTTATATTTCACAAAAACAGAATCTCTTTCATAAAACTGAATTTTTATAGAAAATTAGAAATATTTTTGGGAAATTTCTGTTATTTTATTTCCAATAACAGGACGGTTGCAGTGAATGTATCACAATCTTCTGTTAGATGTACCATTAACTCTACATGATTCTGAGTAAAAAAAGGACTAAAAAATGATTTTACGGAAATCGGATTGGCATCCAGCAGACATTATCGCGGCTTTACGTAAGCGAGGCACAACTTTAGCGGCGATTTCTCGCCATGCAGGCCTAAGTTCATCAACACTAGCTAATGCGTTGTCTCGCCCATGGCCAAAAGGTGAATGGATTATTGCCAACTACCTAGAGATTCATCCCTCTGAAATCTGGCCAAGCCGCTATTTCAATCCAATTACAGGTGAATTATTGGAAAGAAAAGTAAGGGATAAGCCACAATCCGAGGGCTAAACGAATATAAAAAAACCGCTGATCGACATTCAATGCCAGGTCAGCGGTTTTCATCGGCTGATGATAAAGTGATTAACAGTTATTAGCCGTTAATGAATTTTTCACCAAGCTCAATATCATTTTTCAGTACTTCTAACATATCTTTCAGTGCTTTTTGTTCAAAGTCACTCAACTTACCGAAAGAAATATGCTCTTCAATACCATTTTTACCTAAGCGAACTGGCTGGGCGAAGAAACGTGCATGTTCGCCATCACCTTCAGTGTAAACACATTCAATGACGTTAGGCTCACCTTGTAGACCACGGATCAGAGATAAGCCAAGACGTGCAGCTGCTTGGCCCATAGACAGTGTTGCTGACCCGCCACCTGCTTTAGCTTCAACAACCTCAGTACCTGCATTTTGGATACGCTTAGTTAATGCAGCAACTTCTTCATCAGTGAAACTTACACCAGGGATCTGAGACAATAAAGGTAGAATTGTCACACCTGAGTGCCCGCCGATAACTGGCACTTCGATTTCGTGAGTTTTCTTGCCTTTCAGTTCAGCAACGAAAGTGTTAGAACGGATAATATCCAGTGTTGTCACACCAAATAAGCGGTTTTTGTCATATACGCCTGCTTTTTTCAATACTTCAGCAGCGATAGCAACCGTAGTGTTAACTGGGTTAGTGATAATGCCGATCAATGCTTTCGGGCAAGTCGTTGCAATTTGCTGAACCAAATTACGCACGATACCTGCGTTAACATTAAATAGGTCTGAACGATCCATACCTGGTTTACGTGCAACACCAGCAGAGATCAGAACAACATCGGCACCTTTCAGTGCTGGCGTTGCATCTTCACCTGAAAAACCAACAACTTTAACGTCGGTAGGAATGTGGCTGAGGTCTGCGGCGACACCTGGAGTTACTGGTGCGATGTCGTAGAGAGAGAGTTCTGAACCTGCTGGGAGCTGATTTTTAAGAAGAAGGGCCAGAGCCTGACCGATACCACCTGCTGCACCGAGAACTGCAACTTTCATTCTGAAACTCCTTTATTTGTACTTTAAAAAGTATATGAATTCATCTTGTTATGTATTTAGTACATTACTGATAAAAAACAATTCATTAACAGATACTGAAACATATTAACGCAAATAATTTTCAACATTGATTTTGACTATTCTAAACAAAATCCTTATCTGTTAATGAGATAAGGGGCACTTTTTTAACAAATAGTTTTTATCACTATTGATTTTTGCATAATAAACTGTTTTTACTGCCGTTCATGATTTACTTCACAAAGTGATTAACAAAAAATTTACACCTTTTATTGGCAAATTGCATTATCTCTCTATGCGACTTGTCATATTTTCCGAAAAAAAATAGATAACCGTTTAAAATAACTTACTATTTTGTTTGCTGAATTCATAGCAAGATCACTATTACAAAACGATTCTTTGATCAAAATCTAATGAAGATAATGAGTTGCTATTATCTATAAAATCGTCACCACGCAATTTTGTTGCATAAAAATTCACATTTACGGATAATGCAACTCAATTTATAGTCAAAGGATGGGTTTATTATGCGTACACCGTCTAAACAAGAAGACTTGGTTAAGGCTTTTAAAGCCCTACTAAAAGAAGAAAAATTTAGCTCGCAAGCTGAGATAGTTATCGCACTACAAGAGCAAGGGTTTGAAAATATCAACCAATCCAAAATTTCCAGAATGTTAACAAAGTTCGGTGCTGTACGAACACGTAACGCAAAAATGGAAATGGTCTACTGCTTACCAGCAGAGCCGGGCGTACCAACAGCGACTAGTCCGCTAAAAAACCTTGTTCTCGATATCGATTATAACCACTCAGTGGTTGTTATTAGAACTAGCCCAGGTGCAGCACAGCTAATCGCTCGCTTACTCGATTCTTTGGGCAAAGCAGAAGGTATTTTGGGAAGTATCGCAGGTGATGACACCATTTTTTCAACCCCTGCCAATAACTTCACTACCGAAGAGCTTTATGAAGCCATTCTGACGTTATTTGATCAAGAACTTTAATCAAAACTCTATCACAGGCGGGAGCTTTCTCGCCGCCTTCTTCATCCGAATATTTTGTCTAACTTTCTTTCATAGGCAGTTCATTCACTATATGAATGAAAAAGGCAGCCTCAGCTGCCTCAGACTGCTGACAAACGCATTATGTTCGGCGACAGTCGTTAAAATTTTTGAAAAATACTACTCTTCGTGCTCAAATTCTGCTTTCTTTTTTAGCCCTGCCAGCAATTTACCGTGGATCCCACCAAAGCCACCATTACTCATGACTAAAATATGATCACCGGGCTGTGCAGTTTCGATCACCATATTCGTCAGTGCTTCAATATCAGAACTCCAGCGCGCAGGTTGGACACAATTTTCTGCAATATCAGTAACCATCCAAGGAATGTTTGATGGTTGGAAAAGAAACACTTCATCAGCACGACCTAGTGCTGGAGCTATATCGTTTTTACTGATCCCCATTTTCATGGTGTTAGAGCGAGGCTCCAATACAGCAATAATACGCGATGTGCCACCAACCTTACTGCGTAGCGCTTCGAGCGTCGCTAAGATCGCCGTAGGATGATGAGCGAAGTCATCATAAACACTCACGCCATTTTCAACACCACGTAATTCTAAACGGCGACGCGCGTTAATGAATTCCCCCAATGCACGGCAGGCTTCTTCTGCGGGAACGCCAACATGATGCGCTGCTGCAATTGCCATCAGCCCATTATGAATATTGTGATTACCCACTTGTGACCAGCTAACTTCGCCGACCTTTTTCGTTTGATAAAAAACTTCAAACTGGCTGCCATCATGGCTCAATTTACGTGCTTGCCATTCACCATGCTCGCCAATAAATTCTTGTTCGCTCCAGCACCCCATGCCAATCACTTGCTTTAAGTTCGAATCATTATCAGGCATAAAGATTTTACCGCTGCTTGGCACAATACGAACTAAATGGTGGAATTGCTTTTGGATCGCCTCAAGGTCGTCAAAAATATCAGCATGATCGAATTCGAGGTTATTAAGTACCAATGTCCTTGGGCTGTAATGGACAAATTTCGAGCGTTTATCGAAAAATGCACAATCATATTCATCAGCTTCTATGACAAAAAATGGGCTTTCACCCAATTGTGCTGACACTTCAAAATTGCCCGGCACGCCACCAATTAAAAAACCAGGTTTGTAGCCACAATCTTCTAAAATCCAAGCTAGCATACCCGCCGTAGTAGTTTTACCGTGGGTGCCTGCAACCGCAAGAACCCAGCGCTCAGGTAAAACATGATCATGCAACCATTGAGGACCTGAAGTATAAGTTAGCCCTTTCTCTAATACGGCTTCTACACATGGATTACCGCGTGTCATTGCATTGCCAATAACCACCATATCCGGCGCGGGTTCAAGCTGGCTAGGATCATAACCTTGAATGAGTTCAATACCTTGTTTTTCGAGCAAGGTACTCATAGGAGGGTACACATTTGCATCAGAGCCCGTGACTTTATGGCCAAGTGAGCGAGCCAGTATTGCCAAGCTTCCCATAAACGTACCGCAAATACCCAAAATATGTATGTGCATTATTTTCCATCCAATAGCATGAGGTTTGTCACTATTCTACCTATCAAATGCAGGTTTATAAATGCATTAACCTATGAATCTTTTTTTAATTTAGATAAACTCCACCCGCAGGGTAAGGTACAATCCCTCCCTACAAACCTCTGTCAATTATATTCAGGACCTTCGTCATGAAAACATTAGGCGAATTCATCGTCGATAAGCAACAAGATTTTCCTCATGCAACAGGAGAACTGACGGCATTACTGTCAGCGATTAAACTGGGCGCTAAAATTATCCATCGTGATATAAATAAAGCTGGGCTGGTAGACATTCTTGGCACAAGCGGTGTGTCGAATGTTCAAGGTGAAGTCCAGATGAAGCTTGACCTGTATGCAAATGAAAAACTGAAAGCGGCTTTGAAAGCACGCGGAGAAGTTGCCGGTATTGCCTCCGAAGAAGAAGATGAAATTGTCATTTTCGAAGGTGACCGCGCAGAAAACGCGAAATACGTCGTTTTAATGGATCCACTGGATGGTTCTTCAAATATCGATGTAAACGTTTCCGTCGGCACTATCTTCTCTATCTACCACCGTATTACCCCAATTGGCCAATCAGTGACTGAAGCAGATTTCTTGCAACCAGGTCATCGCCAAGTGGCTGCCGGCTATGTTGTTTATGGTTCATCAACCATGTTGGTTTATACCACAGGTTGCGGCGTGCATGCCTTCACCTATGACCCATCTCTTGGTGTATTTTGCCTATCTCATGAGAAAGTCATGTTCCCAGCAGAAGGTAAAATGTATTCAATTAACGAAGGTAACTACATCAAGTTCCCTATGGGTGTTAAAAAATACATTAAGTACTGCCAAGAACAAGATGAAGCAACAGGACGCCCATATACGACGCGTTACATTGGTTCATTAGTCGCGGATTTCCATCGTAACTTGCTTAAAGGTGGGATTTACATCTACCCAAGCACAGCAAGCCACCCTAATGGTAAACTTCGTCTACTGTACGAATGCAACCCAATTGCTTTCCTCGCTGAGCAAGCTGGCGGTAAAGCAAGCAATGGCCGTGATCGTATTTTAGATATTATTCCAAGTGAACTTCACCAACGAGCGCCGTTCTTTGTTGGCACCGAATCTATGGTTGAAAAAGCAGAATCATTCATGCGTGAGTTCCCTGACACTGAATAATCTGTTTCACTGAGTAAAGGCGGGAAAACCCGCCTTTTTTGCCCTACTGACTCAGCTTTTTTTTATGAATGCCCCACCAACTAGTGAGTTTTACCCCTCTTTACGGCTATAATACCCCCCACGTTATGTATCAATCATGATACAAGTTGCATTTATGCAACTTAACATATTGATGACTATATTAGTTTTTAACATAAAGGATACTTTTTCATGGGCCTGAACAATGTACCGGCAGGTAAAGATCTGCCAGAAGATATCTACGTTATTATCGAAATCCCTGCTAACGCAGATCCAATCAAATATGAAGTTGATAAAGACTCTGGCGCTCTGTTTGTAGATCGTTTCATGTCTACAGCGATGTTCTATCCATGTAACTATGGTTACATCAACCACACTCTGTCTTTAGATGGTGACCCTGTTGATGTGTTAGTTCCAACGCCATATCCATTACAACCAGGTTCAGTGATCCGTTGCCGCCCAGTTGGCGTGCTGAAAATGACCGATGAGTCAGGTGAAGATGCGAAGCTGGTTGCAGTACCACACACTAAACTGAGCAAAGAATACGATCACATTAAAGATGTGAACGACCTGCCTGAATTACTGCGTGCACAAATCACCCATTTCTTTGAACACTACAAAGATCTCGAAAAAGGTAAGTGGGTTAAAGTTGATGGTTGGGATAATGCGGCGGCGGCTAAAGCTGAAATTATCGCTTCTTTCGAACGCGCTGCGAAAAAATAATTTTCCCCTTTCAGGGATAAAAGGCTCTGGCATCACTGCCAGAGCCTTTTTTATTACTCTTCTTCGTGGCGTTTTAGCCAATCACCACTCTTGATGCGGTGCAAGCCGTCAACGGAATGACGATAGAGATAAATCCAAGCATTACCATATGGCGTAGGGATCAATTCTCGAACATAGTCCTGTGAATTTTTCTTTAGCTCATCGAGTTCAGTCAAAATAGACGGATTGATACGGTAAACTTCGCACTCAATCACACCATCCCCTTTGACAACGGCTGGATAATACCCAAGATCGTAAAGCTCATAGCCTTCTAACTTATGCTCTCCTAATAATTGAGCATAAGTCATCCAGTGATGATTTCCCTGCTTGCGCCTTAAACTGCCATAAACAATTACACGCATATTCTAAAACTCAAATTGGTAAAGGAGATCAAGAGCCTGATTAACACCAGACACTGCTTCCAAATATAATTTAGGCATTAATCGATAACGTAATGTTAGCGTTGCCAATGAATCAAATATACCAACACCATACTTAATTTGTAGGTCATTAGTAATTTTGCCGCTCACCACCACTTGGGATTTATCACCTACCCCTTGGGTATCGAGCGCCAGATCGGATACCCCAAATGTCTCACCAATTTTACCGACAAGTTGACCACTTTGTGCCACCCCGAGACCGATTAGCATTGAGGTCATTTGAGAACCGTTAGCATCTCCGCTTTCTAATCCTTCTCCGCGTAACAGATAGGATAATGCTTCTTGCTGAGTTTTGGCTGGCTCAGAGAATATCTCGACTTTCGGTTTGTCTGCAAGTCCTGTAACTTTAACCCCTGCAATAACACCATCAGCCGTGTTATCTGGATTACGGATCGCCTCTAAATTCAAGAAAGGTTGCTCCGGTGGCCCAGAGAACTGAATTTGCCCTTTACGAACAATTAAGTCTTGCCCATAAGCATGGAAACGCCCTGATGGGATATCAATTTGCCCATTAAGACTCAAGCCCTGCTTGCTTTGCAGCACTTTTAACATACCTGTTAAGCGAGCTTTCAAACCAAAAGCATCCAACTGTACATCATTTCCAATCTTAATATCCAAATTGGTTTGAATTGGAATTGGTGTACTGGTTTCATTAATAGGCTTCAGATTACTGTCTAACATCACGACATCAGAAGATGCACCTACCGCTGATTCAGGGATCTCTTGAACGGTAATACGCGCCCATGGAATATTTACACTGCCGTTGAGCGTCAATAATGAAGGTGAAGCTTCAAATACAATATCAGGCTGAACATCCACTTTGATCATCGGCGGTATAGAGACACGCAGGTTATTACCCACGGCCATCACTTTCGCACGCCACGCATCTACTTTACGCCAATCTGCATCACCGTTAATGTTTAAGTAGCCCTCAGGAGTATTAATTTGCCCACTCATTACAGAACTGGTGCCATTAAAAGCAATACCTAAATTGCCACTTTTGATATCAAATGGGATCAGTGATGATTTTATTTCTAGCCCTGAGAGCGCCAAATTACCATTAAGTAATGGACTATTGGCCGTACCACCGAGGCGTAAATTGGCATTTAATTCACCATTAGCCACTTCTTTTTCACCAATCAGTGGTTTAATTAAGGCTAAGGTAATCGAATTGATTTCAACATTACCTGACAACTGGCGTTTTTTCTCAATATCAGAGACTTGCACATTACCTTTCAATTGGCCATTGTTGGCAATTTTAAATAACCAATTCAGGTTGGCTTTACCATTTTGTAATGCAGCGTTCAATGTCAATGTTTCAAATTCCAATGGTAAGCGTGTACCATCAACCAATTGAACAGCTTTTACACCATCGCCTTTTAGATCCACTTTGGCTTGTGGCAAGCTACCATTATCTTTCCATACCACGTTAGCCTTACCACTGAAAACACCACGAACACGCGTTTCATCAGGCAAGAAAGGCTTCAACATTGCTAGATCAAAACGCTCTAGCACAATATCTGCGCTACCGCTTTTTCCTGCTTTAATTGGTTTTGGAACGCAAAGGCGTGCATTGGTATTGACCCAGCAATGGGTACCAATCGTCACTTCTTGAGTTTGATTAGCATAATCCAGTGACATGACTTTACTGAGCTGCCACTCACCAACGGGGGTTTCAAACAGCGTATTACTTAGATTACCTTTCCATTGCTCTGTTTCACGATCAAACCCACCCGCCAATGTTAAATGCCCTGAAACGGGTTCACCTTTAACATCTAATTTTAAAGTATGCTTTTTCTCACTACCTTTGGCATCTAATGTCAGATTACTGACTATCATGTCGCCTTGTTTTAGCTGACGCACAACAACAGACAAATCACCTTTGATTTGTTCGCCAGAAGCCACGTTGCCCTTGATAACCACATTATCAATCGCAAGATCTTTTTGCCATCTCACACCACGTGCGGTTAAATCAGCAACCACCTCAGGTGCAGTGAGATCACCTCGTAACTTAACGTCACCAATAATCACACCGCCTAGGCCGGGTAGAATACCATCCAGCCCTGGTGCATTAATTTTTGCATCTAAATTCCATTTTTCGGCAAGGCTCCCTTTCACATCCAATTGATTTTTGCCTAACGCAAGTTTGAATTCAGGTATATCCCACTGCCCAGCCGCATTACCAGAAGCTTGGCCGCGTGCTTTTAACTGATTATTTTTCACATTGCCATCAAGGGAAATGTCAGGGATTTGCATTTGCCAGCTGCCGCCGTATAAACTACCTCGTGTCGCGATTTTACCGTCGACCTTCGCTGGCCATTCAGGCCATTGTTTCGCTGTATTGATACCTGATAATGTTAGTACTGCATTCCAACTGATTGCCTTGCTCCAATCCGCCACCCCTGTAATATCTGCATTACCTTGCAGAGCAGCTAAACGTAAACGGGTAATGTTAATTTGCTCTTCATTTCCTTTCGCATCTAACATCAAGGTGGATGGTGGAATTTCTTGGCCTGTTATTGCTGAACGTAATGACAAATCGTAAGCAGATGGGCGACCGTTCAAACGTAAACGCGTGCCATCTAATTGGTACTGCGCATCTCCTACCAGCGGCCACGTTAACTTTTGGCTTTCCAATGTCAGTAGGATAGGTAAATCCGCTTGGCCAAGGTCAGTTTCGGCATTCAAGGTTGCATTAATCGGCCCACTAAGGTTCAGCGCAAGTTTTAGCTCTTCAAGCAGGCCACCTTTCAGTGATAAATCCACTTTTTGACCATTGAGATCATCAAGGCGGCTTTCTCCTGTAATCGATAGCGCTACAGGCCACTTATCTTTTAAAGTTGCCGTACCTGATAAAGCGACATTGCCCTGTGGTGCATCAACAGTAAACTGTTTCAGTAAAACATTTTGTCCATCATTGGAAAGTTTCAAACGCAAATGATTAATTGAAACTTCTGTCGCACCGGTAAGTTGCAGATTCGAACCATTGATCCCTTCAACGTCCAAATCTACAGGCAAAATCACGTCAGGTAATTCAGCCAATAATGGCTTCTCAAATAACGCTTTTAGTGTTTCACCAATCGATTTTTCTTCGCCAATTGGGGTTTCTGTCACTGGCTGTTCAGGCTGCTTCTCTTCGCTGACGGGCAAATTAATCGCTAAATCAATAATGTCAGTCGGTGCTAATGTCAGCGCTTTTTTCTGCCAGTGCAGACCTGTTTTGAATTTCGCTAAATCAATTGCCATACCATCAACAGTGACTTTAGTTGATGTTAATTGCAGTTGATTTAGACTAATCGTTAGTGGTGCATTCAGCTCTGTCAGTGGCTCTGAAGGTGGGGTTTCTTCTGATGGTGGCATTTTTGAAGTATCAACATCGACCACAACATTTTCGGTCGAAAGATCATCAATACATAACTCTCGACTGGTTAAACAGCGTAACCGCAAGGCAAGATGGAGTTTTTCTGCATTTACATCCACACCCGGCATCTGATATTTAACACCTGCCAAGGTCAGATCACGAATATCCCCTTCAATCGAGCGAATTTCCAATCCAGGCACGAAGCGCGTTGCACTATTTAACGCAAAATGTAGACCCGATTGAGTACCCAGTACCCAACCTAGTGCAGCAAAAACTAAGATCAAAACTAATAAAACGGTGAGACTTATCCATTTCAACCACTTCATCCATTTCATAGTTCAGTCCCCAAGCCGATATAGAATTGAATCTTATTGTTATCAGGATCGCCAATCGGGGTCGCTAGATCAAATTTGATCGGCCCTACTGGTGAAACCCAACGGATACCAACACCCGCACCCGTTTTAAAATCACTTTTCTTGATGTCATTGACCGCCTCACCACTGTCAATGAAAGCAGCTCCCCACCAATTACCCGTGAAGTTATAATCATATTCGACCGAGCCAACCACCAATTTTGATGCCCCTGTCAGCTTGCCTTTGCTATCTTCTGGTGAGATTTTTTGGTATCCATAACCACGTACACTACCATCACCACCCGCGAAGAAACGCAAATCAGGTGGTACTTTGTCGAAGCTATTAGTTTCGATCCAACCTAAGTTCCCTCTGACCACAAAACGATGACCTTCCCAAGGGGAACGGATCCACACTTGTTTCGTTTGCAGCACAAGGAAATCAATATCGGAACCCCAAATTTCGTTAGAGTAATCGACAGAGTAACGCTGGCTATCCCCCCAACTTGGCATCACACCACCACGCTGGCGAATTCGACTCACATTTGCCCCTGGATAAAGCAGCATAGTAGTATTAGTGACATCAGCCTGTGTAAAGTGGCTCATCATCCAACGCATATTGACACCATACTGCCAACCACTTGAATAGTCCCAGTTACGCGACACATTCAAGGTCGTTGTATCTGACTCTGTATCGTTTAAATTGGTACGCTTATAGCCCCCTTGCACTGCATAATACTGCTCAAGTGGATTCACTTTTAAAGGGATCTTATAGCTTGCATCAATAATTTGTTCAGGCTGCGATAAACTAATACTGGATGTAATACTTTGCCCGCGTGAGTTGACCCATGGTTTGTTCCATGTTGCTTTTACTCGAGGGCCAACGTCTGTTGCATAACCACCACCAAGCTCAACAAAGTTTTTTGCCCGAGGAACCATCACGCCTTCCATTGGCAAAATATCGGTATGGTTATCACGTGCTTTAGCAATATTTGGTGTGACAATCGAAGATGTAAACCAACCTGTTTCTGCAAGTCGGCGGTTAAATTCAGCCAGTTGCTCTGAGGTATAATATTCACCCTCTTTGAAAGGGGCTAAGTTGTTGAGGTAATCAGAGCGAATTTGTGAGCCTTCATAGGAAATTGCACCAAAACGATAACGCTCACCACTATTAAAATCGAAATCCCAATAAGACGCATGATGATCTAATGAAATACCCAGTTGGCTTTTTTCCATCACGGCATCGAAATAACCTTCGCGGATAGCTAAACTGCTAAATTTGCCTTTAAAACTTTCATATTCACCATCATTTTGAATGGTGCCAATTTTAGGGGTGCTATTTTTAATCATTTTTGCATAGTTAGGATCGGTTTTTGCGCCCCCTTCTAATACCACTTTTACCCCTTGCACAGTCACTGGCTCACCTAAAGTGACTTTCGCCGTCAATACCGAACGTGCTGGCGGCTTATTTTCTTGATAGCTAAACTCAATCGTTGGCTCATAATAGCCAAGTGGTCTTAACCCAGCCTCGATAGCTTTGGTAACTCGAGCGCGAAAACGACCATTAGGTACCACTTCATCTTGAGAAATATTAGAAAGTTGAACGCGGACGTTCTGATTTGTTTGCCCTTCAAGTCCTTCAATATTAAGGCGAAGATTTGCACCATATGCTACAGGCACAGCCGCCGTTAAGCAGAGAAAACAGATGATAGGGTATTTTGACACGCCCGCTCCTAAGATCATTGATAGTTTGACTAAACACTTAATATCAATTTATTTTGAGTAAAATAAATGTTAGATACAAGTTTTTATCCTAATTTTTAGCTAAATTTTACGCCATCCCACATAGGAATCCGTTATGTCTTCTAATAAGTTACACCCAATGAGTATTTCACAAGCGCTACCCGGTAGACAAAGCGCTATTCCCCATTCACCTTATCATGCGGTGAACCATCATTCGATTGATAATATTCCGAACAATGCCGAAATTGCGTATTTTGCCATGGGCTGTTTTTGGGGTGTAGAGAGACTATTTTGGCAACAGCAAGGGGTATATTCAACATCAGCAGGCTACAGTGGAGGGGTCACTCCTAACCCAACTTATGAAGAAGTGTGCACAGGTCTAACGGGGCACACAGAAATTGTTCGTGTTGTTTTTGATCCACAAGTCATTAGCTATGCTGATTTATTAACCCTATTTTGGGAGAACCATGATCCTGCACAAGGCATGCGCCAAGGTGGAGATATTGGTACCCAATACCGTTCAGCGATCTATACGGTCTCTGATGCTCAGTGTCAACAAGCACAAGCCACACTAAGCGCCTATCAACAAGCAATGAAGGCACAACAAGACTCACGCACCATCACCACTGAAATTGCGCCATTGGATAAGTTTTATTTTGCAGAAGACTACCATCAGCAATACTTACATAAGAATCCAGAGGGCTATTGTGGATTGGGGGGAATTGGTATTTGCTTGCCGCCGAACATAAACTAGGCAGATAATTTAACCTAATGCTATAATAACGCCACTAACCAAATTTTCGCGCACTCCGCGCCACTTTTATCTGTGTAGTAAGGACAGTTACCTTCAGGGGATCCAACGTTACGATGGATCAGATGTTCCTGAAGGTATTATCTGGATAATTTATGCTTAATAGTTTACTGATCGTTCTTTTATTATGTGCAATTAGCGCATTTTTTTCGTTGTCAGAAATTTCACTGGCAGCTTCCCGCCGCATTAAATTGAAACTGATGGCCGATGAGGGCAACATCAATGCCGCTCGCGTTCTAAAATTACAAGAAATGCCGGGTAAATTTTTTACGGTAGTACAAATCGGCCTAAATGCTGTCGCCATCTTAGCGGGTATTGTCGGCGAATCTGCATTTTCACCAGCGCTGCAAGAACTGTTTATTAACTTCCTATCGCCGATTTGGGCACAGCAAACAGCATCCATCCTGTCATTCACCATTGTCACTAGCCTATTCATCTTAGTGGCGGACTTGACGCCTAAACGTATCGGTATGGTGAAACCAGAAGCTATTGCGGTTCATATTGTCAACCCAATGCGCTTTTGCCTTGCGGTACTTAGCCCATTCGTCTGGTTTTTTAATGGCCTTGCTAACCTTATCTTCAAACTTTTCAAATTACCTACAGCACGTAACGAGGACATTACCTCTGATGACATCTTTGCTGTCGTTGAAGCAGGTGCGGTTGCAGGTGTATTACGTAAGCAAGAACATGAACTGATTGAAAACGTGTTTGAATTAGAGTCTCGTACCGTTCCTTCCGCGATGACACCACGTGAAAGTATTATTTACTTTGATAAGCAAGAATCTGAAGACAGTATCAAACACAAAATCTCCACAGAACCTCATTCGAAGTTTTTGGTCTGTAATGGTGACATCGACCATGTGATTGGCTATGTCGATTCGAAAGTACTTCTAAATCGTGTACTAAATGGGCAAAGCCTAAACTTAAAAGATGGTGTTCATATTCAGAATGCGTTAATGATCCCTGACACCTTGTCTCTCTCTGATACCTTAGAGGCATTTAAAACCAATGGGGTTGATTTTGCTGTTATTCTTAACGAGTATGCCATGGTTATGGGTGTGATCACGATTAATGACGTAATGATCACACTCATGGGCGATCTACTCGGCCCTGGGCAAGAAGAGCAAATTGTTACACGAGATGAAAACTCATGGTTGGTAGAAGGTGGCACGCCGATTGAAGATGTACAACGCATTCTTGATATTGATGATTTCCCTGATTTCAGCAACTATGAAACCATTGCAGGCTTTATGATGTACCGCTTGAGGAAGATGCCGAAGCGTACTGACTACGTAAAGTATGCGGGTTATAAATTCGAAGTGGTCGATATTGATAACTATAAAATTGACCAGCTGCTTGTGACTCGCCTTACGGCACCACCAGCACCTGTCGTCGTGCAGGCGGGAACAAACAACACGGAAACGGCTAACGCAGAACAACTAACAAAAAACACCAAAGATTAATGCCTTACAGCGAAGCCGTTTCGTTTTCATGCGCCACTTTATGTGGCGCTGTTTTTAGCCCAATAGCAATACATCACAGCTATTGATGCCAACAGCAATCACCCCAACTCAGTTTGTAAAACCAGAACTTGTTTGTTCACCTCACTCATTACATTGTAATGGCGCTTATCACCCACTTTTGGTGGTAGGATTTTGCCATAATTAAATTCAAAAGCGCCAAAGTCTTTGATATACAGGCGACCACGGAATAGCGTTTTAACGTAGAGTGCAATTTTGGATGGGTTATAACGGTTAAATATTTTCATTAGAACTTTTCCTTTCCTTTTGTCTGACGATACTCGTTCACTCATACCGCACGTTAATAATAGACCATCAATGTCTAGTTTGGTTCGAATATTGCAATTTTATTCAATTCATTTACAGAACATGACACTGTTAACTAACGGTAAATACCCGTAAAAACTGTGCAGTTATGCTAAATTTTGCAAAAATGTTAATTTTCATTTCACAACTCATCGGATGAGCTATGCTATAACAGTAACGACTTAATAACTTCACCGTCACACTTTGCTCGTTTGGCGTGTGGCAATAATAATAAATGAGGTAATATAATGATTAAAAAGAGCTTTCTATTTGCTTGCTTATTGGCTTTATCATCGACTGCTTTTGCAAACCAAATCCAGATCAATCAACCTGTACCAGCTGTTGCGGTTACAGACAAAGGTGAAATGCTACTAAGTCAAGAAGGGAAATTTTCATATCAAGAATGGAAAAGTCAGCAATTACCGGGGAAAGTCCGCACAATTCAACATATTGCCGGCCGTTCCTCCGCAAAAGAACTCAATGCCCCCTTGATTGAAGCGATCAAAAAAGCGAGTTTCCCACATGATCGTTATCAAACCACTTCAATCATTAATGCCGATGATGCTATTTTTGGTACTGGTGTGTTTGTTAGTAATAGCGTTGAGGACAGCAAAAAAGAGTTCCCTTATTCACAATTTATCGTCGATAGCGATGGTGTTGTGAAAAAAGCTTGGAGCCTTGCTCCTGAGAGCTCAGCAATTATCGTATTGAATAAACAAGGCAATGTGCTTTATTTTAAAGATGGTGCACTCACTGCACCTGAAGTAAATAAAGTAATTGAGCTGATTAAAACGGAATTAGGTAATTAATATAATTTAATCTCTAGTGCACGATGGCTGTGCACTAGAGCATCGTATTTTCAAAAATGGACGGTTATTCTGAATTATATTTTCACCGTTAGAATCAATATTACGAATGATTATATGAAATTAAAATAATAGAAAACACTAATATGCATGATTATATACTCTAAATAATTGTGGTTCTGAACGATAATGAAAGTAATATTTCAAAATTAAAATAACAATAAATAAGAGTAAAAAGAATAAAACCAGCCTGCATATCATATTTCGGATTTAACTTAAGGTTGGAGTGTTATATCATGCTTTATCTACATTGATATTAAATTTTATAAGACCAATACAGCATAAAAAAACTACTTTTATCATTGGTCATTGATTTGAATATATAGTTATTCTTTAATACATATTTCAATCACCCTTCACAGAATTTCATGCTACCAAATAACCCTCACACAAAACCCACCCGCTTCACTATTGGAAAATTCAAGCCTTAAGTGATGTAACTCAGCAATGCGTTTTGCAATAGAGAGCCCTAAGCCGCTCCCTGTTTTTTCTTGCCCCGCAGGTCGATAGAAGCGTTCACCTAATCGTGCTAAAACATCCTCTGTAACCCCTGTTCCATCATCTTTAATCGCTAGATAGCTATGGTTAAGTTCAATATCTATCTTTCCACCCGTTTTGCCATAACGAATGGCATTATGAAGCAGGTTTCGTAGCAAAATGGCGAGTAATAATCGCTGCCCCATAATCGGTAGGGGTTCATTGAGTACTAAGATTTCAACGGTGGCTTGTGCTGCTTTCGCTTCTGAAGCAACTTCTTGTACTGATGACTCAATCAACGCAGACCATTTCAACTGTTCGATATCATCAAGCTGTGATAATGATTCTAATCGCGATAATGTCAGCAATTGGTCAACAAGACGTGTTGCTCGGTCAATACCTTCAGATAAATTAGCCACTGCATGTTGGCGGATCGCCGCATCTTGCCCTGCTATTTGTACCACTTCAGCTTGTACTTTCAATGCTGCTAATGGGCTACGCAATTCATGTGCGGCATCAGAAGTGAATTGCCGCTCTCGGGTAAACATGGTTTGAATACGCTCAAATAAGCTATTAAGAGCATCTAACAAAGGCTTCACTTCTGAGGGTAATCGCTCTACGTTAACCGCATCAAGCTCATTGGGCTGACGCCGATAAAGTTGAGCTGCCACTTGGTGCAAAGGACGCAGCGCACGAGTCAATAACCATAAAAATAAAACTAACATTATGGGCAGTGCGATCAGCCAAGGTAAAAATTGAGCGACCATAATATCTTTCGCCATATCTTGTCGATATTCCCACTCTTGGCCTACTGCAATAATGTATTGCCCATCAGATGATTTTAACCAAACGAATCGCCATTCATCATCACTGCCCTTCATTTTGCCTTCACTAAAACCTTCGCGGCGAAAGTCAAAAGGAATTTTTCGCCCATTGTCACCATCATTCAGCAACATTTCACCTTGCTGACTAAAAATAGCAAAGGCCAACGCATCATCATCTTGATTACCACGATTTTTGCGTAATGTTTTTTTCGTTTTGGCTAATGAAGATCCGGCAAAATCTAAATCAGAAGGTAATACAGATAAACGTTTTGCAAATACCATCTGCTGAGTATCAAATAATTCATTGATGGTTTTATAGGTTTGATGCCACGCCAGCAAACTCGCGGTTCCCCACGTCATTAACGCAAGTAGCAATAACATTAAGGTTAATTTTAAGCGTAAGCTAAACGTTTTCATGTATTTTCACCTAGACGATAACCAACCCCATGGACAGTACGAATAAAATTCGAACCTAACTTACGGCGTAGGTGGTGGATGTGGACTTCAACTGCATTACTTGAAACTTCATCATCCCAGTTATACAGTTTTTCTTCTATGTGCGCCCGAGATAGGACTTTATTTGGATTATGTAAAAATAAAGACAATAACGCCAACTCTTTACTTTTAAGCTCAACCATCTCACCGTGACATGTCACCGTCATTGCCACTGGATCTAATTCAACCTCACCATGCTTCAAGGTCGGTGTTAATTGACCACTACGACGACGGATCAGGGCTTGTAAACGCGCGGCAACTTCAACTAATGCAAAAGGCTTGCACAGATAATCATCGGCACCTTGTTGTAACCCATTCACTCTCTGATCTAATGCATCCCTTGCTGTCAAAATTAAAACGGGTTCTTCTCGCCCTTGTTTGCGCCAATGTTTTAAAATATCCATGCCATCTAAACTCGGTAATGAGAGATCTAAAATCACAGCATCATAAGGCGCATCAAATAACGCAACTTGCCCTTGCTTACCATCAGTGAACCAGTCAATCGTAAAACCGAGTTGGCTTAAACCCACCTTTAAACCATCACCAATTAACCTGTCATCTTCTATCAGCAAAATACGCATGACTGTCCTCCTTCACTCGAATCATTTAAAGTATATTTATCCGATTAATTTCACGATGACCAGCCGTAATTAGCTAAATTGCAAAACTATTTTTTTGTGGCGACTTCTTAAGATCCTGTTAAGAACTTTTTGTTTTAATAGCTCCTGTAAACAAATTTAGACAATCAATGGAGAGAACCACGATGAAAAAACTACCTATTATTGCCATGATCGCTGCACTTGCTTCTGCACCTGTATTTGCGGCAACAGGTGGATTTGAAGGACCGGGAGCAGCACCACAAACTTCATCAGCTCAAACCAACAAAGCAGGTGGCTTTAATGGCCCGAACAGTGGCGAAACCACTGTAGCCAAAGCGCTTGAATTATCAGATGACAGCTGGGTAATTTTGCGTGGAAACATCGTTAAACAGCTAGACCCAAAACATTATGAATTTACTGATGGCACTGGCACTATCAATATTGAGATCAGTCCAAAACGCTGGAACGGTGTAAACGTTACACCAAAAGACAAAGTAGAAATTCGCGGCAAAGTTGATAAAGACTGGAACTCTCGCGAAATCGACGTAAAACAAATCCAAATCATTCAGTAATACTTTCAAAATACGAAGAGGGATTTAATCCCTCTTCGTTAACCAAATATTTACCATACAAACTGTCATAAACTCTTATTTTCGGACACTGGCGATAATGTTAGATTAATCATTACCCTCATTTTCAAGGTAATATCATGTCCGCTAAACACCCCCAAGTGCGCAATATCCGTGAAACGTTACTCTCTGATAATTGGTACACCCTCAAAAAATACACTTATGAACTGCAACGTAGTGATGGTAGCTGGCAAGAGCAGAGCCGCGAGTCCTATGATAGAGGCAATGGCGCTGTCATTTTGCTCTATAACCGCAGTAAAAACACCATAGTGCTGATCCGCCAATTTCGCCTTCCTTTATATATCAACGGCTATGATCAGTTACTTATCGAAGCGGCCGCGGGTCTGCTAGACAATGCCTCCCCTGAAGAAAGAATTATCGCAGAAGCGGAAGAAGAAACTGGCTTTAAAGTGCAAAAAATCGAAAAGATTTTTGAAGCCTACATGAGCCCCGGTTCAGTGACCGAAAAACTGTACTTTTATATTGCTGAATACCATGATCAAGATCGCTTAAATTCAGGAGGTGGGCTTGCCGATGAAGGAGAGGATATTGAAGTCTTAGAATGGGAATTCCCCAAGGCATTACAAGCCATTAAAAATGGAGAAATTGTCGATGGAAAGACAATTATGCTAATACAACACGTAGCATTAAATAACATATTAAAAAACACTTAATATAGCATTTATATTTCTCTATTTTCCTTCTTGATATGAATCGAGAAGGAAAATTAAATCATGTTTATTTGGATTTATAGACTTTTCGTTATGTAACATTTTTTACAACAATGATTAGTGAAAAAAATACCACTTTAAAATCAAAAAGATAAACAAATCTTTTTTTTCCCATCACTATCATCGAAAAACACCAGACCAATTACTACAGTATTTATTTTAATTAGAATAAGATACAATGAATTCATGAATTATTTCTTTCAAAATATAACAAAGTATATTTATTTAGTTGCTACTATTTTAATATTGTCTTTTTATGAATGCTTTTATTATTTTGTATCCATTCAATTGTTCAGTAGTGCAACATACAAACTAAAAGGTTAATAATATGATACGTTGTGTTCGTATGTGGACCGGTGAAGATGGTAACTCTCTTTTTGAAGAAGGCACAATAGAGTTAAGTGGTGAAGCAAGGGGCGACAATGAAACCCCTGCGATTGCGGTGAGCGAACTTTCATTTCGTGAAACCACATCAGGCGGCTCATGGGACTGGCACAAAGATCCTGTTCCACGTTATGTGCTGACACTGACCGGCACCCTAGAGTTTGAAACTAAAGATGGCTCAACATTTATTATCAAACCAGGTGATGTTTTATTAGCACAAGATAATACAGGCACTGGTCACAAATGGCGTTTAATTGGTGATGAGCCATGGCGTCGTGCTTATGTTGTGTATCAAGAAGGCACAGAACTGTGTTTTAAACCCACTAAGCAGTAGGAGTTTTTAATGAGTAAGCCTATTTCTGAACAAGTCGATATCGCGCTAATCGGTGCAGGTATCATGAGTGCTACATTGGGAACTTTTTTAAAAGAACTCGAACCATCGCTCAACATCGCTATTTTTGAAAGGCTCAATGATTGCGCCCAAGAAAGTTCTCATCCATGGAACAACGCAGGTACAGGCCACGCTGCTAACTGTGAGATGAACTATACGCCACCAAACCCAGATGGCACAGTGGATATCAGTAAAGCACTTGAAGTAAACACCGAATTTGACCTCTCACGCCAACTTTGGTCTTATCTGGTCACCAAAGGCAAAATTAAAGATCCACGTGACTTTATTCACCCATGTCCACATATGAGCTTTGTTTGGGGTGAAGACAACGTAAAATTCCTCCAACAGCGCTACAAGCAAATGTCTGCGCACCACTGTTACCACAACATGGAATACAGTGATGATCCAAAACAGATCAACGAGTGGGCACCATTGATCATGGAAGGCCGTGATCCAAAAGAAGCGATTGCTGTCACCCGCGTTAACACTGGTGCTGATGTCGATTACGGTGCACTAACTCACTTATTAATGGCGCAACTAAGCGAACAATCCGGTTTTTCAGTTCACTATAAACATGAAGTCATTGATATTAAAAAGACAGCCGATGGCAGATGGAATATTGAAGTTAAAAACCTAATCACGCATGAAAAAACCATCACTTCTGCGAAATTTGTATTTGTGGGTGCTGGTGGACGCGCCATTGAGCTGCTACAGAAATCAGGGATCCCTGAAGGCAAAGGCTATGGCGGTTTTCCAGTCAGCGGTATATGGTTACGTTGCGATAACGAGGAAATTGCCTCTCGCCACCATGCAAAAGTGTATGGTAAAGCAGACAAAGGCTCACCACCAATGTCGGTTCCGCACTTAGATACACGTATCATTGGCGGTAAGCGCTCCCTGTTATTTGGGCCTTATGCAGGTTTTTCCAGTAAGTTCCTTAAACACGGCTCTTATTTAGATCTGTTTGAATCGGTTAAATTAAATAACCTTGAGCCAATGCTTGCGGTTGCAAAAGATAACTGGTCACTGGCTGAATATTTAGTCGGTCAAGTGTTACAAACTTCAGCGCACCAATTTGCCATGCTGCAACAATTCTACCCTGAAGCACAGCATGAAGACTGGAAAGAAGTGGTTGCGGGCCAACGTGTCCAAATCATTAAGCCAGATCACGACAAAAAAGGCGTTTTAGAATTCGGTACAGAGCTGATTACTAGTGCAGATAAGTCATTTACTGTCTTGATGGGCGCATCACCGGGAGCCTCTACAGCAGCCTTTATCGCGTTGAATGTATTGAAAACCTGCTTTGCAGATCAATTAAATTCAGATGGCTGGGAAGCTCGCCTGAAAGATATCATTCCAACTTATGGAATTGACTTAAAAGTTGACGCCAAAGCTTGCCTTGATATTCGAGCCACAACGGCAAAAGTATTAAAACTGGATAATTAATTCAGTTGTGGTGGGAAAAATAATCACGTTTTCCCACCTTTCTTCATCCAAATCAAAACAACGTGACACGAAACCCTGGGTTTAAAAAGGATTCACGAGGCGTATAATCCAGCGCTTTTCCATTCCAATCTAGCACTTTGGCCCCCGAAGCAATTGCCACTGCGTGGCCTGCTGCCGTATCCCAAATATTAGTTGGCCCAAAACGTGGATAAAGTTGTGCTTTACCTTCAGCCACTAAGCAAAACTTTAATGATGACCCGACCGCCACAGTTTCATGGCTACCCATTTGATTAAGGTAATCACGTAACTCACTGTCCTGATGAGAGCGGCTGATAACAATGGTAGGCGGCATCATCTCTTTTACATGAATAGATTGTTTATGACCGCCTTCTTCTTTCCACGCTTGATTGCCTTCAGCGTAATAAATCAAATCTTTGGCAGGTGCATAAACCACGCCCATGACAGGAACACCATTTTCAATTAACGCGATATTGACGGTAAAATCACCATTACGATGGATAAATTCTTTGGTTCCATCCAATGGATCAATCAACCAATAGCGTTGCCAATTTTTACGTTCATCCCATGGTGGCGGTGCTTCTTCTGATATTTGAGGTATATCTGGGGCGATACGAGCTAGACCGGCTGTAATAATGTTATGAGCCGCAATATCTGCAGCAGTGACGGGTGAATCATCACTTTTACGTTCAACCTGTAAAGGTTCTTCCGCTGTATAGTAACCCATGATAGCTGAACCCGCCTCGATAGCCAGTTCGCAAATTTGTTTTAACATAGTTCACCTCTCTCCCGCTGACTGTTCAAACTAGGTTAGCAGCCATAAGCAACTGATGCACCTTTTTCTACTGACCTTATATACTCGTCATACTTCAAGCTGCAGCGCTTTTCGTCAAGGTATAGTGAGCTAGTCATAATTATGTAGGCTCCTAGTGACTCATTCACTTATCGCCTAGCTGCACCTCGAATTATTTAGAGTATAGATAAAAAAATAGCGGGCTATTTAACCCGCTATTTTACAATTTAATGATCAGTCGAATTACAGAATATCTAATAACTCAACTTCAAATACAAGGGTGCTGAATGGCGGGATCGATGCGCCAGCACCACGCTCACCATAAGCCAGTTCAGAAGGAATGTAGAGCTCCCACTTAGAACCAACAGGCATCAAAGTCAGAGCTTCAATCCAACCAGGGATCACACCACTAACTGGGAACTCAGCGGGTTGACCACGTTGAACAGAGCTATCAAATACAGTGCCATCAACTAGACGACCAGTGTAGTGTACGCGAACACGATCGCTACGTGCAGGGATCGCCCCCTCACCTTGATTGATCACAGAGAATTGCAAACCTGAATCAGTCGTTGAAACACCTTCACGCTTTTGGTTTTCTTCTAGGAATGCACGGCCTTCTGCTGCCATTGCTTCTTGGCGAGAAACACGCACAGCATCAGCACGTTCGTGAATTTCACGTAGCGCTTTGTGCAGAGCTTCAACAGGAACTGAAGGCATATTACCTTCTAGTGCATCAGTCAGACCCGCGAGGATCGCTTCAGGAACTAAGCCTTCTAAGCCAGACTCTAGTAGTTGTTGACCAACTTGTAAGCCAATGCCATAACTTGCTTGTGCTTCTACTGAATCAAAATTTTGGTTTGCCATGAAAATACCTGTATGGTTTTAAGAAAAAACCAAGGATAACAGCCTTACCCTTATGGGTAAACCTAAACGATTTACTGATTAGCTATCAATTTCAGCATGATTAAGTGTTCTCTGAAAAATAACATTGAGTAATCAATTTGCTGAAAATCAATGCTAGTATTTGAATAACAATATATTCATTCAGCTTAATGCTATTTTCCTCAATCAAGGAGGAACTATGTTTAGACTTTCGGTATTTCATCGTATTGGTATCGCTATTTTAGCGCTTATCATATTAGCGGCACTGTTTTGGCCTACCGGTGAAAAGAACACCGAAAGCCAAACGATCCCAAGCCAGTCTCAACCGATTGTTGTGCCACCACCGGCAGCACCAGAGATCGTCACGCCACCACCTGAAGACCCTCTCGCCAACGGAGAGACTGAGCAGCCACTAACAGGCTTACCTACTGAACCAGAAATCATTCAGGAGCCACCTACTGAACCAGTACCTGTTGCCCCCCCTCCAACAACAACCGTACCACCTACGACAACAGCGCCACCAAAACAAACGCAGCAACCTCGCCCATCAGCCAATGAGTGGCAAAATTATCAAATACAAAAAGGGAAAACGCTCGCGCAGCTATTTCGTGATAATAATTTGCAAGCAAATGATGCTTTTGTAATGGCACGAGTGGAAGGTGCAGAAAAACCTTTAAGCAATTTACATAAAGGCCAAAAAGTTCGTTTAAAATCCAATGCGAAAGGTGAAGTCGAAGTATTGGAGATCACCACTCCAGAAGGGAAAAGCTTTAGTTTTGCTCGTCTAAGCGATGGCAGCTACTACCGAACACCTTAAAGCCTGTTGCATTTAGAGCTTTGCTTTAGCTGATGGCGTAATGACAATGACATTACACCGTGCTATAGTTTAGCTCAACTTTATTCTTTAGAAGAGGTCTGCGATGCCAAATCGTAATGAAAACCCTACGGCAGAGCCTAAAATTAATGTTACTCGTTCATCATTGAACTTACGTATCAAACCTGAAGATAAAATTCTTATCGATAGAGCATCAGCTGCTGTTGGTAAAAATAGAACTGAATTTGTATTAGAGGCTGCACGTAAAGCTGCTGAAGAAACACTTGCTGACCTAAGAGTTATCAGTGTAGCACCTGAGGTATATCAACAGTTTGTTGAACAACTAGATATGTCACCAACATCAAACGGTGCTCTGCAAAAAACAATGCAAACTAGGTCACCGTGGGAAAAATAATATTGAATATCACGGCTCCAGAGCCATTGTCACACACACATGATGTTAATCATTTTAATTCAGGGGAAGCATCATTAGATCTTTGGCTAAAAACACGCGCACTGCAGAATCAAAATTCAGGCGTATCACGTACCTTTGTTATCAGTGAACATAGTCAAGTTATTGCTTATTACGCTCTTTCTACAGGCATTATTAGAAATAACCAAGCTATTGGCCGTTTTCGTCGCAATATGCCTTCAGAGATCCCTATTATTTTACTAGGCCGCCTAGCGGTAGATCAAAAAGCAAAAGGATTGGGAATTGGCCGAGGCCTTATCAAGGATGCTGCACTGCGTGTTATTCAAGCAGCAGATATCATTGGTGTGAGAGGATTGGTTGTTCATGCATTGAGCGAAGATGCTAAACGCTTTTATGAGCATGTTGGCTTTACTTCATCACTGGTTGAGCCGATGCTTTTAATGATCACACTGTCTGAGCTAAAATTAGCTATGGGCATACACCCCAACTAATTTTATTATAAGCAATAAAAAACACCGGACCAGCCGGTGTTTTTTGTGCCATCAGTCAACCAATGGCACTACCATCATTTTTGATTACTCAGCAACGATGATAACGTTCAGCTCTGCAAAAACATCGCTGTGTAACTGGAAGTGAACTTCGTGGTCACCAGTAGTACGCAGAACGCCATTTGGCAGGCGAACTTCGCTTTTCGCGATTGCAACGCCAGCTGCAGTTACTGCATCAGCGATGTCACGAGTACCGATAGAACCAAACAGTTTACCTTCGTCACCAGCTTTAGAAGCCAGTGTAACAGAACCCAGTGCAGTAACAGCTGCAGCACGAGCCTGAGCTGCTGCTAGAACGTCAGCTAATTTAGCTTCCAGTTCAGCGCGGCGAGCTTCGAAGAATTCGATGTTTTTCTTAGTTGCAGGAACAGCTTTGCCCTGTGGAACTAAGTAGTTACGAGCATAGCCCGATTTAACGTTAACCTGATCACCCAGGCTACCTAGGTTAGCTACTTTATCAAGCAGAATAACTTGCATTACCTTATCCTCTTAAAGTCGTTAATGGACTGTACCAATTACTGATGACGATCAGTGTATGGCAACAGAGACAGGTAGCGAGCGCGCTTGATAGCACGAGCGAGCTGACGCTGATATTTTGCACGAGTACCGGTGATACGGCTTGGTACAATTTTACCACTTTCAGTGATATAGTTTTTCAGCGTTGCGATATCTTTATAGTCGATCTCTTGAACGCCTTCCGCTGTGAAACGGCAGAACTTGCGACGACGGAAATAACGTGCCATATGGCTAGTCTCCAGAATCTATCAAATCAATCTGCTCGGCATGAAGGACCAGTTTACTTAAGCCATTGCGCCCTTGGTGGGTGCTAATAAAACCAGTGACTGTAATCCGACTGCCGACCGTTATACTGTGAGTATGGGCTTGTAAGGCTTGTCCGCTAGCAATTATGGGCATTCTGCACCATGCTTGCCGAGTCAACCCTGCTTCCTGTTGCTGAGAACGATGTTCTAAAACAAACTGGCAGTGAGGGATGCCTGACGGACTCACTTTTCGAATCAATGCTTTACAGACTGTGCCTGTGAGCACCAAACGATTAGTGAACACCTGCGCAATTACTCTTCAGAATCCCCAGTTTCTTCTGCTTCTTCATCCTGATATTCATCAGAAAGGTCACGGCCACGACGTTCGTCTTTAGCTTTAACCATTGGAGAAGCTTCTGTTACTGCGTGTTTTAAGCGCATAACCATGCTGCGGATAACGGCATCGTTGAAGCGGAAGTTAGTTTCCAGCTCATCAATCGCTTCCTGCGGCGCTTCTACGTTCAGAAGAACATAGTGTGCTTTGTGCAGTTTATTGATTGGGTAAGCCAGTTGACGGCGGCCCCAGTCTTCCAGACGGTGAATCTGACCTTGTGCGTTAGTGATAACTGCACTGTAACGCTCGATCATGCCCGGAACCTGTTCGCTTTGGTCAGGATGGACCATAAAAACGATTTCGTAATGACGCATTAGTAGTTGCTCCTTACGGATTATTAGCCTCCTGTCTGGGTTAACCGCGGCCCGCGGAGGCAAGGAACTTGTTGAGTGCGGCTAAAAAATTGACGCGTAACTATACCCACCCCAGAGAAAAAACTCAAGGGATGGTGAAAAATTATTTATTTTGCGCTGCGCTGGCGCACGGCTTCAAATAAACAAACCCCTGTCGCCACCGAGACATTCAATGAAGAAACCGTTCCTGCCATTGGGATACTGATTAACTCATCACAATGTTCACGAGTCAAACGGCGCATACCTTCACCTTCAGCACCCATCACTAACGCCATCGGGCCTGTGAGTTTACTTTGATAGAGGGTGTGATCCGCTTCGCCTGCAGTGCCGACAATCCAAATATTGTACTCTTGCAACAAGCGCAATGTTCTTGCCAAGTTAGTCACACGGAACAGCGGTATGCTTTCTGCGGCACCACATGCGACTTTTTTCGCTGTTGCATTCAATTGTGCAGATTTATCTTTAGGCACGATCACCGCATGTACACCCGCAGCATCAGCACTTCGTAGGCAAGCGCCTAGGTTGTGAGGATCTGTCACGCCATCTAAAATTAATAAAAACGGGGCTTCTGTGCTTTCAAGAAAATCAGGTAAATCGCCTTCTTGGTACTGTTTACCCGGTAAAACCTTCGCAATAATGCCTTGGTGCACAGCCCCTTCCGTTTGTGTATCCATCCATTGGCGATTAGCAACTTGTACGACAATACCAAGCGCCTCGATTTCATGAATAATTGGCATCAAACGGCGATCTTCACGCCCTTTTAACATATAAACTTCTTTGATCCGTGATGCATCACGATCAAGTAAGGCTTTCACCGCATGAATGCCGTAAATAATTTCGCTCATAAATATCTTTTTTGTTGATGGAGTTCAAGGTGGCATCACGCCACCAAACATAATTTGCTTGCAGCTTGAGGTAGCCTACGCCACCTCAGGCTGCTGACAAACGTACTCTGTTTGTCGGCAGTCGTTAAGGTTTTTGAAATAAACTAGGAAAATCAATTTATTGATTTTCGGCTGATAACACGGAGTGGGAAAAACCACGCTTTTATCCCACTTCGTCAACAACCTCTGGTAGCCTACGCTACCTCCCTTACTCACATTAGCCTTCTTGCTTCTCGGCTTTTTTCGCTGCGCGTTTTGCTTTTAATTTTGCACTGATCTTTTTGGTTTTATCAGAGGCTTTTTTAGCTTTTGCCTTTGTATCCGCTTTTTTATCTGTTTTCTTGTCCGTTTTCTTGCCTTTCTTCTCTGAACGACGGAAAGCAGAATCAGGTTCGAAATTCTTTTCTTTACTGACATCACGCTTACCACGAGCTGATTTAGTGGCATTTTTGACTTCTTTCTTCATTTTATCACGGGTTGTTTTGCCCGGATTTTTCGCCTTACGTGTTGTTGATATCAAGGCGAAATCAATAGTACGTTCATCCATATGTACGGCTTCAACACGGATCTCAACTTCATCACCAAGACGATAAGTTGTGCCCGATGATTCACCAATCAAACGTTGACCTACGGCATCATAACGATAGTAATCGTTATCGAGTGTCGATACATGAACTAAGCCATCAATGAATAAGTCATTAAGGCGCACAAAGAAGCCAAAACCAGTGACACTGGTGATCAAACCTGTAAATACTTGACCTACTTGGTCTTGCATAAAGTCACATTTTAGCCAATCTGCGACATCACGGGTAGCCTCATCAGCGCGACGCTCAGTCATGGAGCAGTGCTCACCTAGCTGCAACATGCTATCCATATCAGAGTGCCAACCACCTGTTGGAGTCCAGCGATGATCTGAATGACCATGCTCTTTCGCCAGCAGATATTTGATGCCTCTGTGCAAAGTAAGGTCTGGGTAACGACGAATTGGTGACGTAAAGTGTGCATACGATTTTAGCGCCAACCCGAAGTGACCTCGATTTTCAGGATCGTAAATCGCTTGTTTCATTGAACGTAAGATCATTGTTTGCAGCAATTCATGATCAGGGCGCTCAGCCACGTCATTCATCACCTGTGCATAATCTTTTGGTTCCGGTTTCATGCCACCCGGTAATGTCAGTCCGAGCTCACTAAACACCGAACGCAAGTTCATTACGCTCTCTTCTTTCGGGCGGTCATGCACACGATATAGCGCAGGCTCTTCATTTTTCTCAACAAAACGAGCTGCGGCAATATTGGCTAAAATCATGCACTCTTCGATTAATTTGTGAGCATCATTACGTTCAACTGGCTCAATACGTTCAATACGTTTTTCTGCATTAAAAATAAATTTCGCTTCTTCTGATTCAAACGAAATCGCACCACGTTCAATACGTGCAGCATCCAACGTTTTATACAGAGCATGTAACTGTTCAATATGCGGAACTAATGCTTTGTAGTGTTCACGTAGCTCTTCATCGCCTTGCAAAATTTTCCAAACTTTGGTGTAAGTCAGCCTTGCATGTGAATTCATCACAGCTTCGTAGAATTTAAAGGATGACAAACGCCCTGTCGCTGACACGGTCATTTCACACACCATACACAGGCGATCAACCCCTGGGTTTAATGAGCAAAGGCCATTCGACAGAACTTCGGGCAACATTGGAACCACTTGTGATGGGAAATAAACGGAGTTACCGCGGCTACGAGCTTCATCATCTAATGCAGTTTGTTGACGGACATAATAGCTGACATCCGCAATGGCTACCCATAAACGCCAGCCACCACCTTTTTTCGGTGCGCAATGTACAGCATCGTCAAAGTCTCGCGCATCTTCACCATCGATAGTCACCAATGGTAAGTCACGCAGATCAACACGACCTTTTTTGGCTGACTCAGGCACTTGCTCACTTAAATCAGCAACTTGTTTCTCTACTTGAGGTGGCCATGAATGTGGAATTTCATGAGTACGCAGAGCGATTTCAACCGCCATACCTGTACCCATGCTTTCACCTAAAATTTCAACAATATTACCCACTGCTTGAGCGCGACGCTGTGGTCTTGAAACCAGTTCAACCACCACCACATTGCCCATACGAGCACCATTAATCTGATCTTTAGGGATTAAAATATCAAAACTTAAACGGCTATCATCAGGGACGACAAAACCCATACCTGATTCAATAAAATAGCGACCAACGATTTGGTTATTACGTGGCTCAAGTACTCGCACTACACGGACTTCAGTACGTCCTTTGCGATCTTGACCATAAGGTTGCGCTAAAATGACATCACCATGCAGTGCGCGTTTCATTTCGTCTTGCGACAGATAATAGTCTTCTTTTTTACCTTCTACGCGTAAAAAGCCATAACCATCGCGGTGACCAATAACTTTACCTTTTAGTAGGTCTAAGCGCTCAGGTAAGGCATAACATTGACGGCGAGTGAAGACTAATTGTCCATCTCGTTCCATTGCCCGCAAACGGCGGCGCAAGGCTTCTAATTCTTCTTCTGAAGAAAGATTTAATAACTGTGCGATTTCTTCGCGTTTAGCGGGTGCAGTCCGCTGAGTCAGGAGTTCAAGAATGAATTCTCTACTAGGAATTGGGGATTCGTATTTTTCTGCTTCTCTTTCCTGAAAAGGATCGTGTGACATCGTTACCTCCGTTGTCATCAGAATTTGTTATCACCGCTTATTTAATCAAGCAGTAATTGATAAAGCGGACTGTTGTCTTTGACCATATCAGCCAGCGTATGTTTATCGAGTTCCTGTAAAAACTGTTGTATCGCCTGATGAAGCACACCCTTCAATCGACAGGCGGGTGTGATATGACAAAATTCACCACTACAGTTAACTAAAGTTAAGGGTTCAAGCGCCCGAACAACATCACCAATGCGTATTGTTTCTGCAGCTTGTCCTAATGTAATACCACCATTTTTACCGCGTGTTGCTTTAATATAGCCAAGGTGACTGAGCTGGTTAATGATCTTAACCATATGATTACGCGAGACACCATAAACGTCAGTGACTTCTGTGATACTGGTCATTTTCCCTTCAGGGAGCGATGCCAAATAGATCAATGCACGTAGTCCATAGTCTGTAAAACTTGTTAGCTGCACAATCACCTCAAAAATTTAGGCTAAGCCAATGACAATCTCGCCATATGTATCTTATCAATCTCAAATTATAGAAAAATTACTCTCTAGTTTTTTGCGTTAGGACAACACCCTAACCATAAAATAATGAAATATAACGAGATTAATTTCGCTTCAATTTGACATCGTAAGATAGCGTTTTATTGGCGTTTAACTTACTACAAAGAAAAAAATCGTTCTATCACCAGATAGCGAGATGAGCCGTTACCATGGCAGATGCTTTATTGCTTAGGCATTTTCCGCTATACATTTACAACAAATAATATCAAAGAACAATCGAACACATAATAGCACATATTTTTTGGCTACTCGTGTTTCTTGAGCTTGTCCCACTTTATCTATACTGTTTAAAGAGCTTTCTTGGGAAATAGACACGGCTTTATCACTTTTAACATCAAATCTTTTCATTTGATCCGCTTTACAATACAAAGCCAGTGCCATAAAGAGGTGACATAGGAAATTATGGAACAAATTATTGAAATATATAATTATATATCAGGAAGCACCTTCTTAATGACTTCCCTTCTAGTCGTCATATTGCTACTAACGTGGTTTGTTGGAAAAGTGATTTTTTTGCGGTCTGCTAGGAGGTTGTTACCATTATTCACTAATTTAAGTGATGACGAGTTAATTGATGGTATCGCTCAGAAAATTGCATCGATCGTCGCTGTGACGTTTGTACTTTATATCAATCAGATGCTACCTTCACTTTCTGATGAAGTAAACATCACATTTAAAACTATCTGCTGGGCGCTGATTATTATTAATGTTGCCGCATTAGTGAATGATGGCTTAGATGTATTTATCCTCCGCCAATCAAAAAAAATACTACATCGAAATAACTCGATAAAAGGCTACATTGAAATAGCCAAAATTATTGTTTGGATAATTTCCTTTATCTTGATCATCGCCCTGATGACCGAGCAATCTCCAATCATTATTATTTCTAGCTTCGGTGCTATTGCTGCGGTATTAATGTTTGTATTTCAGCACACCCTGCTATCATTTGTCGCCAACATCTTAGTATCAAATGGGAAGGTGTTAAAACTCTATGATTGGATTGAGCTACCAAGCAGTAATATCAGTGGAGAAGTTATCGATATAGCACTACACACTATTACAGTTCGAAACTGGGATAACACTATCTCTCGCATTCCCACCAAAGATTTTTTGACCGAAAAGTACACCAACTGGCAGCCTATGTTTTCTTCAGGAGGGCGTCGCATTAAGCGTAGTTTTTACATTGATCAATCATCTATTTCCTTTGCAACAGAAGACCTCTTCAACGAGTTAAAAACAACAGCTCCCTTGCGCCAAAGTATAGAAAATATGTTAGAGGAACGAAGTAATATCGGGGATATCAATGAATGGATGGTGAATAATGGTGTCACTAACTTACAGCTATTTAGAAAATATATTTTAAATTGGATAAAAATGCGCGGTGATGTCAGAACGGATATGTATTTAGTCATACGAACCATGCCGCCAACACCCAATGGGCTCCCTGTCGAAATCTATTGTTTCACACGTTCAACCATTTGGGTCGATTATGAAGAAGTCCAATCCGAAATTTTTGAGTATGTTAATGCATCAGCAAAATACTTTAAGCTCCGAATTTATCAACATCCATCCGGAAGCGATCTAACTAACTTAAAATATCGGTAGCGAATAACAAAAAACACCGAATAAATCGGTGTTTTTTATCTGCTAGTAAGCCACTATCAGCATCTAATCAGTGTGATTAGATTATGCATCAAACGGGTCACGCAGGATCATGGTTTCAGAGCGGTCAGGGCCAGTTGAAATAATATCAACTGGAATACCTGTCAGATCTTCAACACGCTTGATGTAATCTAAAGCAGCTTGTGGCAACAATGCTCTGTCTTTAACACCAAATGTTGTTTCATTCCAACCAGGCATGACTTCGTAGACTGGTTCTAAACCTTCCCACTCGTCAGCTGCTAATGGTGTAGTTTCAAGCACTTGACCATCTGGACGGCGGTAACCTACACAGATTTTAACTTCTTTCAGGCCATCTAAAACGTCTAGTTTAGTCATACAGAAACCAGACAGTGAGTTGATCTGAACTGCACGGTTAATAGCAACGATATCTAACCAACCTGTACGGCGTTTACGACCTGTAGTCGCACCAAATTCTTGGCCTTTTTCACGCAGGAACTCACCTGTTTCGTCAAAAAGCTCAGTTGGGAATGGACCAGCACCAACACGTGTTGAGTAAGCTTTAATAATACCTAATACATAGCTAACATAACGTGGACCTAAGCCTGAACCCGTTGCAACACCACCAGCAGTGGTATTTGAAGAGGTCACATACGGGTAAGTACCGTGGTCAATATCCAGTAACGTACCTTGTGCACCTTCAAACATAACTAATTCATTCTTCTGATGTGCTTTATAGAGCAGATCAGAAACATCAATTACCATACCAGTTAAGATATCAGCAACTGCCATGATATCATCGAGAGTTTTTTGATAATCAACCGCTGGCTCTTTGTAGTAATTCACCAATTGGAAGTTATGATACTCAACGATCTCTTTCAATTTCTCAGCAAAAGTCGCTTTATCAAACAAATCGCCCACACGCAGGCCACGACGAGCTACTTTGTCTTCATAAGCAGGGCCAATACCACGACCTGTTGTACCGATCGCTTTCGCACCACGTGCTTTTTCACGCGCATTGTCTAATGCCACGTGATAAGGCAGGATCAGTGGGCATGCTTCAGAAATATATAAACGTTCGCGAACAGGCACACCGCGTTCTTCTAATTGCTTCATCTCTTTCATCAATGCATCAGGCGCAAGTACCACACCGTTAGCAATAATGCTGATGACGTTTTCACGAAGAATACCGGATGGAATTAAGTGGAGAACGGTTTTTTCACCGTTTACAACAAGAGTATGGCCAGCATTATGGCCGCCCTGATAGCGAACTACGTATTTAGCACGCTCTGTCAGCAAGTCTACAATCTTGCCCTTCCCTTCGTCACCCCATTGGGTGCCCAGTACGACAACGTTCTTACCCATTTCGAAATACACTCGGTTGCTTAAAAATGAATTCTACCATCTAAAATAATCTGTTCCAGTGATTTTTAGCACAGTAAAAATTTTTTCTGGAAAACCAAAAAAGATGGCATTTTTTATTTCTGCCGTAACCCAAACTGATCGTAATCTGCTCAAGTAGCATGAATTTTCCCTGAAAAATCCACAACTTAAAACGACAGGCGAAAAAAAAGCCCGCGAAGCAGGCTTTTCTTTACTAGATTAACAGTTATTTTCAACTGTTGCACGTAACTTAATCGATTACATGTGACTTAATCGGTCGCACGTAGCTTAGTCGGTGCTTTCATAAAGCGGAAGAAGTCAGTATCTGGGCTAAGCACCATTACATCATCACCATTTTTGAAGCTCTGCTCATAAGCACGTAAGCTACGAATAAAGGCATAGAACTCTGGATCTTGGTTGAATGCATCAGCAAACAGTTTTGTTGCCATTGCATCACCTTCACCGCGATAAGTCAGCGCAGTACGCTCAGCTTCTGCCAAAGTTTCTGTTACTGTTTTATCAGCAACCGCACGGATCTTAGTGGCTTCTTCTTGGCCTTGTGAACGATGCTGACGAGCAACCGCCTCACGCTCTGCACGCATACGTGCATAGATAGCCTCAGAGACCTCATTTGGTAGCTCAATACGTTTAATACGTACGTCAACCACTTCAATCCCTAACGCAGCCATACTGTTGGCGTTAACCACCAGAGGCTTCAAGTTAGTTTCTTGCTCTACACGTGCCGCCGCAGAAGCGATAGCAGCATCAGCTTCTTCTGCAGTGCCATCAATCGCAGTTCCTTTGTTCAACGCATCACGTACATCAATGGTTAAACGGCCACGAGAGTCAGTGATGATATCTTTTACGCTTAAACGACCAAACTCAGAACGTAAACGGTCACTAAACTTACGTTTTAACAGTGTTTCCGCTTGATATGGATTACCACCGCCAGTCGCTACATAGTAACGGCTAAAATCAGTGACGCGCCATTTCAGGTATGAGTCTACCATTAGGTCTTTGTTTTCGCTCGTTAAGTAGCGGTCTGCTTGGATTTCTAACGTCTGAATACGTGCATCAAGCATTTTAACCGTCTCAAGAAACGGAACTTTAAAGTGCAGGCCCGGTTCATAAATAATCGGTTTGTTTTCAGAGTCACGCAGTACCTTACCAAAACGTAAAACAATGCCGCGATCAGTTTGAGGAACAATAAAGATTGATGCGTAAGCGACTGCCAAAATGGCAATAACGATAACAATTAGCGATTTACGCATGATTATTGTCTCCCTACTCTAACGGCATCACCACGAACACCACTATTTGGTTGTGCCGGTGCCGAACCATAAGATGATGAACTATTTGTATTTGGATTCATCACTTTAGGCGCTAAGCTTGATTTTGGTGCCGCACTGTTGTCACTACCACGCATCAACTGATCTAGCGGTAGAACCAGCATGCTGTTGCTCTTATCATTAGCAATAATTTTACGTGTATTACTTAACACACGCTCCATTGTATCAATGTAGAGACGCTCACGAGTAATTTCAGGTGCTGCACGGTATTCAGGCAACATTTTCGCAAAACTTGCTACCTCACCTTCCGCTTTAAACACCACACTGGCCTTATAAGCTTCGGCTTCTTCAATTAGCTTCTGTGCGTTACCTTTTGCCATCGGCAGAACTTCGTTACGGTAAGCATGTGCTTCACGAATAGTTTTTTGTTCTTCTTCCCTCGCCGCGATCACATCATCAAATGCTGCTTTAACATCTTCTGGTGGACGCGCCGCTTGGAAGTTGACGTCAAGCAGTGTGATACCCATTTTGTATGGTGCGATAGTCGCTTCAAGTTCTTTTTGCGTCACATCACGAATGAATGCACGGTTTGTCGTCAGCACTTGTTCCATCGCAGACTGACCAATAACACCACGTACCGCACTATCTAACGCTTGGCGCAGGCTGTTATCTGGGTTAGTCACACTAAACAGGTATTCAGCAGGATCAGTAACACGATACTGTACGTTCATTTCAACGCGGATCACGTTTTCATCTGATGTCAGCATCATACCGTTAGTCGCTTGCTCACGAACGGTTTCAACGTTAACAGGGATCACTCGGTCAATAAACGTTGGTTTCCAGTTCAAACCAGGCCCAACAATACCGTTATATTCGCCAAAACGTAAAACTACGCCTCGGTCACTTTCTTTAATGGTATAGAAGCCCGAACCAGCCCATACCACTACAACAGCAGCAAGAGCCAACATACCAAGGCGACCACTGATTTGGGATGGTTGTTTATTATCACCATCACCATTGCCACCTTTTTTACCACCAAGCTTACTGCTCAGTTTACGAAAGAGATCGTCGAGATCAGAAGCCCCACGTTTTCGACCACCTTTATTCCCGCCAGAGTTGCCGCCTTTATTGCCGCTTCCCCACGGATCGCGGTCTTGTCCGTCATTACCGGGCTGATTCCACGCCATGTTTTAGCTCCATATCTTTATGATTGATTTTTCGGGTTAAGAGCAAAGCATCACTCTTAATATCAATTCCATCTCCTAGAAATATGTTAAATCACATAACTAGGCAATTGTTGTTCCTGTTTGCACAAACGCAGCCAATCAACCATTGGCATACGCACCTCAAGGCCAATTGAGCCGTCTTCCTCCTGCCATTCACGCTCAATAGCTTGGAGCTGATAAAAACGACTACGCAGGCGGCCTTCACTTGGTGGTAAACGCATTTCAACGTGTGCGATTTCACCCGAAAGGCGTTCCGTCAGTGCTTGTAGCAACAAGGGGATACCTTCACCCGTTTGCGCTGAAACCCAGACACGAACTGGCTTGTTATCCTCATTTCTGTCAATACGCGGGACAAACTCTTCCAGCATATCCACTTTGTTCATGACTAAAAGTGTTGGGATCTCATCAGCTTCAATTTCTTCCAAAACACTTTCGACCGCATGAATGTTTTCATCCAAACGGTTATCCGCTGCATCAATAACGTGCAGCAATAAAGTTGCCTCACGTGTTTCTTGCAACGTTGCTTTAAAAGCCGCAACTAAATCATGTGGCAAGTGACGAATAAACCCAACCGTATCTGCAAGTACAACCGTTCCTACATCATCGACATCAATGCGCCTCAATGTTGGATCGAGTGTTGCAAACAGTTGATCAGCCGCATAAACCTCTGACGATGTCATTCGATTAAATAGGCTCGATTTACCTGCGTTAGTATAACCCACTAGCGATATCGTTGGGATATCAGCTTTATTACGTGCTTGCCGACCTTGTTCACGTTGCTTTTCGACTCGACTAAGACGGGACAAAATCTGACTGATTTTTCCCCTTAATAACCGACGGTCAGTCTCAAGCTGAGTTTCGCCAGGACCACGTAGACCGATCCCACCTTTTTGCCGCTCAAGGTGCGTCCATCCTCTAACAAGACGAGTAGACAAATGACGTAATTGCGCGAGTTCAACTTGCAGCTTCCCTTCGTGAGTCCGCGCCCTTTGAGCAAATATATCTAAAATAACGCCTGTACGGTCAACGACCTTACATTCGCACAACCGTTCAAGATTACGTTCCTGAGCAGGGCTAAGAGTATGGTTAAACAGCACCACATCTGCGCCACTTTCCTTGACTGCATCAGCGATTTCTTCCGCTTTCCCTTCCCCGACATAGTATTTAGGATGGGGGGACTTTCGACTGCCTGTTACTATCTGTACGGGTTTCACCCCCGCAGATGTCACGAGTGACTCAAACTCTGCCAGATTTTCAGTATCTTTTTCTTGAGAAAAAAAGACATGTACCAATACAGCCAGCTCACCGCCTTCATACCTATCAAACAAGGGCTATAACCTCTTAGGCTTAATCACTATAAAGACAAAGGAAAAACACAGGTAAAGTCTCCCTACCTATGTTTTCCTTGAATTTTAACGTGCAACTGGTATTACTCAGCAGCTTCGCCATCCTGCTGAGCAGGAGCTCCAGTGTGGTAATTACCATTGCCTGTACCACCTGTAGCGCTACCGCTATGATGAGAAACAGGACGAGCAGGGACAACGGTAGAGATAGCGTGCTTATAAACCATCTGACTTACCGTGTTTTTCAGTAAAATGACAAACTGGTCAAAAGATTCAATCTGCCCCTGCAATTTGATGCCGTTAACTAAATAAATTGAGACCGGAACCCTTTCACGACGTAATGCGTTCAGGAACGGATCTTGCAAAGATTGCCCCTTAGCCATTCTATGTTTTCCTTATTTTGTTGTTTTTAAATGAGAACCTTACGGCTCCAAAAAGTAACTACTCAAAAATTGCGCTTAACGTTCTAATTGTACACAAACAATGGCTCTATGCACGTATATACTTCAAGTTACAGGATTGTTGGTGACATTCACTTGTACTCGTTACATAGTAATTTATGTATCTAGATACTCACTGATTTGTTACCTAACAATACTTCAAGTTAATTAGCGTATGACCTGCATAACTGCCTTAAGCGCCTGCTGTGGTTGTTCACTATCTAACCAATGAACATTTTCCCAGCTTCTCAACCAGGTAATCTGGCGTTTTGCCAATTGGCGTGTTGCACAAATTCCCCGATAAACCATTTCATCATAATTTATTTCGCCTTCCAGATATGACCACATCTGCCGATAACCCACACAACGAATCGAGGGTAAATCAACATGCAAATCACCTCGTTGATAAAGAGTACGAACTTCCTCTTCAAAACCGGCTTCTAACATCTGATGAAAACGTTGTTCAATGCGCTCATGTAAAATTTTACGATCTTGGGGCGCAATAGCAAACTGAAACACATTATAAGGTAATTCTTCGCCCGCTGTTTGTGTCATTTCAGTCAAAGTTTGCCCTGAAATGAGATATACCTCTAAAGCCCGGGATAATCTTTGTGGATCATTCGGATGAATCCTAGTTGCAGCAACGGGATCAACCTCGGCTAAACGACGATGGATCTCAGACCATCCATGCAATTGTGCTATCTGCTCAATTTCAGCACGCACAATAGGATCAGCCGAAGGTAATGGCGAAAGTCCTTCGAGTAATGCCTTAAAATACAGCATTGTGCCGCCCACTAATAATGGAATTTTACCTTGAGAAGTAATTTCATCCATTACATTTAATGCGTCTCGCCGGAAATCGGCAGCGGAATAAGGTAAAGAAGGATCGAGAATGTCGATCAAACGATGAGGGGCTTGGCTAAGTTCCTCTGCATTTGGTTTCGCTGTGCCAATATCCATACCGCGGTAGATCAACGCCGAATCGACACTGATTATCTCTACAGGTAAGTGTTGACGTAAAGCAATCGCCAACGCAGTCTTACCTGAGGCCGTAGGCCCCATCAGGAATATTGCATTCGGTTTTTTTTGAGTTGCTGATTCACTCATTTGTTAGTGTAGCTACCACGGGTTGTAAATTAATTAATTGTAATAATGTTGGTGACGGCTTTTTCACCTGCTGTGGGCAAAGCCTCTCAACATCAGCGAGTAACTGTACTGCTTGTGCTAAGCTCCAGCTTTCTTGCGTTTTTTCTTGCGAAACTGTTTTTGCAAGCCATTGTGCAATATCTTGATGCGATGAATGCTCTTTTGACGACAAAAACACCAGTAAACCTGAAAAAAGCTGCGATAAATTTTGTGTTCTTAGCGGTAACGATACCGCATGAATAGTAACTTTTCCATGAGATATCGTGGCTTCAATACCAAATAATGTCAATTGTTCCTTATTACGCTGAAAAACCGCAATTTCATCATGACTAAGCGTCAATTTTAGCGGGATCAGCAGAGGCTGAGGTTTCAACGCTTCGCCTGTTGGAGATAATTGCGCCAACTTCAATAAGTAATTTGCTTCAACTAAGGATAACAGGATTATCCCTAATGAAGACTCAATTAATGCAAAGTTTTTCGCGTAAATTGTCAATACTTTACCAAAAGTATAGCTGTTAGCATTTTCTGCAACAGATTGGGAAAAAATCGTTGGAACATCTAATGGTTGCCGAGTTGGAAACAAGGTTTTTTTATCTTCCTCAGCAACAGGCACTGACATTAATGACTGATATAGCTGCCCTGCTTTACGATCATACGTTGGGGCCGTGTGTTCAAATGCACCTTTTTCTCGATTATGACTGACAGATGCTGCCCCTGAAGATAGTGAACGTGATTTTTCACTGTCAAAACGCGCAGCCTGAGAAGGCGCCGTTTGATCATGCTTCGCAGTCAGTGGAGCCGCTTGCGGTGCAAAATAGTTATCCCCCGCCGCTGTTCTATTAACTAACTCATGAGTGACGGATTCTATTCCTGGTAATTCATCGGGTTGGTGCGCATTAAGTAACGCAGTACGCACGCCTTGATAGATAAAATCATGCACTAATCGTGCTTGATGAAAACGCACTTCATGTTTAGCAGGGTGCACATTGACATCGACTTGTTGAGGGTCAACCGTTAAATACAGTACATAAGCAGGTTGTTGATTATCATCGAGGTGGCCTTCATAAGCCTGACGAATAGCATGGTTAATCAGTCTATCCCGCATCATTCGACCATTGACATAACAATATTGAATATCGCTAACTGAGCCTACGGAAGGCGACACAATCCAGCCTTTGATACCAAGGTCACCATGTTCCCAAGCAATTGCTAATGCACCTTGCATGAAACCTGTACCACAAACTGCCGCTAAACGGCGTTCTTGCTGAGCTTCATCTTGTGCTGCTCGATACTGCTTAACTAGCTTACCATTGTGATTCAAATTAATGGCAACATCAGGGCGAGAGAGCGCAATGCGCCGAACAATTTCATCGATGTGACCAAATTCGGTTTTTTCAGTACGCATAAATTTGCGTCTTGCAGGCGTATTGTAGAAAAGATCTAATACTTCTACCGTTGTTCCATTTGGATGAGCCGCAGGTTTGACTGTAACCGCCATATCACGGCCTTCCGCATAGGATTGCCACGCCTCGCTCTGTTGCGCAGGCTTTGACGTTAATGTTAAACGTGACACTGAGCTAATACTGGCAAGCGCTTCACCACGGAACCCCATACTCATTATTGCTTCAAGATCATCCAATGTCGCAATTTTACTGGTAGCATGGCGTGCTAAAGCAAGGATCAGTTCATCTTTACTGATGCCACAGCCATTATCACGAATACGGATCAGCTTTTCTCCACCACGTTCAATATCGATATCAATACGTGTTGCACCTGCATCGAGGCTATTTTCAACTAACTCTTTGACCACCGATGCAGGCCGCTCAACCACCTCGCCAGCCGCGATTTGGTTTGCCAGTTGAGGAGAGAGGATCTGTATCGCCATGCCATAACTCCTTATTTAGGTGCAGCTTGCAAAGGGTTTGCAAGGAAATATTGACGCAAGCCTTGATGGATAGCTTCTGCCACTTGCTCCTGATAAGCATCCGATTTTAATAACTGCTCTTCCGCGCTGTTACTGATAAAACCTGTTTCTACCAGAATTGATGGAATATCAGGTGATCGTAATACGCCTAAGCTTGCATGTTCAGGGCTATTTTTATGGATATTACCCACTTTTCGTAACTGGCGTATCACATGTACTGCAACATCGTAGCCGACACGCTGCGAGTGACCGAATTGCAAATCAAGCACCGCCTGACTTAAGTATGGATCCGCACCACTGAGGGCATCTCCTGCACCACCAAGCAGTTCTGATTGTTTTTCTCGTTGCTCTAACCAACTACCTAACTCGCTATTCGCTCGACGGTTGGAAAGTACCCACACTGACGCCCCACGAGCGCTACTATTTGGTGCTGAATCCGCATGAATCGAAACCAACATATTGGCATTTTTTTTACGCGCGACATCCGAACGACCGCTTACAGAAATAAAATAATCACCATCACGGGTCATTGCAGGTTTAAACATTGGATCAGAATCTAATTTCGCATACAGTTTGCGTGCGACACTTAAAGTGACATCTTTTTCACGATAGCCATTTTTACCAATTGCGCCGGGATCTTTACCGCCATGGCCTGCATCGATTGCAATCACAACTTGCTTTGAACCTTTCGGCATCGTTTTATTGGTCTTAACGGGCACAGGTGCAGCTGTCGAATTATTTTGCTGAGTCTGCGCTGCCGACGGAGAATTCATTTTTAACGGCTTATCTTGAATAGTATTACGCGGAGTTTGCACCGGTTGAGCACTATTATTAAATGTAGCAGCCGAGTTCCCTTTGCCTGTTGACAGTGTAAATACCACCTGATATTCACCCGCAACTTGCTTAAGTGACGCTTGAACTTTTGCTGCTGACGCTAATTCCAACACAATACGTTTATGCTGACTGGTTGGAGGTTGGCTAGCACGGATCACTTTGACTAAATCACCTGCTGGCAATTTCATTGGTAATCCAATGATTTCACCGCTCTGCTTCAGATCAATCACAAGCCGCTCTGGCGAATGCAAAGGGAAAAATTTGTAATCAGGGCTGCCGTCTGCAAAGGTTAAGGTTACCTGTGCACTTGATGGGCTGTTGTTTACCTGAATATTTGATAAGGTGGCTGCTTGTATAGGCCGAGCAACCAACGATAGCGCAAAAATAATCAACAATAATAAGAAGGAGCAGAGACCCCTTTTTGTTATTTTTATTGGCAATGCATTCGTCATAAGCAATATATCCCTTAGAGTGCTTGTAATGCTTCTAACAACGACTCCCCATTTGCAGAAAAAGCAATAAAGTGAGCCTGACGACCTTCACCTTGATAAGTTAGATGTAGCTCAAGGTCAGCTTCAGGTAAAAAACCTTTACCTTGCTGAGGCCATTCAACTAAACAGATCGACTCTGGGGAAAAATAGTCACGGATCCCCATAAATTCCAGTTCTTCTGGATCAGCCAAACGGTAAAGATCAAAATGGAAAACCTGCCTACCAGGAAGATCGTAGGGTTCGACTAGTGTATAAGTCGGGCTTTTTACATGGCCTTGATGCCCTAGCGCTTGCAGAAAACCACGACTAAAGGTTGTTTTTCCTGCACCAAGATCACCATATAAATTGATCACTGCTCCTTGTTTGCAAGCAGCTGCGACAGCACGCCCTAGCGCCACGGTTTGTTCTTCGTTGGCAAGTTGTAAAATGCGTTCTTTCATGGATAATTTAATCAGCTTTATAAAAAATAGATCAATTTAGTGAGTATATTAACTCAAGCCGCTTTATTTTTCTTAACTATACTCTAAATAATTCGAGTTGCAGGTAGGCGACAAACGAAGATAGACGGGGAGCATAGATAAACACTGTGACTCGGTGAGCGTCGCGTAGTCACTTATTCCTCAACAAAAAGCGCTGCATCTTGAAGTATAACGAGTATAACATTACAGAAATATTCAGATAATGCATATAAGACAACCACTGGATCCTTATTAAAGCATACCTTTTCGCAAAGGAGGCACTTTGTGAAATAGCACGGCCATGGTAAAGTGCCGCTGCAATTATACTGAGTTTAACACCCTGATAAAATCAATATGGCAACACATCTCAAGCTCGATCTTCTCGCACAAAATATCAAACAATGGGGCCTTGAAATCGGGTTCCAGCAAGTGGGTATTTGTGATACTGACTTATCATTAGAGGAGCCTAAGCTACAAGCATGGCTAGATAAGCAATATCATGGCGACATGGAGTGGATGGCTCGCCATGGCATGATGCGAGCAAGGCCACATGAATTGCATCCAGGCACGCTCCGCGTTATCAGTGTTCGCATGAACTATCTACCTGCAAAAGCAGCCTTTGCCAGCACTCTTAACAACCCCGATCTAGGTTATATCAGCCGCTACGCACTGGGTAGAGACTATCATAAGCTTCTCAAAAAACGTTTAAAAATGCTGAGTGATCGTATTTTAGAATACTGTCGTGAGTACACTTGTTCTGATGATCTTAACTTTCGCCCTTTCGTTGACTCAGCACCTATTTTAGAACGACCGCTCGCGGTGAAAGCAGGTTTAGGTTGGACAGGAAAACATTCTTTGATCCTCAATCGTGAAGCAGGATCTTGGTTTTTTCTTGGTGAATTATTGGTGAATTTACCACTCCCCATCGATCAACCTATCGAAGAACAATGTGGTCGTTGTGTTGCCTGCATGACAACATGCCCAACCGGCGCGATCGTGGAACCTTATGTGGTTGACGCAAGACGCTGCATTTCTTATCTCACCATCGAACTTGATGGCCCTATTCCAGAGGAATTTCGCCCATTAATGGGTAATCGCATCTATGGTTGTGATGATTGTCAGCTCATTTGTCCTTGGAACCGTTTCTCGCAGTTAACCGATGAAGAAGATTTTAGTCCAAGACGCGCATTGCATACACCAGAGCTGCTTGAGTTATTCAGTTGGAGTGAAGAAACGTTTTTAAAGGTCACTGAAGGTTCTGCTATTCGTCGGATTGGCTATTTGAAATGGCTGAGGAATATTAGTGTTGCGCTAGGTAACGCACCTTATCAAGACAATATTGTGACCGCTTTGCGCTCTCGTTTGTGCTTTAATGACATGTTGGATGAGCACCTCACATGGGCAATACAACAGCAATTAAAACGCAGAGAAGAAAATCAAGTGACTATCCAAACTTCACAACAAAAACGCCTTGTACGCGCCATATCTAAAGGTTTACCAAGAGATGCTTAAAAATAGTACGTCTATATAACTCGATTCAACAAAAGTCAATCAAGTGTGCATAAAATAAAAAACTGCTTACTAGACAATAGTTAAAGAATTTGCAAGTTGTGCTGCCCACATTTTAAGTAAAAACATTTACTATTTAAATTCAACCACATAACAAATCTCACAGAGAAAGTATTTTTACAAATGCGCAAAAATACCTACCTGAGCATCCTGTGGATAACTCTGTGCAGTAAAGTGTTACAGAGACGTATAGACGACATCTTTTCGCTAATAAATTGTGGATAACTAGGCAACAATGGAAAGGTAAACAAATTGACCTTTTAACGACTCACAACGAAAGTAAAGTTACAAAAACTTTAGATTGAAACAAGAAATTAACTGAAAACGCCAAAAATAGGCTTTTTGTTTATTGTTACAAACGAAATTATAACAATTGGGATACTTATTGATAGCCCCTATCGCTAAGGGGAGGCTATTCTATGGTGGCAACCCGATGAATGCAAGCAGAAAAACCAACAAGATCAAAAAAAGATCGTGATGATCATCACTGATTTCTTTCACCGTATAAAAGCCGACAACAAAGGTCATAAATAGGTATAGAGCATAGATACAAATAGGTCTAATAATAAATAAAAATATATTTTGAGAACTAAGGTATAAGAAAGTGTATAACGAAGGATATTAAAACTTTGGAGCGGGAAACGAGACTCGAACTCGCGACCCCGACCTTGGCAAGGTCGTGCTCTACCAACTGAGCTATTCCCGCATTTGGTGGGTTACTACACTAAAACACTAAGAGAGATTGGAGCGGGAAACGAGACTCGAACTCGCGACCCCGACCTTGGCAAGGTCGTGCTCTACCAACTGAGCTATTCCCGCAGACCGAAAATAGTGTTTTAGCTAAAACATTAAGAGAGTTTGGAGCGGGAAACGAGACTCGAACTCGCGACCCCGACCTTGGCAAGGTCGTGCTCTACCAACTGAGCTATTCCCGCAAAACGTACTCTTTTTGCTTTGCCGCACTGATGAAAATCTTCATCGGTACGGGGAGCGCATTATACGAGAAATTGCACGTCAGGCAAGCCCCTTGACGCAAATTTTTCATTTTTTTGTTCGTTTGCTGATAAATTCGACATAATGATGATTTTATCAGCATTATAAGTAAACTTCTGATTTCAATCGGTTAACATTTTTTACTTTTATGGATATTAGGTGGGATAGAACGAATATTGAAAAGTTGGATAATTTGGAGCATTGCAGGTAGGTCATTAACATAAACAAGCAACGGAGTGCCTGAATTAGGCATTCCGTTAACTCGGCGAGACTGGAAAATCTTATTTGTTGAGATCGGCACTCATAGTCACAAAGTTACCTACACGTGCGCTTGTAATGGTGTAATTATCTGCACCAGCATCTTTTGCTTTTTGAGCAATCAGAGCTTCAGTAGAAGAAAGCGTATCACCTGTTGCAGTAATCGTTTGAGCCGAAGCACCGAAAGCCAGCAGAGATAACAGAGATGCAGTTGTTAATGTTTTAATCATGTTCATAATTTTTATCCTTCATTTTTTCTTTTAGATTATGTAGATAACCTTTGTTATCTGCGATGGAGTTAATGTACCTCCAAGCAATCACGAATGAAAGCAACTAAATTTGCCTTTGTTGGACAAAAAATTTGAATGAACTTTTTGTGAACCCAATCACTGAGAGAGGAAAACATCGCTAAAGAATGTTGAACACATTACAACTGATGAAAAAGAATTTTTGATTACACTAAACTCCATTAAAGAACTCTTTAATAGAGTTACATCTTGTTAAATTATTCTTTAATAGGATTCATCACAATGAAAGGATTTTTTAATGAAACGTATATCGGGACAATTTATTGAAACCTCTAGCTATGATGAAACAGTTAAAGCTTTTATCCCTGCCCAAAAAGTAATTAGCTGCCCACTGGCAGCTAATTACTTTAATCATTTGATTAGATAACAACTATTTAATAAAGGTTTCGCGGTAATAAGCGAGTTCCGCAATAGACTCACGAATATCATCCAATGCTTGGTGGGTGCCCTGTTTAGTAAAGCCTTCTAAGATTTCAGGCTTCCAACGGCGTGCAAGCTCTTTTAACGTGCTGACATCAAGGTAGCGGTAGTGGAAATAACTTTCTAGTTCAGGCATATAGCGGAATAAGAAACGGCGATCTTGGCCAACACTATTGCCACAAATTGGTGATACACCTTTCGGCACCCACTGCTCTAAAAATTCAATCGTGGCTAACTCAGCATCTTGCTCGCTAAATTGGCTGTTTTTAACGCGCTCAACTAAACCGCTACCCGTGTGTGTATTGACGTTCCATTCATCCATCAAATTAAGCTGTGCTTGTGTCTGATGAACTGCAATCACTGGACCTTGTGCTAAAATATTCAGTTGACTGTCCGTCACAATCGTCGCAATCTCAATAATACGATCGCGTTCAGGGTCGAGCCCAGTCATCTCTAAATCGATCCAGATTAAATTATTCTCATTCTTTTGCATCATATGCCCTAATTTGATCCAATAAAGTTCATGCTATAATAGCGCGTTTGAGATATCGGTGCGAACGACTCAAATAAGCAAAAAAACAAAACTCAGCCAATAATATCAAGAGAGGTCCGGTGGCTAAGCAAAAACTGTCGAAAGGCCAACAGCGCCGCGTACAAGCAAATCATCAAAGGCGATTGAAAAAACAGCATGTCGTTGAGATTGATGATAGCCAACTCGGTGAAGCGCAAGAGGGGCTGGTGATCAGCCGATTCGGTCAACATGCTGATATCGAAGCCAATGATGGCACCATACAGCGTTGTAACTTACGTCGAACTATTTCATCCCTTGTGACTGGCGATCGCGTTGTTTGGCGTCCCGCACTCAATATACAGGCTGATATTAAAATTAATGGCATTGTCGAAGCTGTACATGAGCGTCACTCGGTTCTGACACGCCCTGATTATTATGATGGGTTGAAACCTATCGCCGCAAATATCGACCAAATCGTCGTTGTTTCTGCCATTTTGCCTGAACTTTCTCTGAATATTATCGATCGTTACTTAGTCGCTTGCGAAACATTAGGTATTAAACCTATTATCGTTCTGAACAAGATCGATTTATTAGATGAAGAGAATCGTGAGTGGGTTAGTGACCTGATGACAATTTACAGTGATATCGGTTATCAAGTACTTGAAGTTTCCAGCCATACCAATGAAGGAATGGAAGCACTTACTAACACGCTAGAAGGTAAGGTATCAGTGTTTGTTGGTCAATCTGGTGTAGGTAAATCCAGCTTACTGAATACATTACTGCCTCACAACGAGCAAGCCATTTTAGTCAATGATGTATCTGATAACTCAGGGCTAGGCCAACACACCACCACGACATCAAGGCTCTATCACTTCCCTCTGGGTGGTGATGTGATCGACTCACCGGGTGTACGTGAATTTGGCTTGTGGCACCTTTCTACGGAACAAGTGACGAAAGGTTTTGTCGAATTTAAAGAGTACCTTGGTGGCTGTAAGTTCCGCGACTGTAAACATTTAGATGACCCTGGCTGCTTAATACGTGAGGCCACCGAGCGAGGGGATATCGCTGAATCGCGCTTTGAAAACTATCACCGTATTTTGGAAAGCATGGAACAGGTTAAGCCACGCGGTAATTTTACTGGTAAAGAGAAATAATCTTTTTCTTTAAGATCGAAATTGTAAGTAAGCACTTACATTTTATTATGTAAATGGCTCACTGAATAGTAAAGATTTTTCAGCCTATTCATTATTTCGGCACCCACAGGTAAAATGCTGCCCTTCGAAAATAGAGTGTGTGTGGCAGCAGTCAATAGAAGTTGTGAAATAAATGGGTATCCACCTTCCCATCAATACTTTCAGTGACTATTTTACGCTAATTAGTGTTTAAGAATTTGAGGTTAACGTGCTAAAGAAAATTAAAATACGTTTGCAATATATGCTGCCTAAACAAGGCCTTACTCAACTAGCAGGCTGGTTTGCAAGTCGAAATGTTGGCTTTGTTACCCAATGGGCAATAAAACTTTTTGCCAAAGCATATAAAGTGGATATGAGTGAAGCACAGAAAAGTGAATTCACCGCTTACGCAACGTTTAACGATTTTTTTGTTAGGCCATTAAAGGAAGAAGCACGTCCACTGGTTGCAGGTAGCCACCAATTGGCGCAACCTGCCGATGGAGCAGTAAGTCAGTTAGGTACAATCCAAGATGACCAAATCTTCCAAGCCAAAGGCCATAATTACACGGTTGAAGCTTTACTGGCAGGTAACTACTTGTTAGCGGACAAATTCCGTAATGGTGATTTTATCACCACCTACCTCTCTCCAAGTGATTATCATCGTGTCCATATGCCATGTGATGGTTTATTGACTGAAATGATTTATGTACCGGGTGATCTGTTTTCCGTAAACCCACTCACCGCGGCCAATGTGCCTAATTTATTTGCCCGTAATGAACGTCTTATTTGTGTTTTCAAAACCGAAATGGGCACGATGGTGCAAATTCTAGTCGGTGCCACCATTGTCGGTAGCATAGAAACTGTGTGGAGTGGTTGCGTAAACGATCAACGCGAGGGGGTGGTCAAGCGTTGGACCTACCCTGAGCAACTCACTGAAAATGCAGTATTCCTGAAAAAAGGCGAAGAAATGGGTCGCTTTAAGTTAGGCTCGACCGTTATCAATCTCTTCGAACCTAACGTAATACGTTTCAATCCTTCGTTGATCCCCGGTTACGCTACGCGTATGGGTGAATTACTGGCTGAAGTGGTCTCTGATAAGGCTGACACTGATGCAACTATTAGCCCGATTGAAACTCAGTAATACGACATTAATAGCTTGAAGGAGCTCCTGACTGTGCGTTTGATTATCAGTTTTTTTTTCAGCCTGCTAATCGCCTTCTCTGCGGCTGGGGCTTCAAATACTACGCAAAATGAAGCACAGATTAAGCAGGAGCTAGCACAACTTGATCCAAGCAAAAACCCCAAAGATGCTGAAATTGCTCAAGCATTGCAAGGGGCGTTAAATTGGATCAATGAAGCTAATGACTCTGACGCGAAAGCAAAGTCTTATCAAGAGGCTATTGATAACTTTCCCAAAATTATTAAAGGGTTAAGGCAAAGTTTGCTTAATGAGAGCGATGAGCCTAGCCCTATTCCATCCAATATTGGTTTATCTGAACTTGAACAGCAAATTGTTCAGGTTAGTAGCCAACTGCTTGAGCAAGGCCGTAAAACTCAGCAAGAACAAGATAAAGGCCGTGAAATCAGTGAGTCACTGGGTGCGTTACCCCAACAACTGTCTGAGTCACGTCGGTTACTTTCTGAGGCTTCTTTTCGCTTACAATCATTGAGCACACCAGCTACCCCACTCGCAGAAGCACAAGCTATGCTTGCTCAAGCCGAAGTGAGTGCTCGCAAATCAGAAGTAAATGAATTGGAAATGGCGCAGTTATCTGCGAATAACCGCCAAGAGATTTCGCGTGTCACATTAGAACTGAATAAAAAGCGCTATAGTCGCCTAGAATTGGAGCTACAGAAGCTACGTGAAGTACAAAGTACTCTGCGTCAGCAAAAAGCAGTGTTAGCCTTAGAACACACAGAGATGCTTGCTGAACAGGGTGAATTAACCCCTTTTCTGAAGGAGCAAATCGATGTTAACCGTAAATTATCACAAGAACTGACTGACCAAGCTGTTCGTATGAATAGCATCAGCGCCAGCCAAACTGAAATCTCTTCAGGTATACAAGATGCGCGCCAAGCACTGACAACAATCCGTGAACAAGCCCAGTGGCTTGATGGCTCAAGTACATTAGGCGAAGCATTACGTACTCAGCTATCACGCTTACCTGAAATACCTAAAAGCCAGCAGCTCAATCGCGATATGGCTGATTTACGGGTACAGCGACTAAATTATGAAGACACCCTTGAGCGCTTATCTAAATTGGATATTGCCAGCCAAGAAACTGAAAATAATTTAAATGCCGCACAAGCACAGGTATACACCTCACTGATCAAAACGCGTAAAGAACTGCTGACCGCACTGATCTCCGGTTTTGATACCGAAATGCTGGAGCTAACTAAACTCAATGTCGCCACCAGCCAGCTCACCGATGCCTTAAAAGAAGTTAAAGACGCGTCACACCGCTATCTGTTTTGGGTTGCTGATACACCGCCAGTAACGCTGCACTATCCCGTACTTTTGATCACTGATATCACTCAGCTACTTTCTTTAGATACCTTGTCACAGCTGACAGGCGCTTTAGAAGTCATGCTGACAACCCAAGATACCTTCTTATATTTACTTGGCTCGATTATTTTAGTGATTTTCAGCATCAGCACACGTCGTCATTATCAGGACTTCCTTGATCGCGCAAGCCTACGGATTGGTAAAGTCACTCAAGATCATTTTTATCTGACTGTACGAACCATTTTTTGGTCGATCATTGTTGCATTACCTTTACCAATGATGTGGTCAGCCATTGGTTATGGGCTACAAAGTGCTTGGCAATACCCAATGGCTGCGGCAATTGGCTATGGCGTTAGTGCCACAACCCCTGTATTGTGGCTATTTATGATCAGTGAAACCTTTTCACGCCCTACTGGTTTATTTATTTCCCATTTCGGCTGGGACAAAGACTCCGTCAAACGCGCGATGCGCTACTATCGTCTCGCAATTTTTGTGATAGTACCGTTGATGATGGCACTGATCACCTTCGAGTATTACAGTGATAGGGAATTCGCCGCCACTATTGGTCGTTTCTGCTTCTTACTGCTATGTGTTGCTTTAAGCTTAATGACCAATAACTTACGTCGCACTCAGGTTCCGCTCTATTTAGATCGACATGGCTCAGGTGATAACCTGATCAACAAAGCACTCTGGTGGATGCTACTAATTGCACCTGTTGTCGCAGCATTTTTCTCATTGTTAGGTTATTTCTCAACCTCCCAAGCCTTATTGGGTCGCTTGGAAACCTCAGTGGCAATTTGGTTTGTATTGCTCATTGTTTACCATGCAATTCGTCGCTGGATGTCAATACAGCGCCGTAAGTTAGCCTTTGAACGTGCTAAGCAACGCCGTGCTGATATCTTAGCGCAACGTGCAAAAGGGGAAGAAGATTCACAGTTACCTAACGCAAGTGGTGAAGGAACGATAGATATTGATGAGCAAGTCATTGATCTTGATGCAATCAGCGCACAATCAGTTGGGTTAGTCCGTTCGATCCTGACCATGATCGCTTTGGTTTCATTGATTTGGCTATGGTCTGAGCTGCATACTGCGTTCTCTTTCCTCGAAAATATTCGTTTATGGGATGTGACCTCAACGGTTAACGGTGTCGATACCGTTCAACCGATTACGATGGGGTCAATTTTCATTGCCATATTGGTTATTATCGTCACTACACAGTTAGTCCGTAACTTACCTGCATTACTTGAACTAGCAGTGTTGCAACATTTAGATTTAACACCCGGTACTGGCTATGCTATCAGCACATTAACCAAATATTCTCTGACCATCATCGGGACTATCGTAGGCTTCTCAATGTTGGGGATCGATTGGTCTAAATTACAATGGCTAGTCGCTGCGATGGGGGTAGGTTTAGGGTTTGGCTTGCAAGAGATTTTTGCCAACATCATTTCTGGCCTAATGATTTTATTCGAAAAGCCGATTCGTATCGGTGATACCGTGACCATCCGTAACCTGACAGGCAGTATTACAAAAATTAATACTCGAGCAACAACGCTAACGGATTGGGATAGAAAAGAAATTATTGTACCAAATAAGGCTTTTATCACAGAGCAGTTTATTAACTGGTCTCTAACTGACACCATCACCCGTATTGTGATGACCATCCCAGCACCTGCTGATGCAGATAGCAAACTGGTGACATCAACTATACTCAATGCGGCAGAACGCTCGACCATGATATTAGAAAACCCAAATCCAGAGGTCTATTTAGTTGATCTTCAACAGGGTATTCAAATTTTTGAATTGCGCGTTTATGCAGCCGAAATGGGACACCGATTACCTGCTCGCCACGAGATCCATCAAAACATATTGGCTGCATTTGCGGAACAAGGCATTCCTCTGCCATTCCCACCATTCCAAGCACGTGTGGATGTTCGAGAAAACTCGCTACAAAGTGCCACCAATAATCTTTCAAGCCGTAATCCTGCACGCAAGTCAGGTGAGTTATGAAAACGGTGGTAACCCCACAAGATGAGCTGACTCTATTACGAGTCAGCCAATTTGAAAAAATTGGCTCTATCCTGTTTTTTCTTATCCCATTGGTGATATTACTGGTTGTGGGTAAATCTTTTGCCGTCAATATACTGTACCTATGGCAACTACTAACTTTGATCTATATTGTGAGCTATCGATTATTAGTGCGCAAATTATCAAGCCAAGAGTTGCAGCTAAGCGTACGTAGAGGTTGGGGATATAATCGTTTTTACCGAATGAGTTGGGCTTATCTCGTATTATCGGTGATTATCATAGTGGGATACCGATTGATATCCCACTAGCCGAATTTAATCGTTAGCCGGCTTTAAAACCATACGTTTGAATATAGTTGTCCGCTAATTTTTGCGCCTGTTTTAATTCATTATCATTAAGTTGTGACGCTATTTTCTCTTGTAAGCGATGACTTTCTTTATTACCGCTATATACGGCGGTAGCTAGCCATGCATACGATTGTTGGAGGTTTTTCTTCACCCCCTTGCCTTCTGAATACATCACTCCAAGACGATCTTGAGCCTTTGCATCTCGCTGTTTAGCTGCTTTGCGGAACCAAAAAACCGCTTTTTCATTATCCACATCAACGCCACTGCCTATTGTATACATTTGACCAATATGGAACTGGGCAATCACATTTCCACCCTGAGCCGCTTTTCTAAACCAATAGGCGGCTTTATCGAGGTCTTGAGCAACACCAAGCCCCTGAGCATACATCATAGCCATATTGGTTTCGGCACGGGTATCGTTATTCTTTGCTGCCTCTTCATACCACAGCATGGCTTTATCATAATCACGGCGTACACCGAAGCCATTCACATACATAGTACCAAGTTGGAACTGCGCATCTGAATTGCCTTGATCGCCTGCTTTGATAAACCACTGTGCAGCCATTTTAGAATCTTGTGATACACCTTCACCTTTAAAATAGCGTTGGCCAAGCAAATACTGTGCGTTTACATCACCTTTTTGTGCTAACTGGGTGATCTGCTCAATAGTCTGTTGAGTTGGGGCTGAGGTATTCGAGGGTACAGCAAGTAATAGTGAACTATAACAAACAGAACCTAACAATAATGCTAACGCTATTTTTTTCATCCTAAACAACCCTCAACAGTGCAAAAAACCGACTGAGAAAACAGTGTGCTCCTTAGTTATCGGCAAATCGTGACTAAGCTATAGGCTGGGCTTTGCAGACAACTGCTAGATAGTTTAATGCGACTTTTAAGCAGAAAGAATAGGAAAATTGACTTTATTGCCAATTCCGCACATTTTTTCACATTCGTTGTAGAAATAGAGATAATTGTGAATTAGTAAGGTGTAGAACACACCTTACTAATAAACCAAGTCTATGGCTTAACGTGGCACAATTGTTGAGGTAAAAACACATCCAATGAAGTATCTCTGTTGCTATTGCTGACACCATCTTCTATTGGTGCTAGTGCATTGATATAGCTTGAAAGGCCATCACCTACTTCAACTGACACATGTGTAATATCCCCTAACACAAGGTCACGGGGGACTTTTCCTGTAGATATCGACATATCGAGAATAGCTCTGATTGGTTCAAGGTCATTGTTAAACTTTTGAAGCTCATCCAATAAGTTATGTCTTGATTCGATTAATGATTGCATTTCAACAAGAAGCCCGCAATAAGGCTCTTGATAATCATCTAACATATCGCCCAAACTTTCCTTGAATTTATTTAAATGTTCATATTTAGAGAGTGATATTTGTAAATCACCAGTTTGACGTCGAAGCTGATCTTCTTGAGCAATATTAAATTGCACAAAGGCCATATCATGCTCTTCAAGCGCATTGATAAATATATTTTGTTTCATTGAAATTAAATTAAAAAACTGTTTAGTTTCATTTAAATCACGTTGAATATACCTCATTATCGCATTAAAAAACTCAAAATCCTCTACATTAGCTTCATTAGCAGTATCACTAAATGCTGCCGCTGCTTTTTCAGCTAATTGGTTAACCGCGTCTTCATACAAATAAGTAGAATTATCAAGTTTTTCTGCACTTTCCCGGATGTCTTTTACTATTTTTTCTATATCCATATTATTTCCTTATAATGTGTAAATGCTAATTTAGCCTGTATAAAAAACAAGCAAAACTAAATTACACCCATTTTATGGATATTAAAAATTCAATATTTATATGCTTTCAATTTTATTATTAGCATAAAAAATAAAAAAAGCAGAGTTTTTTATTTCCTCTGCTTTTATTTAATTAATAATGCAATTTATTTTGCTAAATAAACTTTTTGTAAATAATGCGCCACCGCATCATCAGCATTCGAGCCAATAATTTCCAGCTGAGGCAGCTCATCTTTTAACATTTGATGTGCATTATCCATGATGCAGCCTTTACCTGATAAAGTGAGCATCTCTTTATCATTCATGCCATCACCAAATGCGATGCAATCATGAACTTGGTAGCCTTGGAGCGCAGCAACTTGCTGTAAAGCTTCACCTTTTGACACCACTCCAGCCATCACTTCAAGGCAACTACGTAGCGAAAAAGTCACATTGACGCGATTTTGCCAACGTTCACGAATGCGATGTTGCAGATCAACCAACATATCGTGATCTTCACTGGTGTAATACACCTTACACACATCTGAAGTATCAAAATTGTGGCGATCAAATAGGTTATATTGGAAGACGGATTCTTTAAAAAATTCTTTCTGCTCTGGGCTTTCACGGTTAATAAACCAGTCATCACCACCATAATAGTTGGTGATCAGATCTGGGTGATCAAATTCCATTAAACACAGCTCATGAGCGATATCGGGATCAACATTGTGCTTAAAAATCAGCTCACCTTTGGTGTTATGCACTCGTGCACCATTGGAGGTGATCATATAAGCATCAATACCAAGTCCATCTCTAATTTGTGCCACATCGACATGGTGACGGCCCGTGGCAAACACAAAATGGATATCTTGTGTATCAACGAGTTGTTTCAATGTTTCCTTGGTGAAAGGGGTTAAATCATGATTGGGGGATAAAAGTGTACCGTCCAAATCAGAAGCAACAACAGGATATTTCATACTTAATTCCTAGCTAATACTGCTCAAAAAAATCACAGATAGCATTCAGAGCCATGGCTCTCAGTGCATCCACTTCAAACAGGATTTCATGGTGTGCCCCTTCGATGACGAGGGGTAATTTTTCTTCTCTTCCTATTTGTGCTTTTTGCCGACTTTGACAAAAAGCCTGTAGCTCTCGATTGCTGACCACTTTGTCTTCGCTGGCTTCTAACAGCATCAGTGGTACATCAATTTCTCCCGCTTTAGCAATTAGCTCATCACCAATCGCAAAACTTTCTTTTAGCCAATGGTAGGTGGGGCCGCCAAGGCGTAATTCAGGGTAATCAGCGTAATAGCGTAAATAGCGCCGATAACGCTCCTGACTGTGTGTCAGGACATTAATTAAATAAGGTAATGGCTGCCATTTGCCTGTCGAAACAGCATAATCCGTGCGCACACTAGGGTGTGATTCTGCCCTTTCGACAATAAAACTCGCCAACCAATGTGGTATGGGTAAATTAATGCCAATCATCGGTGCACACAATGCGGCGGCATCAAATGTGACCTTATCGCGCAATAAATAACCTGCAAGTATAGCACTACCCATTGAGTGGGCTAAAGCATAACATTTGAGATAATGCCGACATTGCACTTCAAGTTCAACAAACTTCGCAAAATCATCAATATAGTCAGTGAACTTTTCAACATGACCTTTTTGTGGGTCATCTAACATGCGCCCCGATCGTCCTTGCCCACGATGATCAATAATAAAGACATCAAAACCTAGATGATAAAGATCATAAGCAACTTCAGGGTATTTGACATAGCTTTCACTACGCCCAGGCGAGATGACAATAGCTTTGTCATGTTGAGAACAAGTAAAACGTACATAGCGGATCGGTAAACCATCAACCCCCAAAAACTCAGCCTCTTCACGTTGCAGCCAAAAATCTAAAAGAGGCCCGTTGGTAAATGCAGAAAATTGCACTTCTCGGTTTAACCAACTCTCTTTTAGCTTTTCAGGGGTCATTGTGGCTATCCTTTCGTCATTCATAACCTTCAAGATGATCTCGGATTAATGCCATAAAAGCATCACCAAAACGCTCTAGTTTTTTCTCTCCCACGCCATTAATTAATAATAATTCCACAGGAGAGGTTGGGCAGTGTTCTGCCATTTCAATCAACGTAGCATCATTAAATACAACAAATGGCGGAATGTTGTCTTCATCAGCAATAGATTTACGTAGTTTGCGTAGCTTAGCAAATAACTTCTTATCATAATTGCCTCGATAAACTTTGTTTTGCTGATTACGGCTTTTTGTCACTAATACACGTGGAACGGCAAGCTGCAATGTCGTTTCACCACGTAATATCGGCCTCGCAGCCTCAGTTAATTGTAAAGCAGAAAAATGCGCGATATTTTGTGTGATCATGCCAAGATGGATTAATTGGCGGATCACGCTCACCCAATGCTCATTGCTTTGATCTTTACCAATACCATAAACAGGTAATTTATCATGACCTAAATCACGAATGCGTTGGTTGTTCGCACCACGCAACACTTCAACAATATAGCCAATCCCAAAACGCTGACCAACACGATAAATACATGAAAGAGCTTTCTGCGCGTCCACCAGCCCATCGTATTGTTTTGGTGGATCTAAACAAATATCACAGTTACCACATGGGGTCTGTCGGTTTTCGCCGAAATAATTAAGTAAAACAAGCCGACGGCAAGTTTGTGCTTCTGCAAATGCCGCGATCGCATTAAGTTTATGGCGTTCAATATCCTGTTGTATGCCCACAGGTTTTTCTTCTAAACAACGGCGCAACCATGCCATATCGGCAGGATCATAAAACAAAACTGCTTCAGCTTCGACACCATCACGCCCTGCTCGACCTGTTTCTTGGTAATACGCTTCGATATTACGTGGAATATCGAAGTGGGCAACAAAACGTACATTGGATTTGTTAATCCCCATACCGAAGGCAACCGTTGCCACAACTATTTGCAGGTTATCTTTTAAAAAAGCGTCTTGTACCCACTCACGTTGCTGACTATCTAGCCCTGCATGATAAGCTGCAACGCTCAAGCCCCGTTTTTGCAAACGCTCCGCGGTATCTTCCACTTTACTACGACTATTGCAGTAAATAATACCCGCTTTACCTTTTTGCCCTTTAATAAAAAACCATAGCTGATCGAGCGGCTTGTATTTTTCAACTAAGGTGTAACGAATATTGGGCCGATCAAAGCTGCTAACTTGGATTAAAGGATCATGCAGATCTAATAAACGAACGATGTCTGCGCGCGTGGTTTCATCGGCTGTCGCAGTAAGCGCCATCACAGGCACATCGGGGAAATGTTGCCTTAACTGACCTAACGCACGATATTCAGGACGAAAATCATGACCCCATTGTGAAATACAATGCGCCTCATCAACAGCAAGTAAGCCAATTTTCCAATTCGCTAGCTGACTCAGAAAATAATCTGTTAATAGCCGTTCAGGTGCAACATACAGTAATTTAAGGTCACCACGAGCACATGACTCCATCACTTCTCGCTGTTCTTGAGCGGTCTGAGATGAATTCAAGCAGGCAGCGCGAATACCATGTAAGCAAAGTTGGTCAACTTGATCTTTCATCAGAGAGATCAGCGGAGAAACCACTAAAGTCACGCCCTCTTTAACCAGTGCGGGAACTTGATAGCACAAGGACTTACCGCCACCTGTAGGCATTAATACCAGACAGTCACGGTTATCTAAAATGGCATGAATAACCGCTTCCTGCCCAGGGCGGAAAGATTGATAACCGAAAGTACTGTTGAGTATGCTTTCAGCCAGTGACAATTGGGAGATCACTTCAGCAGTAGACACGCGGATCCTCAAATTACAAACAGATAGCTGCCCAATCGAGCAGCTAATGATAAGTAGCGGGTTTAATTCGTCATGCTAGCAAATAACGGCTAGTGACTAAAGCATATCATTCAGCATTACACCAATACCAAAGCGTGTTTGCCGATAATTGTAATCAATCATCGATTCACCATAACCGCTAAACAGTTGGGTATAGAGCCTAACATGCTTAGAAACTGGGTAACTCCAGCCAAGCTCTGCTGCCCCATAACCGGTATTCCAGTTATAGCGACCTGTTGCGCTGATCACACTATCACCCAGCGCATAGCCCACTTTTAAGCGATAATAGCCCATGTATTTAGTGATGTCTTTATTGTCATCACTGCTGTCACTCTCAGGGAGGCGATACCAAGGTTTCAGATCAACTTGCCAATTGCCATTTTGTGCCATTGCGCGTGCATAAATACGGTTCCAGCTACGTGATGTTGGATCTGAACGACCATTTGACTCATGGTTAAACCCTGTTTCGAGCTCACGTAGTGTCCAACCGCCTAGCTGATAATCTGTTGCCCAGCCAATAAAGACTTGCGGCTCATAGTTAGTTTCACGAAATGGTGACGACTCTTTTTTATTACTTAATTGCCACCAAGAACGTTGAGTATAGGATGCCGCTAGCACTGAGTTATCCCCTGCAATCCCACGCCATAAAGGGAAGGCTAAACTCAGTTGGAATTTCACTTCATCATGCAATGCATCTTTACCCCAATCATAACTTTTGATCGCTTCTTTGTTCATTGATGAGGTATAAGTGTAAATAATGTAGTTTGATTCGTAAGGGTACAGGACAAATGGATTATCATAATTTTGCAACAACCCGGAAATGATACTCCCTCGGACAGGGGAGTTATGGTTGGCTTCTGTGGAGGATGCTATATCAGTATTTTCGGCCGCAACCAATGAAACAGACCAAAAACAGAATACAGCCCCAAGTAATTTATAAAGAACGCGCATCCTATCATTCCTATTTTGAAATAAGCTCAAATGTAAATTTCATTTCATTCTACACGCAAATTTTGATGCCTGCTGAAAGATTATTCATTGCTTTGTTAGAGACATATTTTATACATAGTGATAACTTATTATTCACATTTTTAAAGGATGAAAAGGATTGAAGATGAATGACCGTACCTACACATTAGAAGAAGCTACCAAGCTCATGAGTGATGCGTTTATCTATAAGATGCCTTTTAATCACCTTTTGGGGATTAAATTGGCTCATATGACCGATGATTTTGTCCAATTAACAATTGATAATCGACCCGAGCTGATTGGTAATTTTACCCAAAACATCCTACATGGCGGTGTTATTGCTTCCATTCTAGATGTTGCAGGGGGAATGGTTTGCATTAATCGGATCCTCCAGCGCATCACCCCATTAGTACATCAAGATATTGCCGATAAAATGTCAAAAATGGGCACAATCGACTTGCGAGTTGACTACTTACGCCCCGGCCGCGGTGAAACATTCACAGCGAGTGCTAGCTTGCTGCGAGATGGTAATAAAATCGCTGTCACCCGTTGTGAATTACACAATGAACGTAATCAACACATTGCGACAGCAACGGCAACTTATCTGATTGGATGAAAACAAAAAGTAAAAATTTAGTTACTTGGTAAACTAATAGCTTGTAAAAAAACCCGCACAATGTCACATTATTGAATCATAAATTGAGCCTACTCATAACTAGGCTCAATATCTCGGAATCACATTACCTTTAGTCATCTATTCAGAGTCAATAATGAGCCAGCAAAATACCACCAAGGGCGTATTATGTGCCTTGGGAGCCTATTTAATTTGGGGTGTCGCCCCCATTTATTTTAAAACGATCCAACAAGTGCCGGCAGAAGAAATACTGACTCACCGTATTATCTGGTCATTTTTCTTTATGTTGGTGTTATTAACTGCCACCAAACACTGGAGCTATATGCGCCAAGTGTTAAAACACCCAAAGAAAATCCTTGTATTGGGTGCAACGGCTGTCACCATTGCTTCCAACTGGCTAATTTATATTTGGGCCGTTAACAATGGACACATGCTACAGGCCAGCTTAGGTTATTTTATTAACCCATTAGTTAACGTGCTATTTGGCATGCTATTTTTGCAAGAGCGATTCCGTCGCATGCAATGGATTGCAGTAGGATTAGCACTAACCGGTGTTTTGATCCAGTTATGGCAATTTGGGTCAGTACCCGTGATCGGGTTGAGTCTAGCCGTCACTTTTGCAACCTACGGTTTATTACGTAAAAAGTTAGGCGTTGATGCACAAATTGGTATGACATTCGAAACATTATGGTTGTTGCCAGTTGGGGTCATTTTCTTACTATTCTTTGCTGATAGTCCGACAAGCAATATGATGATGAATGATTGGCATTTAAATATCTTGCTGATCCTCGCAGGCGTTATCACCACGGTGCCACTTTTGCTATTTACAGAGGCAGCAAACCACCTGCGGTTATCGACGCTGGGTTTCTTCCAATATCTCGGCCCAACCATCATGTTCCTTCTGGCAGTATTTATCTACGGCGAGCAAATGACATCTGAGCTATTGGTGACCTTTGGCTTTATTTGGGTTGCATTAATTTTGTTTACCTTAGATGCGTTGTATACTCAACAAAAGTTGAGAAGAGCAGCTTAATACTTTACTAATATGGCTCTTATTAGTTTAATAATAAGAGCCAAGTTTCATTTTATGGAACAGTAATTATTAGTTTACTTTATCTATTTTGTGAATAAATAAAACATTACCAGACAACTTTAAACTAAATTAATTTTAAATAGCTTATTTCTGGTTAAAATAAATCATTATCATTTCCCTTAAAGAAATAATCTTCTGCAATTAACTAGAGTTTTAACCATCATTAGCTAAAAATAAATAATAACCATAAAAATCAAATAACTATATCCATTTTACAACTATTGATTTAATCAAAAAATCCGTTATGATGAACCTTATCTAAAATCCGCTTCTGATTAACCTCAGAAATAAAATCAACCCTTTGAATTAGCATAATATTTTTATTTTTTAAAATAAATGATTGCGTAATAAACGCATCATCACTATATTGTACGCCGCTTGTATTCACCCCAGCGGATGGTGATGGTCCGATTCATCACTGACGTTTCATTAAAGTGCGCACGATGACATATATATTAATGATGTCCTGGTGCGAGGTTTTCTGAAATTGAATACAGGTCGGTTCTAAAATTTAATTTAATACAATAATGTAGCATTATGACCGATGTTATAAGCCCTCCATTATTTCGGATACAGTAAGCTATGGTTCGAAGTATAACGGGTCAGCTACATGCAAGGTTCACTCTTATATAAGAGTTGATGGTTGTTAAAGGCTTTTGGGAAGGGCTTAAAAATGCAACAGAATACCGTTCAAATGAAACGTGTACTGACCACGCCTGCGTTAGTTTTCTTTGGGTTGGCTTATATGGTGCCACTCGGGATTTTCACCACCTATGGGCAAGTTACAGTGCTAAGTGAAGGCCATTTGCCGATCGCTTATCTTGTCACACTAGCCGCCGTTCTATTTACTGCTATGAGCTATTGTCGTATGACCAGCGCGCTACCGCTTGCTGGCTCAGCCTATTCGTACGTACAAAAAACATTTGGTGGTACACTCGGTTTCTTAGTCGGTTGGGCGCAATTGCTTGACTACTTATTTCTACCGATTATTAACTACATCGCCATTGGGATCTTCGTTCACGAAGCCTTCCCAAATATCCCGATGCCAGTGATTATCTGTAGCACTATTGCGATTGTCAGCTTAATGAATATTTTAGGGATCAAATTGGTCTCTTCGATGAATATGCTGATTATTGCAATGCAAATCGTCTTTATTGCCGTGTTCTTATATCTTAGTTTTAAAACTAACTTTGTATTAGATACCGATGCACTGCTAGCGCCTATTACATTAGCTTCAGACCAAATGCCTGGGCTATTTGCTGGAGCCGCTGTACTCTGTTTGGCTTTCTTAGGTTTTGATGCTATTTCAACCATGGCCGAAGAAACCAAAGATGCACGTAGCGCACTGCCAAAAGCCATTATCTACACGGTATTTATTGCCGGCACACTGTTTGTGGTTATCTCTTATAGCGCACATTTAAGCTATCCGATGTGGCAAGATTTTATCCCAAATACCGATGTGGCTAGCCTTGCAGTGATGAAGCAAGTGGGTGGCGCAATGATGGCATCTAGCTTTATTACTGCCTATGTGATTGGTGTATTTGCTTCAGCAATGACCTCACAAGCCAGTATCGTGCGTATTTTCTACGCTATGGGTCGTGATGGGGTGTTACCGCGCTCGATCTTTGCTTACCTGCACCCAAGGCTGAATACCCCTGTGTATTCAATTATTTTTGTCGCTATTGCTTCACTGCTTTCGCTGGTTCTGTCATTAAGTATGGTAGCATCAATGATTAGCTTCGGCGCATTGATTGCATTTACCTTTGTAAACTTGTCAGTGATTAAGCACTTCTACATTGACCGCAAAGAAGCCTTAAGTGGTAAAAAGTTAATTACTTGCCTGATTATGCCGTCAATTGGTGTCATACTGACTTTATGGCTATGGACAAGTTTAGATAAAGAAGCCTTTACGGTTGGCCTATGTTGGCTGGCGGCAGGTGCTATTTATTTAACCTTACTCACGCATGGTTTCAAACGTCGTCCTCCGGCAATTTCGGATGATGAGACGAATATGATTATCAACTAAGTTCTCGATAATCATTAACTCGGGGGAGCCATTGTCTCCCCCGTTGCTTTTTTCTTTCGGCTCCATACTGCTTGAGCCCCCTGATAAAGACTGTGATAGAAATGAATAATAAAGTTGCTGATGTCATTTACTTCAACGGTTATATCTACACCGCCGATCAACAAGATAGCGTTGTAGATGCCATTGCCGTGCAAGATGGCTATATTATCGCGAGTGGTACTTCAGAAGCGTTGCACCAGTACGTGGGGCCAGAAACCGAAAGTATCGATTTAGAAGGCAAAATGATGATGCCTGGCATCATCGATGGTCATATGCACCCATTTTGGGGCGGTATTCAACTGTTTGGTTGCCACCTCAACTATGAGTCGCTAACCATTGAACAAATCTTACAACGCGTCCAAGATCATTTAGATAAAGACCCTCGTACAGGGGAAAATGATTGGTTGAAAGTCACCGCTTGGCTTCGTCAAGGCATGTTACCTGCGGGTATCGACATGTACCGCGAAGACATGGACAAATTGAAAACCAATCGCCCTGTGGTGCTGTTTTCTAATGACTGCCATACACTACTTGCAAATAGCCGTGCATTAGAACTGTTTGGGATCACCAAAGACACGCCTGAGCCACCAGATGGTAAAATTGGTAAATATGACAATGGTGAGCTGAACGGTATTTTAGAAGATGCCCCTGCAATGCGTGCAGCTGACAGTATTCCCTCAATTCGTGATGACCAAGCGGTTGAAGTTGCTGAACTAGTACAAAAAGTTCTTAATCAGCAAGGCGTCACCACGGTGATGGATGCACGTGTTTCAGAACAACAGCTTGAAGCTTTCGCTGAATTACAGCGCCGTAACGAACTGACATTACGTTTCCAAGCTGCTCGTGAAATCACCCCTGACGAGACACCGAATGTGGCTGCGGTCGCTGCTGCCGTTGATAAGGCGGTTGCCTTTGCGAAAAAATGGCACCAAGCCGATTGGACGCCAGCACCGGGTATCGGCTTACGCAATATAAAAATGTTTGTTGATGGTGTTTTACAGTACCCAACCATGACCGCTTCATTGTTACAGCCGTATCGTATTAACAAAGGCAATGATAGCGCACCAAATTGGGTTGAAACAGATAACTATGGTGACCTCTATTTCACAGCTGAGATCCTCGATGAGTTAATGGAAAAAATTGCCGCGGCTGGCTATGATCCGCATTTGCATACCGTTGGCGAAGGCGCAGTTTCTATCGTTCTTGATGCGATTGAAAAAATGCGTGCGGCACATCCAGAAAAAGACATTCGCCCAGGGCTTGCGCATAACGAATTAGTACATCCAAAAGATTATGAACGTTTTGCTCGTTTAAAAACCATTGCTTGCCTGTCGTTCCAATGGGCAGCACCAACACCTGAATTAGCCGCTTTCGAGCGCAATATGTTAGGTGAAGAGCGTTTTGAGCAACTAGAACCGATCGCAAAATTTATCGATGCAGGTGCAGTCGTGGCGTTTGGGAGTGACTGGCCAATCGATGATTTTGACGAATGGTATGATCTAAAAGTGGCAGCGACACGTCGTGGTCGTGATATCAATGGTCAACCTGCACCACGCTTGGATAACGACCGTGATATGAGCGTGATCGAAGTACTGCGCTCTGCAACGATTGATTCTGCATTTGCGCAGCATCGTGAAGATGTGATTGGATCACTCGAAGCAGGTAAATTTGCTGATATGATCGTGCTTGATCGTAATGTATTTGAGATCCCAGCAGACGATATTGAAAATGTGAAAGTTTTACGCACGATTATTGGCGGTAAAACGGTGCATATTGCTTAGTTGTAAATAAAAATAAGTTGCATATGATTAATAACAGCATGTGCAACTTTAAGTATGACGAATATATTAAATAGCTTATGTTATTATGATTTTCATTTACAAATTAAACTATGTTGGCGCGCTTGAGGAGTGTTGCTTACATTTCCCGCCATATCAATCACCTTGAGAATAATTTTAATTTAAAAATCACAAACCAAAATATATTAAGAAAGCAGTATCATAGTTTTAAACTCATGATAAATAATAATATTTAATTATTATTATAAAAAGACCGCCCATTTATATCAACAATAAACAAAATCTTTCAAAGCTAATACCATCATTTAATAGCAGTATTTTTTATATCCGTTATTTAACACTAAAGAAATCATAATGTTCAGCTAATGCATTTTCATTATATCTGTAATAGCCGGTGGTTATGTCATTCGTGCTTCCTACATTAATGTTCTCAAGCAAAAATGATACATCAATTGGCTGTGGGTTAAGAGACTCATATCGTTTATTGCTTGATTCTATATATTCCACAATACTTTTCCCAAAAGCCATTACATTTGTAGTCAATTCTTCTTCACCTGGCCCAAATAGGACATTTAATACAGCCTGTAATGCAGCCTCATCCGCTAGATTGATATCATGACCGCTCACATTCAAAAAAACCTGATATTTATTATTAATCCATTTTATGCTAATCCCGAACATTTCATCAGAAACAGATTCAAAATCCGGTTTTTCATGTATTCCATTTAACATAGTACTTTCCTGATGGCGAGAAGATAGAAATCCCCAAATCTTATCCATACCATTCGACATTTCATTATACAAACTAGGACTATCTTCATATTCAAGAATAGTATTTTCTAAAGTATCTATAGCTTTTTGAACGTTACTCCATGAATTATTCCATTCTGCATTGACTGACTCTTTATAATTACTCATAGTACTTCACCTTATTAACTTAGAAGTTTTCTTTATTTATTAAATTAAAAATCAATAAAATAGCTATTGATATAGTTATATCAACACCAACCTACACTTAAGCTATAAATACATGACATGATATTTCAAACCGTTGAATTAAAAATTAAACCATGAGCATCTCCATCTGATTAATTAAGACTAAAATAACATAGCGATAATTTTAATAATAATTTATTATTTGTATAAAAAAGAAAATTAAATTATTTTTCTTAACAATTACATATTTTTTATAGGATAGGCATTAATATTGCCAAGGAGAATATCTGTATCAGCCCACCCCTATTCGGGGTGGCTTTGTGAGATAAGGGTCAAAGTATTTTTTCAGTTAAAAACCAACCGGCAATACTTTCACGCTTTTTCTGAGTGGGCAAAACTTCATGAGGAAAGTTTTCAGACATAAATACAATCATCCGCCCAGCTAATGGATCGAGCCGAAAGAGCTCTTGGTCTTGCAAGTCATACACCACAAGCTCACCACCATCACCTGACTGCCACTCTTCGTTTAAATAGATCACCGTAGTGACTTTACGAATCCCTTGGCCTTGGAAGTTATCAATATGCTTTTTATAAAATGCGCCGTTAGGGTAACGGCAAAAATGGGTTTCAAAATCACGCAGCCCCATATAGCACTGACGATTTAACTCCTCGCGAATAGAGTCCATTTTATTCATATATTGCGTAATAGGTGCGCCCATTTCAGGCTCTAACCACACCGTTTGATCACCACGAATGGTTTTATTACCTTGTAATGACGATTTATTACCAATACGCGCATCTTGCAATGCAATTTCAGGGATGCAATCTTTGATTGCCTGACGTTGTTCAGGGGTCACAAAGTCATCCCACACATACCACCCATTAGTGGCGAGAGAATCAATTAAGTTATTCAATGACATGATAAATACGAGAAAGGTTTTTCGGTATGATTTTATACGTTACTGAGTGGAAAATTTAAAATTAAAAACTTAAATCTTGATGATTAGACTCTTAAATCAAAGTAACCATCCATAAAAAAGACACTAAAAGATGCTCATAGAATAATGAGCATCTTTAATTCAAATGAGTTTGTATTATTTAATAATTAATGAGTTACACCACAAAATGCCGTGCGACCAGCACAGAAATGTTGACGTGATGTTGATACTTGCAGGGTTACTTCACTTGAAGAAGCACTCACGCCATCTGAAGGGCTGTTAAACCCAGACATATTTTCACTAAGTTGCACAAACTCTGTAGGTATAGAGCTTCCCTTAAATTTAGCAGCATCTGAATCATAATTAATATCTGCATTACGTAGCTCATCTTTTAGACCTTCAAATGCCATTTTCGCTTGCATGACAGCATTCCATGTCTTAGGAGAAAATTTATCTGTAATAGTATCGAGTGTGAAATCAACACTAAAACTTTTTATTGGATTTTCAAAACGTGTTAATTCTTCTTTGCCTGTAGCCACTTTTTTTAATGAACGACGATGATGACTTACATGACTCGACATCGTTTTTCTTTCAAAATCCATTCTCTCCAAAGAGTCACTCATATATTTAATCAGATCGGCATTATTATCATGACCGCCAATATAACGATTAGACATTAACTCTTTAAGTTCTAAACGTAACTCTTTAATTGCCAAATCCATAGCATCTTTATAATCAAAATGTTTATTATTTATTTCCTTATAACTTTTCTTATAATCTTTATACATACTTTCTTTTTTAAAATCCATTTCATTCCCTTATTTTTATGGTGAAAACATTGAGTTATATCACTCAAGATCAAAAGTCAATATACGCATAAAAATAGCCCTAAACAAATTTTTATTTTATATATTAAGAAACTATCAAATGAAATTATTTATTTAATAGTTAATAATAACTAAGCATATAATAAACGCTCAAATTTATTTATAAAAGTGAGCCTTTATTATAATTACCTAATTTTTTCGCATAATCAAAAACTACACATTCTCCAGCCGTGCATACGATGCCACCAACCATTTAATGCCCTGACCTTGAAAAGCAATTTGTAAACGGCAATGCTCACCGCTACCTTCCAAGTTAATAATGGTGCCTTCACCAAATTTAGGATGAACTACACGTTGACCTAATGCATAGCCTGAATCATTCTGACTGATTGGTGTGCCAAGACGCTGATGATTTACAGGGCGCGAAACCGTTGCACGTAAACGCACTTCTTCCACACACTCTGTTGGCAGTTCAGCGATAAAGCGTGATGGTCGGTGGTAAACTTCTTTACCATATAAACGACGACTTTCTGCGTAAGTGATCGTCAGCTTCTGCATCGCACGTGTAATACCCACGTAGGCTAAACGGCGCTCTTCTTCCAAACGACCACTTTCATCCATCGACATTTGACTTGGGAACATGCCTTCTTCCATGCCAACAATGAATACGATTGGAAATTCAAGACCTTTTGCTGAGTGTAATGTCATCAGCTGAACCGCATCTTGATGTACATCAGCCTGACCATCACCCGATTCCAAAGCCGCATGAGAAAGAAACGCCTGTAATGGCATCAAATCTTGATCTTCGTCTTGATAACTAAAATCACGCGTTGCGTTGACTAGCTCTTCCAAGTTCTCGATACGCGCCTGCGCTTTTTCGCCTTTTTCTTGCTCATACATCGCACGCAAGCCAGAGTCGTTAATCACCCGATCCGCTTGCACATGTAATGGCATTTCTTGGGTTTCTTTGGCTAAAGCATCAACTAGCTCTAAAAAGCGCTCAATCGCCGCTGCTGCGCGACCACCCAGTACTTGCTCACGCAATAAGTATTCACAACTTTCCCATAGCGTGAGTTGCTGGTCTCGAGCGGTTTGACGAACAGTATCCAAGGTGCGATCGCCAATGCCTCGAGTAGGTGTGTTAACGACCCGTTCAAAGGATGCATCGTCGTTACGATTAGCAATTAACCTTAAATATGACAAAGCATCTTTGATTTCTTGGCGCTCGAAGAAGCGTTGACCACCATAGATGCGATATGGCATTGCACTTTGGATCAGTGCCTCTTCCAATACACGTGACTGGGCGTTGCTACGGTATAGCATGGCGCAATCTTGCAGTGCACCACCGTTTTCTTGCCATTGTTTGATGCGGCTCACCACATAGCGTGCTTCATCTAGTTCGTTAAACGCGCAATAGAGGGAAATCGGCTCGCCATCGCCGCCTTCAGTCCACAAATTTTTACCTAAACGATCGCTGTTATTGGCGATCAAGGCGTTAGCTGCTTTCAAAATATTGTTGGTAGAACGGTAATTTTGCTCAAGGCGGATGGTTTCTGCGCCGGGGAAATCATTTAAAAAGCGCTGAATATTTTCGACTTGTGCACCACGCCAGCCGTAAATTGACTGATCGTCATCACCCACGATCATCACTTTGCCAGTTTCACCTGCTAAAACACGGATCCACGCATACTGAATGCTATTAGTATCCTGAAACTCATCCACTAATATATTGGTAAAACGCTCACGATAATGTTGTAACACATGCGGTTTGTTCAGCCACAGTTCATGGGCGCGCAATAGTAGCTCGGCAAAATCTACCAAACCTGCACGATCGCATGCCTCTTGGTAGGCTTGATAGACTTTCAACCAAGTGCTTTCAACTGGATTACCATAGCTTTCAATATGTTGAGGACGTAGCCCCTCATCTTTTTTGCCGTTGATGTACCACATACCCTGACGTGGCGGCCATTGCTTTTCATCTAGATTCATGGCTTTGAGTAAACGGCGGATCAAACGATATTGGTCATCACTATCTAAAATCTGAAAGTCTTGCGGTAACCCTGCATCCAAATAATGCTGACGTAATAGGCGGTGCGCCAAGCCGTGAAAGGTGCCAATCCACATGCCACCTTCGCTCGAGCCAATCAATTGGTTGATACGATGGCGCATTTCTGCTGCCGCTTTGTTGGTAAAAGTAACCGCCATGATCGAGAACGGTGACGCATGCTCAACGGCCATCAACCAAGCAATACGATGCACTAGCACACGTGTTTTACCGCTCCCTGCACCTGCAAGAACTAAGAGATTGGTACGTGGAGCAGCAACCGCTTCACGCTGTTTATCATTAAGACCTTCGAGCAGATTAGAGACGTCCATAAGTACCATTAAGCTAAACAGCGAAATCAATCACTGTGTTTATATACAGAAAAATGATTATACCAGCGACAACAAAGAAGCCAATCGACAAATTTCAACATGTGGCAATAAACGGACATCTTTTTCTTTCATCAACGTTTTATTGTCACTATTGATCCAGCACGCTTGCATACCACTACGAATAGCCCCTTCAACATCCGTCAGTAAGTTATCACCAACGTGAAGGATAGCATGTGGCTCCAGTTCGAGCTTTTGCGCTGCCAACCGATACATATCACAATACGGTTTCGAACGACCATCAGGGCCGGCCTTTAATACAAACTGAAAATATTGCCCAAGCCCACATGCGCTGGGTTCTGCATTACCATTAGTGATCGCCACCAGCGGTAATTTTTCAGCCAATTGCGCTAATATTTGATGAGTTTCTTCAGGCACATTGATTTGATTTCGCCAGTAGGTGAAATGAGCCATAATGTCATCGGCTCCTTTTTGAGCCTGTTCACGGCTATAACCATAGTGGCAGAACATCATTTTTGATGATAACCAGCGCCAACGCGTAATATCATGGCAAATATCAGGTTCTTGCTCTGCGACGATATTGCGAAAGGTATATAAGTCATCATTGGTAAAATGATTAAATCGCGGGTCATATTCACGGACAAAACGTAATACTTCTTCTTCCGTTTTATCAATGACCGGATGGTTATCATATAAAGTATCATCCAAATCAAAGGTCATCGCTTGGATCGGTGATAACGGACGGTAAAAATGCATTAAGATTTCTCCCTTTTTGCTCTGGGATGAGCTACATCATAGACGTTTGCCAGATGCTGAAAATCAAGGTGTGTATAGATTTGTGTTGTCGATAGATTTGCATGACCGAGTAGCTCTTGCACACCGCGTAAATTACCACTTGATTCAAGAATATGTGTTGCAAATGAGTGGCGCAACTTATGAGGGTTGATATGACTATTCACCCCTTGCTTGATGCCCCACTGTTCAAAGCGTTTTTGTACATTACGATTAGAAATACGTTTACCACTTTGCGTAGAAATAAAAACGGCATCATCTTCTGGATCATACAATTCACGCATCTCCAGCCAACGCTCTAACCAGCTCACTGCGGTTTTGCCCATGGGGATCTTACGTTCTTTGCTACCCTTTCCCATCACTCGAACTTCACCAGTGGCCAAATCTAAATGGCGGACATCCAAGCCAACCAATTCAGACAAACGTAGCCCCGCACCATACATCACTTCTAACATGGTTCGGTCACGAACGACTAACGGATCGCCACTGTCCATATTCAGTAATTGTGCAACTTCATCGACATCCATATTCTTTGGTAGCCGTTTTTTAGCTTTAGGTGCGTGCACCGATTTTACAGGATTGGCAGGGAGCTCCCCTTGCTGAACCATCCAATCGCAAAAACTACGTAAAGCAGATAGACGTAATGCCATACTTGCTGCTTGTAGCCCTGTTCGACGGCTTTTCGCGGCAACATTACGTGCTTTTGCCGTATCTAATTGCTGCCATTGCGTCATTTTCATCTCATTGAACATCCCAACGACGGTGGTTAATTGGCGCCGATAATTAGTAATGGTGACAGGGCTCAGTCGACGCTCAACCTGTAAATAACGTAGAAATGATTCGACTTGGATCATCAGCCCTTGAGGCTGAGTAGCTAGAGGCGTTCTATCCATCGACATAGCAACCTCGGTAAGATTTGGGCAACTTTTTCTAACATCACAGTACCCATTCCAGATTGGTAATGGTCACGGTCTCGACTCGTAAAAATGACCATGCCAGACTCACCATGATGCCCAAATAAAGAAACAGATACTGACCCTACATTGGTCGCATTAGGTAACAATAATTGTATTTCTGGGCCATTTAAACGCCCTAAATAATTAGTTCTATCACCAAAGCGTTGAATACGTATGGACTCAAATGCACTGCGTGATACCACTAGCGCTTGTGCATCCAAAGGCGCAGAGAGACGCCAACAATCACTAAATAAGCGTACGGAGGCACCTGATAAACCTAGCTTTTTAGCCCAACGGTTTAGTGCGGTTAGCATGCCACTCAGGCTTTCAGCCATCGACATGTCAATCACTAAGTATAAGAGTTCATCAAATAACTGACCATTTTCATGTGCCTGCTCGACCATGAAACGAATATCTTGCTCCAGTTGTTTGATTTTTAAACGTTGGCGGTTCATCACTGCTTCAGGGAGCGAAATCGCCCCCTGTATAGCATGTGGAACCAGAAGATGCTCAACGATCGAGGCATTACGGATAAAGAAATCAGGTTGTTCCTGTAAGTACTGCAACACTTGGCGCTCATCTAATTGATGAAGGCTTTCTGATGCAATTTTCGTTTTATCCATTCTAACCTCTTAATCACTAAAGCTGTAAAACCCCATCATACACATGGCTAGTTGGGCCAGTCATATATAATGGTGTGCCTGGGCCATCCCAACTGATGTCGAGTGAACCACCCGGTAAATCGACTTTAACACGGTTTGCCAGCAACCCTTGTTGAATACCAATCGCAACCGCAGCACAAGCCCCACTACCACACGCCTGCGTTTCACCAGCACCACGTTCATAAACACGTAAACGGATGTGGTTTGCATTCACCACTTCCATAAAACCGACATTGACGCGCTCAGGAAAGCGTTCATGACTTTCCAATACAGGCCCTAAAATTTCCACTTCAGCAGTGTGCACACTTTCAACTTGGATCACACAGTGAGGGTTACCCATTGAAACGACACCGCATAACACTGTACGTTCTAATGCACGAATGATATAGGTTTTTTCCGCTTTGATGGCACGAAATGGAACCTTCTGAGGCTCAAACTCAGGCTCACCCATGTTGACACACACATCATCGTTATCATTCACAGTGAGAACCATACGCCCAGCTTGCGTGCTAACTTTAATTTTCTGTTTATTGGTTAGCCCTTTAAGTCGCACAAAGCGAGCGAAACAACGAGCACCGTTGCCACATTGTGCAACTTCGCTGCCATCTGCATTAAAAATACGATAATGGAAATCTAAATCAGGATCATAAGGCGCTTCAACCAATAACAATTGATCAAAACCAACACCCGTATGCCTATCCGCAAGACGGCTAATCAGTTCAGGGGAAAAATAGACGTTCTGTGTGACGCCATCCACCACCATAAAATCATTACCTAAGCCATGCATTTTAGAAAATTGCATATTCCGCTCCATCGCAGCAGCTTACTGAGGATTTGATACTGATGCAGGCGATTGTGTCGCCGTATTGTCTTGCGTTTTAGGCTCTACATCTGACGTTTTTGTCGGTGTCGCCTGTTCTTCAGGTGGAAAATAAAGAGGCCCTTTTAAACCACAACCTGAAAGTGACAATAAAATAATAAACGCAGATAGCCCAACTAAACTTTTTTTCATGATGTTTCGCCTGTAATACATACTTTTGACGTCTGAATATAGCTAACAGATTAACAGGTGTGCTTGTGCAAATCACTATTGTTCATCAATTGAAATGTGATTTTCTTCCCTATCCACAATGTGATAACCACCTGAAAAAGGGCTGATTGACCCTCATCCACTTTCCCCCCTATAATTTCTATTAGCAAATTATTTGAGCAGATAGGAATTTAACCGTGAATGACAGTGAATTTCACCAACTTGCAGACACAATGATGTCATCCATTGAAGAACATTTGGATAACTATGATGGCGATGCTGATATTGATTGCGAGACAAATGGCGGTGTAATGACGCTCAGTTTCGAAGATGGCAGCAAGATCATCATCAATCGACAAGAACCTTTTCATCAAATATGGCTAGCCACCAAACAAGGCGGTTATCATTATGATTATAAAGATAATCATTGGGTATGTGACCGCTCAGGCCAGCGATTTACTGACATGTTAGCGCAAGCCATCGCTTTTCAAAGTGGTGAGCCGTTTACTTTTTAATTATTGATTAATAGTAGTGTGCTTGGTGCTGAGGTGATGGCTCAATCGACTTTACCTCCACTGAGTCATCATCTTTTTCGATATCAAAAGGCCAAGTTCCCCCTGAAAAGGGTATCACTTGGCTTTTGCCTTGCTGGCTCACGATTTGATAGAACTGCGGCAAGTTAAAGTTAATAAAATTAGCGCCATAAGTAAAACGGTCGTGAGACGATGAGTAGAAGCGGCTGACATCACGCACCAGATCTTCTTTTGAGCCTTCACAATGTGAATATATTTCAACCCGATTGGCTTCATCTAACACATAAATATTAAACCCTGTGTTATCGGCGGTATTTTCAAAGAAAAACTGCACGATCCCTTCGCTCGCATAACCATCAACCACCGCAGGTAAGTGGTGCTCTTCTTTTGCATTTAGTTTAACAGGCCAACCATGCAGTTTGTTATGAGAAATCGCCCCATAAAACTCAACCGCATTTTCCAATTTTTGCACAGAAACGTTTAAACGCTCAAAGAACAAACCCCATGTCTGCCCAGCAATACGCAATGCTTTAAAACGACCTGGATCATGGCGGTTGCTAGATAAACGTAATTCAATACACTCAGATACCAGTTGTTGCACACGAGTTCTCACTAAACCACGTAAGTGCTCGCTATAGCAGAAGACTTCAACTGCATCAGGTGGAGCTGCATCTTGATGCATCTTACCTAAAATGGTTTTTAACGCCTCTAACATGCACTGATCACCACTAAAATGCAGTGTTCTCACTTCATTCCATGAGTTGCGATACAGCAGGTCAATACTGCCAATTAAGCAACGTTGCTCTTCACCAAAACTAAAGACATCCAGCTTTCTGAAATCAAAGTGAACCACCTGATCAGAATAGATTTGTGTTGGATCATTCTCTAAATTGACAATGATCGCCAAATGACGAATTTCACAAGGACTATATAAGGCTTTTGGTGTTGGAGCCGGTAAACGGATCGGGAAATGCCCTGAAACATCGTGCATCAACTCAAGCAATTTTTTCTCATCACACTGAGATTTACCATGGTGCATATACACTTGAGTATTTTCAGTTAACAACCCATTAAAATACGCCCAAGCGACCAATTTATTTAAGTAGCGGTTATATTCTAATGGTTGGTGACCAATGATGGTTTCAATATGCGGTGCTTGATTATAAAGATACCAACCACTACGGTTTGCACGACCCGCAGGCACATAAATAAAGGTGAGATGTTGTTCACTTAAATCAGGGGTAATTTGCGGGTTCACTAATGTCACTTTGCCCGGCAAAGCTTCAAATGCGGCATATAACTTACGGGTCAACACCCCAATATCTTGTGGGCTCGCGCTGACACTTAAATTATTACGACGAGCAAAACGAATTAAGTTGCGGTAACTTTGCATCATCGTGTCGAGTAATTCGTTATGGGCTTCGCGGACCTGCTCAATTTTCCACTGATTACGTGAATCAAGCATCGCTAAACGTTCTGCCCCCCAACCCCACGATTCAACTAACTGAGAGAGCACGTCACGGCGCCAACCTGAGCAGGTATTTTCAGCGTCATCTTCGGAGAGTTTTTCACAAACTTTAAGGTAGAAACAGCGGCGAATTAAATCTAGACGGGTAGTGTCATTGATTTCAATTAAATAACGAGTAACGCGTTCTAACATTAAACAATAGGAATCTAAACCATAACAGACGATCTCACCTGCATGCAGATGACGTTTAAATTCTAAGGCTAGCAATTTACCTTTAGGGTAATCCCATGAATAAGATTCGAGTAATAAGCTTTTTAAAACCGCTTTATACGGCGAATCGACACTTTTATAAAGTTGCCATAAACTCGCGCCGAAATACTCAGCGGCAGACAATTCACCTAAGCCGCCAAGATCGAGCCATTCATTCGGCGTTAATACACCTTGTGCATAGAGAGCCATAACATATTCATCATAGTGCTGTTCTTCTTCAACAGGCACCATCGTCCACAACAATCTTTTACCCGCCATGCGTACTGCGGTACGGTAAAATTCATCCAGCAATAAAATATGTTGTGTCGAACCACAATCTTCACCGCCAATATGACCACTGGCGTGGTGACGAAAACGATTTTCATCAATTAAAAATACGGTGACATCGATGCCTAATGAAGCTGCCCACTGTTCTATCAGTGTGCATTTTTTCTGTAGTAAGCGTTTCTCTTCATTATCTAGCCATGCAGGATGGCAAACCCAAATATCAATATCAGAGCATTGGCTTTGCCCTACTGACGAAGTACTGCCCATCGAATAAATACCAGTAATCGGCAATTCACCGTTCGCTTTATCTGCTTGTGGGAGGTATTTTTCGAATTGAGACAACCAAATTTGTTGGTCACTATCTGGGGTAAAGAAACAAACGCCGTGGGGAACATGACCTTCTATATAGCCAGGCATCATTGGGTGATGATAATGAAACAAGACAGGCAGCAGGCTGTAAACCTTACAAAAGGTTTCATCCATTGACGCTGTTGCGCGATCTAACCGAAGTTGGTTTATCGCATCAAGTCTCTGTTTTAAAGTTTCAATATAGAGATACAAGGGATACGCCTGGCTGAATAACTAAACGACAAATCTGGGAAACCCCAGCACCCACTAGCAATAGATAAAGATATGTTTAAATTTTTTTTCAAATGAATTGTTGGAAACGTGATCAATTTAACACCTTGCCGCAAAAGGGTAAAGTAGATCACATAATTTTCTCTGTGTATTTTTGATACAAATTAATTTTCAACATATTGTATAAAAAGACTTTTTATTTTTTATACACAAAGAATATCCCTTGTTTATCAATGGAATAATAACAAATTGCTTGCATACACAGAAAAAGCACTTCTTACACTCATTTTATATGTAATTCGCATTGTGCCTAAGCTTGCACGCTTCACCATAAAATGGTCGTGGTGTGATCTTTTTTTATCCACATAACAGCACAATTAGCTAAATTTATTTGAGCAACTCACTCTGCTTTTGATGATCTCCTCCCTTATTTATCCATCATAAAAAGATGCAATCTATCAATAATCGTCTTAATGTTTAACAAGCTTTAATGGCGTTAACTGGAAAACCAGCTGCTAAAATGTTAAAACTAGGGATAATTGTATGGTTAATCTATGGCATTGAATGCCTGAGAAAGCAGCGAAATGACAGCAACGAATATCGTCCGTATTGCGACGCGTAAAAGCCCTTTAGCCATGTGGCAAGCTCACTTTGTTAAAGAAAAACTCGAGCAACTTCATCCAAATTTACAGGTTGAACTTGTTCCGATGGTGACTAAAGGCGATATCATTTTAGATACTCCGTTAGCAAAAGTCGGTGGTAAAGGGCTTTTTGTTAAAGAGCTAGAGTTAGCACTACTTGAAAAACGCGCTGATATTGCGGTGCACTCAATGAAAGATGTGCCTGTTGAATTCCCTGAAGGGCTTGGATTAGTCACCATTTGTGAACGTGAAGATCCGCGTGATGCCTTTGTTTCTAACCACTTTGCTAACCTTGATGCACTGCCAGCAGGGAGTATCGTTGGCACTTCTAGCCTACGTCGCCAATGCCAAATCAGAGAGCTACGCCCTGATCTGATTATTCGTGATCTACGTGGTAACGTTGGAACACGTCTTTCAAAACTGGATAACGGTGAATATGACGCCATCATCCTTGCTGTTGCAGGCTTAAAACGCTTAGGTCTAGAAGACAGAATTCGTACCGCACTCGCACCTGAGCAATCACTCCCTGCGGTTGGGCAAGGAGCCGTTGGTATCGAATGCCGTTTAGATGATCAATACACACGTCAATTGCTTGAAAAACTTAATCACGATGACACGTCAGTATGTGTTCTCGCAGAACGCGCCATGAATATGCGCCTTGAAGGCGGTTGCCAAGTTCCTATCGGTAGCTACGCGATTTGGCAAGAAGGCCAAATTTGGTTACGCGCACTCGTTGGCTCGCCTGACGGCAGCCAAGTGGTTCGTGGTGAGCGCTTAGTTTTCCCTGAACAAGCAACACAAGCGGGTATTTCCCTTGCTGAAGAATTGCTCGACAAAGGTGCCCGTGAAATTCTAGCCAAAGTTTATGCAGGAAATGCACCTGAATGAAAGTGCTTGTCACTCGGCCGGCACCATCAGGTGCGGAATTGATAGCAGCTATTCATGCGCAAGGCGGTGAAGCTTTTGCTTCACCCCTAATTGAAATTGGGCCGGGGGCTGAACTTGATTTATTGGCAACAAAGCTTCATCAACTCGATAAAAACGATTTAGTGTTTCTTTTGTCCAAAAATGCGGTCTGGTATGCAGATTTAGCCCTTAAGCATGCGGGACTCAACTGGTCAGATAAGTTATCCTATTATGGAATTGGTCGTTCAACTGGCCAGTATTTTGAAGAGCTCACAGGATGTACTATTCGCTGGCCTGAACATGGCGAAACGAGCGAAGCACTGCTTAGTCTTCCTGAATTACAGTTTCTTGAAGGTAAACGTGCACTATTAGTACGGGGTAACGGCGGAAGAGAGCTTCTTGCCTCAACATTAAGGTCTCGTGGCGCACAAGTTGAATATTGCGAATGCTATACAAGACACCCTGTTGCATACGATAAAACTGAATTTAATCAAAGATGGGTTGACGCTGACATAACTGATATTGTTATTAGTAGTGGTCAAATGTTAACCTTACTAAACAAATTAATTGCTGAGAATACAAAAGCATGGTGGTTTAAACGCCGCCTATTGGTTGTCAGCGAACGAATTGCAGACCAAGCTCGCCAAGATGGCTGGCAAAAGGTCTGTGTGGCAAATAGCGCAGATAATAATGCTTTATTGGAAGCATTGATTTCAACCGACATGGGATGCTAATTATGACGGAACAAGATAAATCCACCGAGGCGGTTAACAATGAAACGGTAGCGGATACTCCAAAAAACCGCCAAACAAAGCCGTCTTCGGAACAAAAACGTTCAGGTCTCATCGGTAGTGCCATCGCTATCGCTATTATCATCGCTATTGGCGGTGGTATCTATTATTTCACTCAACAAAATAATGCTCAGCTTATTAATGAGAACAATGAGTTGAAGCAGCAACTGAGTGATTTAGTCGAACAACAGAAAGCAGATAGGCAACGTTTAGATTCACTGATTGCCTCACAATCAGCGATTAAGTCGCGCGCTAATGAATATGAAGAGCAGCTCAACCGCCGTATGCAAGAGCTACAAGCTCATGTTAATGCCCTATCCAGCTCTGATGTCAAAAACTGGTTATTGGCTCAAGCCGACTTTATGGTCAAAATGGCAGGCAGAAAACTATGGAATGATCATGATCCTGTCACCGCAGCTGTTTTACTGAAAAGTGCCGATTCCAGCCTTGCTGAAATGAACGACCCAAGCCTGCTGGATATTCGTAAAGCGATTGGCAATGACATCGCTGCTCTCGCAGCAATAAATCAAGTCGATTACGACGGTATTATTTTACGTTTAAACCAACTCAGTAATGACGTTGATAATTTACGCCTAGATGACATCAACAGTGGTGACGCTAAGGCCGATGATGGCCAAGTTTCCAGTGACATCGCTGATTGGAAAGACAATTTAGCCCGTAGTTGGAAAAGCTTCACCAGCGACTTTATTACCGTTCGTGCTCGCGATGGCTCAGAAGCGCCACTACTCGCACCAAATCAAGATATCTACCTGCGTGAAAACATCCGCTCTCAATTGCTGATCGCAGCGCAAGCCGTACCTCGTTATCAAGAAGAGACTTATAAACAGTCTTTAGAGCAAGTCTCAACATGGGTTCGTGCCTACTTTGATGTTGATGCACCTGCCACAAAAGCGTTCTTAACCGAAGTCGATGATCTGATTAACCAGCCAATCGCGGCAGAGATGCCTGATGCATTAGAAAGCCAACCAAAACTGGAAAAAGTGATGCAAACGCGTGTGCGTAACTTGCTATCACAGTCAGGTGAAAATACCTCAGCGCCTGCGGTAGAAGAACCCACACAACCAGCAGAAACTGAAGCACAGCCTACTGAGCCAGCAGTGAAACCTGAAGCTCAGCACCCAGAGATAGCAACCAATGAGCAGAAGGGGTAACTATGATTAAGATACTCATACTGTTTATCGTCCTAATTGCTGGCGTGATTTTGGGGCCGCTACTCGCGGGGCACCAAGGTTATGTTTTTATTCGTACTGACAATTACGACATTACCACTAGCGTCACAAGCCTAGTATTGTGCTTTATTTTACTGCAATTTGTTTTGCTATTCTTTGGCTGGTGCTATCGCCGCTTTATTAGCACCACATCGAGAACCAAAGGCTGGGTCAGTGGTCGTAAATACCATAAAGCACATTCACAAACCCAAAAAGCGCTCCTCAAAATGGCCGAAGGTGACTTTGATCAGGTTGAGAAACTGATGAGCAAACATGCTGATTTTTCTCAACAACCTGTGGTCAACTATTTGTTAGCCGCTGAGGCTGCACAACAACGTGGCGATGAACATCGTACTCACCAATACCTCGATAGAGCCGCCGAAGTTGCAGGTAATGATCAGCTCCCTGTTGATATCACCCGCGTTCGTATCCAATTGGCCGAAGATGAAGTGTATGCAGCGCGCACTGGCATTGATAAGCTACTTGATCAGGCGCCAAGGCACCCTGAAATTTTACGCCTTGCGGAACAAGCTTATTTACGTTCAGGTGCATATCAGGCATTGATTGAATTATTACCTGTCATGGCTAAAGTGCAGCTGCACAATGAAGATGAATTAGAAGCATTGAGACTCAAAGCCTATAAAGGGCTAATGAACCAGTGCATCGCGGAAAATGGCAGCGAAGGACTTAAAAACTGGTGGAAAGGCCAGCCACGTAAAGTTCGCCATGAAACCGCTCTACAATCTTTCTTAGCTGAACATCTTATTGAATGTAATGATATGCCAAGTGCTGAGAAAATCATTATCGACGGTTTAAAACAGCAATACGATGAGCGCTTACTGCTCTTGGCACCAAGGCTACGTACTGATAAACCTGAATCACTTGAGAAAGTGTTGAAACAGCTGATTAAACAATCAGGTGCAACACCGCTGTTAAACAGTACCATGGGGCAAATTGCGCTACAGCATGCACAATGGGAACCAGCGGAAGCTTATTTCAAAGCCGCACTAGCTCAGCGATTTGATGCCCATGATGCCGCATGGTTAGCCGATGCCTTAGATAAACTGCATAAAGCAGAAGAAGCTGCAAAAATTCGCCAAGAAGCTTTATTACATTCATTAAAAGAAGGGCGATAACTGTGGGTCTGCTCCACCGTTAAATTATATACTCGTCATACTTCAAGTTGCAGGGCTGTTGACTACCTGCAACTTGAATTTTCTAAAGTAGAGTTATAAAAATCATCAGTGAAGATCAACAGGACCTATATATGGGGCATAAAGGATCCTATGATTCTTATTAAATATTACATCCGCATGATTATTTCTACTAACAATCTCTGCTGTTTGAGGTAATTGTGACATTAAACCAGCCAAACTTGGAAAGTTAAATACAGTATTCACAAAAGCGACATCTTTTTGATTGGAGCTCTGTATCCTTGCTTTCATTGCCTTGATACTATCCTTTCCATTAATATCTTTATAATATTTTTCTAAAAGAGTATCTGGTTTAGGCCTGTTTCTTCCACGCTGAACCCATGTGGTAAAAGCATCATGCCTACCCATTTCAACAATTAATTTAAGAGTGCTAATGTCAGAGAGATCCTTTGCTTTCAGATCGGAAATATTACTCGCTGACTCATACAAATTAGATAATGATTTTTCTAAGCCTTTTCTTGCCATCTCGCTTTTAGGATTTTGTATAAGTTCTTTCATTGAGCTATTAGCTTGATCTAATAAATCAATAAATTCAATTTGATTATTCAATTCAGTCAGAGTTATAGATTTATTTGTTTTGTTATATTCTTCAACGAATTCTATTCCAATTTTCAAGAACTCTTCAGAAGTTTCACGCTGTACTCTATTGAGAGATCCAATTACAGGTATTGATCCTAATTTTACAACATCTTGATAGGTAGTATTTTTAGTTATCCGATTAATATCAGAGAATAGTTTTTCAATATTTTTCTCACCATTACCTTCAATAAATGAAGTCAATAATGATATCAGTTCATTTATACCATTATTAATTTTTACACTGAATTTATCTAACTTGTCTAAGTCATCGAAAACAGCTTTAATATCATATGAATGCTGACCTTGAATATATCTATACTCGGTTCCCAAAAAATCTCCATCTGTTGTACGAACCGAGACAATAGTTATTCCATTATAAATTTCAGTTATACACTCTGAATGGCTCTCATTATGCCTATTAAGAGTATCACGCAAGCCAGCTATTTTTCTTTCCAGAAAATTTTCCATCGGTGAAGCCATTCTATGCGAGTTATTTCTTTTGAACATAAAAAATCCTTATTTAAGTTCTATTATCATTAATTTTTAAAATATGTATTTTCAAAGCAACTATATTATTACACGCAAAAATAGAAAAATGAAAGAACAAAACCAAAGAAATTACTCTTGATAATTATTTATTAAATACAAAGAAAATCACTTTAAATTAATATCATGCAGTTAAAAAATCAAAATTAGAATATTAATATATAAACCTTCATGTGGTTTATATATTAATAACAATTACTTTCTCACACAAAAGTCTTTCTGCTATATAATATACCATTCACCTAGTATATACTTATCTTACATTAAGTTGTTATGTGACTATAAATGATGATAATTGCGCTTATTTTATAAACTAAAAAGTTCTATTGGTATCATTTTTCTCATCACTTAACGACATAAAGCAACGATTAGAACACACACAATTGATACCGTCGGTGTAACAAAACTTAGGATAATCATATGAATGTAATTAAAACTATTTGGCGCTGGATAATTTCTACCCCAAATCGCCTGCAAGTCTTTTTTGATCTGTTACTTTTGATTTGTTCACCCTTTGTTTTTATCACCATTGTCGGTTTTAACACTGTCGACCTAAACAAAGATGTTTTCATCATTACATTCATCATTCTTTGCTACGCCTACATCACCCGTTGGTTCAGCAAATGGTTTTGCAGTAGAAACCGTTAATTGATTGTGCTCCTCTTCATCTCACCATCGAAGAGGAGCGATGAAATAGATAAAAAAAACACCTGCCAATATTGGCAGGTGTAAATATACAATCAGGTCTACAGACGGATGGTGCCTCACTCAACGTTACGTCCATGGGTTGATGAGAAGAGGATTAGCTCTTGTTCATCTAAATTGGACAATAGGCACCGATAATCGGCTTGCATCATTCCTGGGTTTATGAAGCAGAGCTATCATAAGAAGTGGAATGAGCATCTACATAATAGATAATGCAGGATGCGTGCCAACTTTTTAAAAATGGCAATTTCGCTTTTCTTCCCCACAGTTACTCTGAAAATAAACGTCTTATGCCATGCTTACCTCGTTTTTTACAACCACTTCTTTTGCTAATATGAGATAGTTACTGGTTACTCTAATTATCCTTGGCAAACTTGTCTCAATTAAGAGACATCAAAAACAGCTTAAAAAATTATCTTTATAAATCATAAAGTAATATGTCTCCATTTAGAGACAGTGAAATGCGGTTTTGTATCTATTTTACGACACAGACTAATTAATCAGAAAAATTATAAGTAAAAACAAGCAATTAATCTCCCTTCTTCATTGCCTGAACATGCAAAAGAAACCACTCTCCCAATCCCTTAAAATTATCACTTACTATATAAAGGAACCGCGAATGAGACAGATTGGGTTGGGTTGGGTTGGGTTGGGTTAATTTGATTTGATTTGATTTGATTTGATTTGATTTGATTTGATTTGATTTGATTTGATTTGATTTGATTTGATTTGATTTGATTATTTTAACTGGAAAAATAACACTGACTATACTCTAAATAATTCGAGTTGCAGTTAGGCGACAAGCGAATGAGTCGCTAGGAGCCTACATAAGTAGGTGACTAGTGCGAGTGAGCGTAGTCAACAACACTGTAACTTGAAGTATGACGAGTATATAGCAAAAACCCTGCTATAAAACATAGCAGGGTTCTTTAAATTTGGTCGGCGAGAGAGGATTCGAACCTCCGACCCACTGGTCCCAAACCAGTTGCGCTACCAAGCTGCGCTACTCGCCGAAATGTTTACTACTATGTCACCTATTACATGCATCTTTTCGTGGTGCGAAAGGGGGGACTTGAACCCCCACGTCCGTAAGGACACTAACACCTGAAGCTAGCGCGTCTACCAATTCCGCCACCCTCGCAATGTCACAAAAAAATGGGGTGGCTAATGGGACTCGAACCCACGACAACTGGAATCACAATCCAGGGCTCTACCAACTGAGCTATAGCCACCATAACTTCACTTTATTCAAAGCGTTGCTATCATACTACATACAACTTTGTTTTGCCAACCGTAGCAGCACGCTAATTAAATGGCGCGCCCGACAGGATTCGAACCTGAGACCTCTGCCTCCGGAGGGCAGCGCTCTATCCAGCTGAGCTACGGGCGCTTAACGCCGTTGCGGGTGTGGATAGTACGGACTTAATCACTCTCTGTCTAGTTCTTTTTTAAATAAAAATATCGATTGCTTGTGTTTTGCTCATTTCGTCGATAAAGAGAGCATATTTTCCCTCTTTATCACGAAAGGATCCAATGACTCTACTTAGTTTGAGTTAATCGTACTATTATTTCCACCACGATTAATCGCACGGATCAGAAAATAAAGTGCAGACACCGCTAATAAAAATATCGCGCCCACAATCAACGACAAGCGAGTATCAGGGTTGATCGCCATTCCAACAATCACACAGGCTAGAAACAGCAAAGTCGCATAGTTCACCCAAGGAAATAGAATCGATTTGAATGGATGGTCGGCAAGTTTGTCTTTGTTTTGTTGGCGAAAGCGCAGCTGGCTAGTGAGGATCACGATCCAAGGCACCATACCCGGTAGCACACTGGCGCTGTAGACATACACAAACACTTTTTCTGGATTAGGGATAATGTAGTTCAAACTTGATCCCGCTAAGAGACACAGAATAGTAAAACCAACACAGCGTGCAGGAACGCCGCTACGCGTCAATTTTAATAGTGATTGAGGTAACTGCTTATTGTGAGCCAATGCGTATAGCATACGGCCACCGCTATACATCCCGCTATTACAGCCAGACAACGCAGCTGTTAACACGACAAAGTTGATAACCGCAGCCGCAGAGACAATACCAACTTTTGCAAAGGTCAACACAAAAGGACTACCTTGCTGCCCAACTTCCGTCCATGGGAACAAAGTCACAACAATAAAGATAGCACCGACGTAGAAAATCAAAATCCGCCATAAAATATTATTGATGGCTTTTTTCAATGTCACCTGTGGATTTTTTGCTTCACCAGCAGTGATACCGACCAGTTCTACCCCTTGATAGGATGCAACTACGATACACAGAGCAAATAAGAAACCTTTCCAACCACCCGCAAAGAACCCACCATGCTCAGTGAGATTCCCTAGGCCAATTGGTTCAAAGTTATTGCCAATACCAAAAAAGATCAGGCTCAAACCAATCAGAATCATCACGACAATGGTGGTCACTTTGATCATGGCAAACCAAAATTCAAGTTCCCCGTACAGCCTGACTGCTGCTAGATTCGCTAAAGCGACAGAAGCTACTGCAATCAAGGCAAATACCCATTGCGGCACATCAGGGAACCAATATTCGGCATAGACGCCGATGGCTGTGATTTCCGAGATACCCACAGCCACCCACATAAACCAATAGCCCCATGCAGTTAGGCAGCCCCAAAAAGGACTTAAATACTTATAGCCAAACGAGGCAAAAGAACCGGTGACAGGCTCAACATAGAGCATTTCGCCCATTGAGCGCATGATAAAAAAGACAAAGATCCCAGCGATAATATAAGCTAATAAAACCGATGGGCCTGCCCATTTCAATGTACTGGCAGACCCCATAAATAGGCCAACGCCAATTGTTCCACCGAGCGCTATTAGCTCGATATGACGAGCTTCTAACCCACGCTGAAGTCCTTGTTTAGAACTCTCCATAAATTCCCCTGTTATTACTTAAAAGGATCAATCATTACTTATACTCGTCATACTTCAAGTTGCAGGGGTGTTAACTACGCTCAGCTAGCCGAATCACATAGTTTATCTATGCTCATCGTCTATCTTCGCTTGTCGCCTACCTGCAACTTGAATTATTTAGAGTATATCTGTATTTGTAGTAATAAGTATGATCATATAATCATATAATGACTATTATACTAGTTGAAAAAAATGCCATAAGCCTGAGTTTGAGCCAAAAGCTCATATCTTGCATGTAATTTTGAAGGATTATAGAAATAATTGAGGTAGGAGGCCAGAAATGCAGAGATTTTATTGTCACAGCGCAGCAAAGCAAAATACATACGCCGTGACATGTCGTGCTATAAATTACAACTTGCCACCATAGTAGTAAGCTAAAAATTTAAGTAATTTAAATTGTCTTTTAATACGGGTAGGCTGTGATAACAAGCGATACAGCCATTCTAAGCCTAAATTTTGCCAAACCTTCGGCGCACGCTTCACATGCCCCGTAAATACATCATAAGTACCGCCAACCCCCATATACAAAGCATCAGGGTGAACTTTGCGGCAATCACGCATCAGGATTTCTTGCTTTGGAGATCCCATTGCCACAGTGACAATTTTAGCGCCACTTGCACGAATACGTTCAAATAACGCCTCACGATCTTCCGCAGTAAAATAGCCGTTCTGTGAACCAACAATGTTCACATTCCACTGTGCACGCAGCTTGCTTTCGGTTTGTTCAAGAATTTCAGGTTTACCACCAATTAAAAAGACAGGTGTTCCTTCTTGCCCTGCACGCTCCATGAGAGCTTCCCACAAATCAGCCCCTGCAACACGAGAAACCTGTGCTTGTGGGTATTTGCGACGAATAGCACGTACAATACTAATACCATCTGCATAGAGGTACTCTGCTTGCCCAAGCAGTGTGTTCAATGCTGTGTCGTTTTCTGCCGTCATCACTTTTTCAGCATTGATTGCCACGAGTGTGCCAGACTTAGTTTCGCCATTAGCAAACAGATGATCCAAAAAATGTGCCATATCTCTGAAACCCCAAATTTGGTGGCCTCTGATGCTATATTGTGGAATAGATTGCTGTTCCATAAAGCTCCTCTAGCGGTTTTCGCGACGTTGGTTTTTTAAGTAAAAAACCGCTCTATCACGAATAAGCCCCGCACTTTCAAATAACCAGTACAGTAATTTCGCCAAAATCAAACAAAGCCCAAAAATTAGGCAGAAAAAGACGACACGTGACACAAAAGAATCGACCCCTTCGCGAGCTAACACAATCATGTTAAAAATCGCACCAAAGCAGAACGCTTGCATAATCGCTGCTTTATAACGATTGGGTTCTTTGAGGCTCATGCCATAGATCCAATCGAACCATTTGATAATTAAGCCAACCACGATAGCGCCAAGAGGGATAAAGACGACCCCGCCCATTACCACTAATGAACCAATCAAAGTCGGTGATATTGCCAAACCTGAATGGTTGTTAAGCACTTCCCATGTGAAATAATTCGCTGAGTTCAATACCGTATCAGGCCGATCAGGCCACAACCACGATGGGATAAATACGTAAAAATCGCGCACAATCGGCGCTAACCCTTGGAATTCTATCTTATCGTAATTGCTTAACAGTAGCCCAAGGTTCTCCCACGGCGAGAAGGTATCGCGAGTTAAATACAAGAAGGTATAGAATGCCTCCGCACCACTCACATCCAGCCCATAACGTTTGAGCGCTAACCAGAACATACCGACAATACTGGCGACACCAGCAGCAGCCAACATCCACAACGTGATCCAGCCTCTGACAATACCGATAAACAGAAAGAGTGCGAATGCAATAATGATATTTGCTCGTGTGCCACCGACGATAACATAGGTTAAAAAACCAAAAGCCACCGTGCTCACAAGGAATAAAATCCAGCGCTTCTGGGTTGGACGTAAAAAATAAACAATCAACATGGCAGGTATAAAGAAGTAGAAAAAGCGTTTCAACGCCACCCCAGAAACCTGACTGGAAAATATTTGGCTATAAGTTTTGAGTTTAAATAACAAGAAACCATTTTGCAGGAAGAAGATCCCCACCGTCACCACAGCCACTGCAATCAACAGTAAGCAAGTGAGATTGGTTTCCACCTTGTTCATGGTAAATAGCGGACGTTTTGCCACCGCAGGGCTTTTCGTCAGCCGTGTTTTGTAAGCAACGTAATAAATGGCATAGAAACTAGTTGCCGCAAGTTGGGCATACAACAGGTATTCCGCAGGTACTACCGCCACATCAAATTGAAAAACTAGCGCACAAGTTAACGGAAAACCAAAGTAAAAGGTCAGTAAATACAATAGTGAAAAAAAGATATTAAAATTAAAACGTACGCGTCGGAACTCTTTATACAGCAGCGTTCCCATAAAAATAATGGAGATCAGATAGACAAGCGATAAGCCTCCCAACTCGGCTAAGGTCATGCTTGCTCCTCCGCAATGTCTAAAATTGAGCGCCAGCCATCGGTGAAGTTTGGCGCAAAGAAATCAATGTGTTGCTTATCTAACTGCGCCATTTGGCGCTGTGCCTCTTCAACTAACCCGACAGATAGCTCATCACCATAGAAAAACACAGGAACATTTTGTGCAGTCAAATCCTGCCAAAATGTATTTTGGCGGCTGATAACAAACGGGATACCAAACTGGATCAGTAAGCACACGGTTCCCACGCCTTGCTGGCGATTAAAAATAAAATAGCCGAGATCACAGGTTTTCAGCAAATTCAGGTAGTCGCTAAACTCCATACGCTCTTTCAGGATATTGACTTGGTTGGAGGTAAACAGTGATTGAGCAGTTTGCTCAACCTGCTGGATATAGGTTTGGTTATTTGCTGGATAGCCCATTGGCACTATCACCTTCACTTGCTCACCAAACTGCTGTTTAATCGCTCCCAGTGCCTCTATATGACGATTTGATTGGTCACCTGAGTTACCCAATAAGATTGTTAAAGTCTCGCCCTGACGCACTGGAGGCGTATTGACGGTCAATGCAGGATCCATACGCGTTGGAAAATACAGGACTGATGCAGGCACTTTTGGATTAGATTGCTGGAAATAACACAAGTCACCTCGTGTTGCGCAGACATGCCCCACTTTCTTTTGTGCCAATCGACGCAAAATATAGAACAATTTAAATTTTAGAGAGCTAGACTCTTCATACAGATCAGCCCCCCAAATGTGCCACCAAAATTGGTGTGACTTAATTTTACCAAATAGCAGTGCCAACCAAATAGGTGCATTGAATTGCCCGTGGAAGAAGAAGCGCTCGCGACGGTCAGCCATAGCACGGCGGATCACTGCGTCAGCAATCGACTTTTTGTTCTCAAAAACCTCAATATCCAACTGAGGATAGGCATCCGCCAGCTGCGCATCAAGGCTCACCACCATAAAACGTGGCTTTAATGATGCAGCGTTGTCTTTGCAGATCACATCATTAAAGAATGTCAGCACCGTTTGGTTATGGTGAGGGAGGTCAGATCCCAGTACATGTATTAAGGTTGTCATACTCGCCTACGGTAGATCAAAAATACACAACAACAGAGGAGAAAATACACGATATAGGTCGCCATATAAGCCTGCGTTGCCCCTACAGCACCGTGTGCAGGTATCAGCCAATGGGAAAAGCCCATTAAGAGGATAAACTGACTCACCTCAGTCAAAATATAAAAACGCAAAGCAGCCTTTGCAATGACCAAATAGCCAAAGACATAAGCGCCTACTTTCAAAACATCACCAACTAACTGCCACGCAAACAAATCGCGCATGCCATAAAATTTATCAGAAAACAGTAACCAAATCGCAAAATCGCGCAATAGCCACACCATAAAACTCGCGACAGCCACTGCGGGCAGAACAAATTTTAAGGTTTTGATGATCTCTGCTGAGATCTCATGTTTATGTTGCAATCGAGAAAGCGTTGGTAGCAAATACACAGAAAAGGTTGCTGTAATAAACTGCAAATAAGCATCTGAAATAGTGCTCACCCCAGTCCATAGCCCAACATCATCCCAACTGTACTTTGTTGCCAATAAATTCCGCATCATGATGTATGCAACAGGTAAGGTAACCGACGTAATTAACGCCATAATGGTAAACTTACCTAAATTAGTCGCAATTGCTTTATCCCAAGCCGGTTTTAACATTGATAATGCAAACCGCTTACGGCGAACAATCATCACCGCTGCGGGTAGGACAACAAGTGCCGGCACCAATGCCAGCCCCGCTAAGGCGCCATCATAGCCCCCCATGCTGTAGCATAAATAATAGGCAACAACGCCAATTATACTACCGAAAATAATAGATTGAGCATTACCGGATGCGTCTCGATAGCCTTTCAAGATCGCCAAAAAATAGTTGGCATACGCAATACCCATCTGAATGAAAGCAACAGCTTGGATAACGGGTTGGTAACCTTTGCTATCAAATAGCCCTTCACTGATTGGGCCACTAAAGACTAAGAAAACTAATGCAAGTAGTGTCGAAAACCCTAAGATTAGGGTTGATGACGTCCCGAGTACCGCCCGTAGCTTGTCAGGATCTTGATGATGTTCAGCAACATATTTAGTGACACCATTAAAAATTCCTGCACCTGATAGCACACCAAGAACAGTGATGAGCTGACGGAAGTTACCCGCCAGCCCGACCCCACTAGGGCCAAATGAGACAGCTAATAATTTAACAATCAGTAGGCCCGCCCCGATTTTTATCAGGGTAGACCCAGCTGTCCAAATAGAGGCTCTGGCTAATGACATTAGGCAAAGAACGCCTTAATGGTTTTAATCACCGTTTGCTGCTCTTCATCAGTCATGTTGTAGAACATTGGCAAACGGACTAAACGGTCACTTTCGCTGGTGGTATAACGATCTTCACCATCGAAACGCCCAAACTCTTCACCCGCTGGGCTAGAATGCAGTGCTACATAGTGGAACACGGTCAAGATGCCATTGGATTTCATGTACTCATTAAACTCAGTACGTTGTTCAACATCTTTTAATTTAATGTAGAACATATGCGCATTGTGCTTTAAACCTTCAGGAACGATAGGCAATGCCAGTTTATCTGCCTGAGCCAAAGGTGCTAACGCATCATAGTAGCGCTGCCACAGCAGTAAACGACGCTCATTGATTTTTTCGGCTTCTTCTAACTGCGCCCATAGATAAGCCGCTTGCAGATCAGACATCAGGTAGCTAGAACCAATGTCGCGCCATGTGTACTTATCAACTTGGCCGCGGAAGAACTGGCTACGGTTGGTGCCCTTTTCACGGATCACCTCAGCACGATTTATCAGTGACTTATCATTGACCAGTGTTGCTCCGCCTTCACCACCTGAAGAGTAGTTTTTAGTTTCATGGAAGCTATAAGCACCAATATGGCCAATCGTTCCCAAAGCACGACCTTTATAGGTAGACATCACCCCTTGCGCAGCATCTTCAATCACAAATAGGTTATGCTTTTCAGCGATAGCCATAATGGTGTCCATTTCACAAGCAACACCTGCATAATGAACTGGCACAATCGCACGTGTGCGTTCGGTGATCGCCGCTTCAATTTTTGTTTCATCAATGTTCATGGTATCAGGGCGGATATCCACAAACACAATGGTTGCGCCTCGAAGCACAAACGCATTAGATGTAGAAACAAAGGTAAAGCTAGGCATGATAACTTCATCGCCCGGCTTAATATTAATCAGGATTGCCGCCATTTCTAAGGAAGCGGTACAAGAAGGTGTCAATTGGACTTTAGGGCAATCAAAGCGCTTTTCCATCCACTCTTCACAACGTTTGGTAAAACCACCGTCACCACACAGCTTGCCGCTATCCATGGCTTGCTTCATATACGCTAATTCAGTCCCTACAACGGGTGGCTTATTAAATGGAATCATGTTGTCCCCTATATAACCAATACGCAGTGCTAGCAACCGCAGCACCGCTACGTGAATAAAGATTCAATGCCGCAACATTACTGATTTGCGTAGCAACATTTAACTGTCTTTTTTTGTGTTGCTTACACCAACCCCATGCTGCTGACATCAATTTACGGCCAATCCCTCGCCCGTTTGCCCCTGGCATCACAGCCAAAAGACCAATACGTGCTGTGTCATCATCAAGGTGTCTTAAACTAACAAAGCCTAAAATCGCCCCTGACGCCTCTTTAACTAATAAACATGTGTGGTCAAAAGAGCCTAAAACCGCTTTTTCTATCCACAATGCATAAAAGCGCCCGCTGTCACCTTCACGATACCAAGGAGCGCGAAAACGGCTATTACTAAACACCTGCTCAGCCGCCTGACGTAATACAGGAATTTCATCAGCAACAGCAACTTCAACCCGATCTATTGCCAATAAGCCACTGTTCAAATAAGCATTTTCTATGCCAATAGTCAGCGCAAAATCGACTTCACCTTCAACCAAAGAGAAACCGAGTTGCGACAACCCATCAAGGCGCTCAATGTCATGTGCTGCAATTTTCGCTTGAGTAATAACATAGTCATTTAATTGACTCGCAAGAATAATCTCCGCTTGCGTGGCCGTGAAGTCTAACTTGGCTGTAGAGAGTCCGAAAAAATCAGACTCCCACTGTAGGTGATCAATATTGGCGCGGACGGACACGAAGTAAATCCTCTAAATACTGGCCATAACCTGTTTTATTGAGCTGTTTTGCTGACTGTTGAACTTGTTCATCGGTCAACCAACCGTTACGCCATGCAATCTCTTCCAAACAAGCCACTTTAAAACCTTGACGTTTTTCAACGGTTTGTACAAAAGTACCCGCTTCAATCAAGCTATCGTGAGTGCCTGTATCTAGCCAAGCAAAACCACGACCTAACAGCTCAACATTCAGTTCACCACGCTCTAAATACATTTGATTGATTGAGGTGATTTCGAGTTCGCCGCGTTCTGATGGTTTAACTTGTTTTGCAAATTCAACCACTTGGTTGTCATAGAAATACAGGCCGGTTACCGCCCAATTTGACAGCGGTTTCTTTGGTTTCTCTTCGATAGATAACACTTTAAAGTCATCATCAAACTCAACCACGCCAAAACGTTCAGGATCCATCACTTGATAACCAAATACCGTTGCGCCCTTGGTTCTCGCTGCAACCGATTTCAGTTTTGGACTAAATGAATGACCAAAGAAAATATTATCGCCCAATACTAAGCAACATGCGTCATTACCGATAAATTCTTCACCAATAATAAAGGCTTGTGCAAGACCATCGGGTGAAGGTTGCTCTGCATAGCTCAATTCAATACCGAACTCATGACCATCACCTAACAAACGCTTAAACATCGGTAAGTCATCAGGTGTTGAGATGATTAAGATTTCGCGGATCCCCGCAAGCATCAGCACTGATAGCGGATAATAGATCATCGGCTTATCATAGATGGGTAACAACTGCTTCGAGATACCACGTGTAATTGGATGCAAACGCGTTCCCGAACCACCAGCAAGTATTATACCTTTCATGATCCCTCCTTAACGGCTCAGACCTAAACGTTCCCCTGAATAGGAACCATCTTGAACACGACGCCACCACGTTTCATTATTCAGATACCACAGCACGGTTTTACGAATACCGGACTCAAACGTTTCTTGTGGCACCCATCCTAATTCATTGGCAATCTTATCGGCATCAATGGCATAGCGCATGTCATGGCCCGGTCTATCTGTCACATAAGTAATCAAGTCACGATAATGTGCGACACCTTGTGGCTTTTGCGGGCACAATTCTTCAAGTAACCCACAAATGGTTTCAACCACATCAATATTGCGGCGCTCATTGTGACCACCAATATTGTAAGTGCTGCCCGGCTGTGCTGTTGTGGCCACCAAATGCAACGCACGTGCGTGATCTTCAACAAATAACCAGTCGCGGATCTGTTCGCCTTTACCATAAACAGGTAATGGTTTACCTGCCAAAGCATTCAAAATAATCAGTGGGATCAGCTTTTCAGGAAAATGATAAGGCCCATAGTTATTTGAACAATTGGTGATCATTGTTGGCAAGCCATAAGTGCGTTGCCACGCACGTACTAAATGATCACTGGATGCTTTCGATGCCGAATAAGGGCTACTTGGCGCATATGGCGTTGTTTCAGTAAAGAAGCCATCAGGCCCTTCCAAATCACCATACACTTCATCGGTCGAAATATGGTGAAAACGGAATCGGGATTTTTGCGGTTCTTCGAGCGCCATCCAATAGTTGCGTGCAGCCTCTAGTAAGGTATATGTGCCAACAATATTGGTTTCAATAAAAGCCGCAGGGCCATCAATGGAACGATCGACATGGCTTTCGGCAGCTAAATGCATCACTGCATCAGGCTGATATTTCGCAAATACGCGATCTAACTCTGCACGATCACAAATGTTAACTTGCTCAAAGGCATAGCGCTCACTACCTGAAACTTCACTTAATGACTCTAGATTGCCCGCATAGGTTAAACAATCCACGACAATGGCGCTGTCATTGGTGTTTTCAATGATATGACGAACAACCGCAGAGCCGATAAAACCGGCTCCACCTGTGATTAAAATGCGTTTCAACGCCAAACTCCTTTGGTATCTACAACCCATTTTTGCTTAATCAATGAACCCTGAATCGCTTTGAATTGGCTATGATCAACAAGCATTAAAATAATGTCAGCATCAGTCACCGCATCTTCAATAGAGGCCAGTTCAACGATACCTTTTAATGCCGTTGGCAGCTCATGAATGTGAGGTTCGACCGCATAGGTTTTACCTTTGTTCCAGTTGGCAATCATCTTAGTGATATGCATCGCTGGGCTTTCACGCAAATCATCAATGTTTGGTTTAAATGATAGACCGAAACAAGCAATAGTCACTTCACTGGCAGTTTTGCCCGTTTCCGCTAAACAATCTGCAACGGCAGCTTTAACTTGATCAACAACCCAAATCGGTTTGCCATCGTTCACTAAACGCGCAGTGTGGATCAAACGTGATTGTTGTGGGTTTTGTGCCACAATAAACCATGGGTCAACAGCGATACAGTGACCGCCAACGCCTGGACCTGGCTGCAAAATATTGACGCGAGGGTGGCGATTAGCCAAGCTGATCAGCTCCCAGACATTGATATTTTGTTCCGCGCAGATCAGTGATAATTCATTAGCAAAAGCAATATTCACATCACGGAAGCTGTTTTCAGTCAGCTTACACATTTCTGCTGTTCTTGAGTTGGTGATCACACATTCCCCTTCAAGGAAAATGTTGTATAGCTCACTCGCACGTAGCGACGATTTCGGGTTCATACCACCCACAACACGGTCATTTTTAATCAATTCAACCATGACCTGACCCGGCAATACACGCTCAGGGCAGTAGGCCACATCGATATCGGCTTGCTCACCCGCTTGGTGAGGGAAAGTTAAGTCAGGGCGTGCTTGTGCCATCCACTCAGACATTTGTTCTGTCGTTCCGACAGGCGAAGTTGATTCTAAAATGACCAAATCACCTTTTTTCAGCACAGGGGCAATCGACTCAGCCGCAGCTCTTACATAAGTCAAATCAGGCTCGTGTTCTCCTTTAAATGGGGTTGGAACCGCAATTAAATAAGCATCTGCTGGCTGTGGCTTAGTAAAAGCTTTCAGATGGCCTGCTTCAACAGCCGCTTTAACGACTTTGTCGAGTTCTGGCTCAACAATATGGATTTTACCCTGATTAATGGTATCAACCGCATGTTGGTTGACATCAACACCAACAACTTGCTTTTTACGCGAGGCAAATGCTGCTGCTGTTGGTAAACCAATATAACCAAGGCCGATAACAGAAATAGTTTCAAAACTCATAATTTCACCTGATTGCTTTTTAGTGCTTCAAGAATACGCTGACAAGCATGACCATCCCCATATGGGTTATGAGCGCGGCTCATTGCATGATATTCCGCTTCATCTGTCAGTAACCGGTTAACTTCTGCAACAATTTTTTGAGTATCTGTACCAACAAGGCGTACTGTGCCTGCATCGACAGCTTCTGGACGTTCTGTTGTATCCCTCATGACTAAAACAGGTTTGCCCAGTGATGGAGCTTCTTCTTGGATCCCGCCTGAATCTGTCAAAATCAAGTAAGAATGGTTCATCAAGTAGACAAAAGGTAAATACTCTTGAGGGCTAATAAGAATAATATTGTCAATGCCATGCAAAATACGTTTTACAGGTTCACTGACATTTGGGTTTAAATGTACAGGGTAAACAACCTGAACATCAGGGTGGCTTTGGGCGATTTCTGCCAGTGCATGACAAATGCGTTCAAAACCACCACCAAAGCTTTCGCGACGGTGACCCGTCACTAAGATCATTTTTTTGTTTGTATCAATAAATGGGTAATTCGCCGCCAACTTGTCGACCATATATTGGTCACTCATCACTTTATCACGCACCCACAGCAACGCGTCGATAACACTATTGCCTGTGACAAAAATATGGCTATCTGGAATAGATTCTTTCAGTAGGTTTTGGCGAGAGTTTTCTGTTGGTGCGAAGTGGTACATGGCCAAATGACCTGCAATTTTGCGGTTTGCCTCTTCTGGCCAAGGTGAATACAGGTTACCAGTGCGTAACCCCGCTTCCACATGACCTACAGGGATACGATGGTAAAATGCCGCAAGGCTGGTTGCCATTGTAGTCGCAGTATCACCATGCACTAAGACAACATCAGGTTGGAAATCAGCAAATACGCTTTTTAGCCCTTCTAGAATACGGCAGGTAATGTCAGTTAAATCTTGCCCCGGCTTCATAATGTTGAGATCGTAATCAGGCGTGATCTCAAATAGCTTCAGTACCTGATCGAGCATTTCTCGATGCTGGGCCGTTACACATACTTTAGCTTCAAAAGCCGTATCATTAGCAAGTGCATGAACCAGCGGGGCCATTTTGATGGCTTCCGGTCGAGTGCCGAATACAGTCAATACTTTCACAGTGACTCTCTTATGTTTATCTATGCAGTTAGCTGCTTTTATTTAATTATAGTGACTTTATGCGGTGGCTGACATGATGCCAGCCACTTATACAAATCAGGATGGACGGCGGCGAGCAAGCACAACGCCTGCACCAACCAACGCACCAATAGCACCCCAAAGAACCATCATAAAGGCTCTGCGTGGGCTATCACGTTTGACAGGATCCTCAGGTGTCCGCAGGTAACGGTAAGCCTGAAAATGGTCTTGGAGAGTTGGCCCGACACTCAATGTTGATAACATTGCAATGTTTTGATCATAATCAGTATCATGATCAGGCCCTGTTGCTTTCAATGTTTCAATCTGAGCTTCCAGTAGTGGAACCCCTAACATAAACATTTTTGAATCTGGAATTTCATCGACCGGTGCAGTGCTTTGGTTACGTGAAATACCTTGTTTTTGTGCAACTTTCAATGCTTGTTCAAGTAAATTTAAGCGCCTTTCATAAGCCGACTCAGCAACCATATCTTCACGTTTAACCAACGCTTTCATAGACTGCAATTTCGTCGCCCAAGTACCCTTAATTTCATCATTCAAGTTTGCCGTTGCACGTTGATTGGCAAACTGCACATATTCACGCAATAACTGATTGGCATCCTTCGATGTTTCAGCAATTAACTTAATGCTGTCATTGGTGATTTTTAGGTTATCTGCTGGCGTAAATTCGATATTGTCGATCAACTCATCCAACAGTGCGGCGTCTGCCTTCGGGTCATTCTCTAAGCGCTGCTTATAGTAATCCGTTGCTAACCAAAACTGACGTCGAGTATCATAAGCACCTACTTGCTTTATAAACTCTTGGTATGCTTCATTAGCAATCGTTGGCAGTTGGCCTTCTTGACCCGTCGAATTGATTCGAGAATCCAGATTACGTAAAAATTGCTGTTGTGAATAATAACTACCTAAATTATTCACTGTTGGCAGGTCAGTGATCGCCGTAGAACTCCATTTTTGCTGCATAAAATAGGAAGCTCCCAATGCAATTGCAGCAAATAAGACTGCAATTGCAACGATCCAAATTTTACCTTGCCATAAGGAACGGCACAAACCACGGATATCCAATTCCGGTTCTATCGGCGGCTGATACTGATTAGGTTGTGTTTCTGAGTTTTTCACTGCACAGAACCTCTATTATTTCCGTTTGTCGTTACCGTACTGCACCTCTACGCATACGACGTCTGACGCGTTTAATAAAACGAGCCACTTTCCACGCCCGTTTGATGCAGTAACCATACATAAAGAACACAAGCAAAAAGAGTGCCAACATTACCCATTCAGGAATAAATGTCAGGCGTTCACCAATAATTCCTACGCATGCCAAAAACGCAGCAGACAAAGTAATCAGAACAAAAGCCCCTCTTGGGGTAAAACCTGAACGCATAATTAAATGATGAATATGCTGACGATCAGGTGAAAATGGGCTCATGCCTTTGCGAATACGACGATACATAATCGCAACCATATCCATTAGCGGGATCGCAATAATCCATAATGCGGTGACAGGATTGATTGGGTGTATCGTATCTTGGGTTGATTCCACAAGGATCCAAATAATAGTAAACCCAATGAGTGTACTCCCCGCATCACCCATAAATACTTTAAAGCGACGGCCTAAGATACCCAAATTTAAAAAGATATAAGGAAGGATAGCTGCAATAAAAGCAAAACACCAAAATGCTAACGCATAGTTACCACTTTGATATAATAAAAAGCCTAAGGCCCCGAACGAGACACAAGATAACCCACCTAGAAGCCCATCAATACCATCAACCATGTTGAATGCATTGATCGCAGCCCAGACAGCAAACAGCGTGACAATATAACCGAATGGCCCAAGGACAAGTTCCCATGGCCCAAATGCATGACCCAACGATTCTAATTTTAGATCCGCGATCGTCATCATTGCGACGGCAACTATCGCCTGCACGCCCGCCCTTAATTTAACACTAATATCGAATCGGTCATCTAACGCACCGATCAATACCAGCAAGCCGGCACAAATAAGGTATAACCATTTATGGGGAATATATTCCTCAGTAATGACAAACGCAAAACAGATACCAAAAAAGACCGTTATCCCTCCTACTAAAGGGACCAATCCTACGTGTTTTTTTCTAAAGTTAGGTTTATCTACCAGCCCGATTTTGGTTGCCACAACCCGAGCGATAAAAATAAATACTAACGTGAACAAAAAAACGTAAAACAGACTAGCAAAAAATTGTGCGGTGTCCACGAGTCACTCTCTTATCTTTTTATCTAACTAACCTAAAACTAAAATGTTCGAGCCCATATAACCACAGGCGACAGCACATGCATTATCATCTCAAAACAGATAAGCGCTATAAGACGAGTCTTTAATAATGACATTAAAAATAGTCCCATAGGGTTATCACCGTCTCCCCATTATACTTCAAATTACAGCATAGCTTTCAATGGTACACATCACATAAGCCCTACACGCCTAATGATTCATGTTGTTGTCATCTAGCTGCACTTCAAACTATTTTGTGTATAACAATTATACGACATCTTCTTATTTATGGGTTTTATACTGACATAAAGCAATATACATGCCATAAAAACCAGTAACTCTCTAGAATTATAATTTTAGGCTTATTTTTCGTTTAATAATTGAACCCTTTTTGATAAATCAAAAAAAAGCCAATCTGCAAATGATATTCTCTTTTAATAAATACACCAACGGCATGTATTACGCCAAACCAATCAGAATACAAATAAAACAAAATTTATTTTACTTAACAAATTGATTCTCCGTTTTATGATAGAAAAAATCCAATACAAAAATTATTATTTTGTTGATAATCATGATACCAATGCGCTTACCATGATACTTTTCTTGACTCTCATTTTCTTACCTTTCTGTTTATCCTTCATTTATAAGGCTAAATATTGTTTTTCAGCCTGTCAGCATAAAAACAACTCCTTCTAGGCTAAACTAATTTAAACAGAAAGAAAGATTGAAGTAGTATCTCAAACCACTCATATAATATACAAGAAAAATACTGTTAATAGATAAAGTTATAGATAGACATACGAGCTAAACGCGTACTCATTGATTTTGTATCACAATAAATTACTTTAACTATTTACAGCCATTACATTCTAATAAATCCGATAAAACCACACTTTTTCTGTATATTTCACAATCAACAATGGTGTTAACAAGAAATACACTCATTTTTCGTGTCTGACCCTATGAATTTTAAGCCATCACTATTTATGTTTTTGCAAAATACATTTCAGTTTGAATGCTATCTATCGGTATATAAAATATTTAATGACAGATATCTTATTTTGGGAAGGTAAGAATGAAATCCATATTGCAGCTCATAGTTTAAAATACTCATTAACACCTATAGTGAATACATTAATAGAGCAGAAATTTTACAAACGCTTCACTCCTCTTCCCTTTTTAAGATTAATTTAACAGCAAATGTCTATCGTAAAATAACAAACTCATATAAAAAAGCGCTGTCATAGACAGCGCTTTTTTGATTTCGCAATACTGAAAATTTATCGATTATGATCTTTTCATAAAATCGAAAAACTCTTCGTTAGTTTTCGTCATTGCTAATTTACTGATGAGGAATTCCATTGCATCGATTTCGCCCATTGGGTGAATGATCTTACGAAGGATCCACATTTTCTGTAATTCTTCTTGTGAAGTAAGCAGTTCTTCTTTACGTGTACCCGAACGATTATAATCGATAGCAGGGAAAACACGTTTTTCTGCGATCTTACGAGACAGGTGTAATTCCATGTTACCTGTACCTTTAAACTCTTCGTAAATAACTTCGTCCATTTTAGAACCTGTATCCACAAGAGCAGTCGCAATAATCGTTAAACTACCACCTTCTTCAACATTACGTGCTGCACCGAAGAAGCGCTTCGGACGATGTAATGCGTTTGCATCCACACCACCTGTCAGAACTTTACCTGATGAAGGAACAACGGTGTTGTAAGCACGAGCAAGACGTGTGATTGAATCGAGTAAAATAATAACGTCTTTTTTATGCTCAACGAGACGTTTTGCTTTTTCGATGACCATTTCAGCAACTTGAACATGACGCGCAGCGGGTTCATCAAAGGTAGAAGCGATAACTTCCCCTTTAACCAAACGTTGCATCTCAGTCACTTCTTCAGGACGCTCATCAATCAGCAGAACCATCAAAACGCAATCAGGGTAATTGTGAGCAATATTAGCTGCAATATTTTGCAGTAACATTGTCTTACCTGCTTTTGGTGGAGCAACAATCAAACCACGCTGCCCACGGCCAATTGGAGCAGCCAGATCCAATACACGCGCAGTTAAATCTTCAGTTGAACCGTTACCACGTTCCATACGAAGACGATTATTTGCATGTAATGGGGTCAAGTTTTCAAAAAGGATTTTACTGCGAGCGTTTTCAGGTTTATCAAAGTTAACTTCATTAACTTTTAATAGGGCAAAATAGCGTTCGCCTTCTTTAGGGGGACGAATTTTTCCTGAAATGGTATCGCCTGTGCGAAGGTTAAAGCGGCGGATTTGGCTGGGAGAAACGTAGATATCATCGGGACCTGCGAGGTAAGAACTGTCTGCTGAACGGAGGAAACCAAATCCATCCTGCAATATCTCCAGTACGCCATCGCCGAAGATATCTTCCCCGCTTTTAGCATGCTGCTTCAAAATCGAGAAGATAATATCCTGCTTTCTCATACGGGCTAAGTTTTCTAGCCCCATATTTTCGCCTAACGTAATCAGTTCTGATACTGGCGTATTTTTTAATTCGGTAAGATTCATAATGGTGGGTTCTTTAACTCGGGGTATTTCTCGAACTATGAACGTAAATTGAAGACATCATATATACATAATCTATATAGGTGCCAGTTTAACTTTATAACGCCCTGTTAATAGTTACAAACAACAACGATTAACAATGCGTAAAAATTCTTGCGCTTGTTATTGCTAAGACCGCACTAACATATGGCGTCGAATCATCGGAACGATGTGCGACCTATTATTAGAAACACAGACAATATTAGCAATAGTTTTTTTGTACATTTAAGACAACATCGATCCCAATACAGTAAATTCGCGGCATCCAAAGCACCAAAACACAAATTGAATGCTCTTTCGCCGACAGTGACTTGAGTCACCACTGACACATACTTCAACATAACTATCTCATACTGATTTATAACAAAACATCACAAATAAGATAACTGAATATTACAAGCGCAATCAGCATTCAAATTAATAATTTTTGAAATCAATACACTATCAGCCCTAGATCACAATAATGAACCACAACTGAACTGATAAACCAGATATTTATGATAAGAACAACGGATTATAAAGCAAGCCATACGGATACTATATGAGGATGCAGATAACTTATCATGCTTCAGTGAGGACGTCTAGCGGTCCCCTATATAAAATAGATATACCGCTAAACGTTTTGACTTAAACAGCAGCTATAACTTACAGATTTTCGTCTAGAAAATCTTTTAACTGAGATTTAGACAATGCACCAACTTTTGTTGCTGCGACTTCACCATTTTTGAATAGTAAAAGTGTTGGAATACCACGAATACCATATTTTGGTGCAGTTGCTGGGTTATCATCAATATTCAGTTTTGCGATGGTCAGTTTGCCTGTATATTCTTCAGAAACTTCATCAAGAATTGGCGCGATCATTTTACAAGGGCCACACCATGCAGCCCAGAAATCGACGAGAACAGGTGAACTTGCTTTTAGTACTGCGGTCTCAAAGCTTGCATCAGTTATATGTATAATTTTGTCGCTCATGTTGTACTCCAATGGATCATTTTTACCGTCTTAGTGTAACATTAATTGGCAGCAGTATGCTTTATTTCAAAAGATACACTTTCGTAAACCAACCGTTAACTGATATTCTACCATACTATGAGTAAAGCACACTTGACAGAAAAGAAGTTTTCCGACTTCGCCTTGCACCCAAAAGTCATTGAAGCACTTAATAAAAAAGGCTTCAATTTTTGCACGCCTATCCAGGCGTCAACCTTGCCTTTCACTGTCGAAGGCAAAGATGTTGCGGGGCAAGCGCAAACTGGTACGGGTAAAACGTTAGCATTTTTAACGTCAACATTTCACTATTTACTAACACACCCTGCTATTGAAGGGAAAAAAGTCAATCAACCACGCGCACTGCTCATGGCTCCAACACGTGAACTTGCCGTGCAAATATACTCAGATGCAAAAGAGTTGGCTGAGTATACTGGCTTAAAAATGGGGCTTGCTTACGGTGGTGATGGCTACGATGAGCAATTAAAAGTACTGCAAAATGGCGTTGATATCCTTATCGGCACCACTGGCCGTTTAATTGACTACGCTAAACAAGGTCATGTTGATCTCGGCGCTATCCAAGTTGTCGTACTGGATGAAGCAGATCGCATGTATGATCTTGGCTTTATTAAGGATATTCGTTGGTTGTTCCGCCGCATGCCTGTGGTTACTGAAAGGTTGAACTTGCTCTTTTCAGCAACCCTTTCTTATCGTGTAAGAGAGCTTGCGTTTGAGCAAATGAATAACCCTGAGTATATCGAAGTAGAACCGCTACAAAAGACGGGTCATCGCATCAAAGAAGAGCTATTTTACCCATCTAACGAAGAAAAAATGCGTTTATTGCAAACGTTGCTCGAAGAAGAGTGGCCTGAGCGCTGCATCATTTTCGCTAACACCAAACATCGTTGTGATGATATTTGGGCGCACCTCGCTGCTGATGGACATCGTGTTGGGCTATTAACTGGCGATGTTGCTCAGAAGAAGCGTCTACGTATTTTAGAAGAATTCACTCAAGGTAATCTCGATATCTTAGTTGCAACAGATGTGGCGGCTCGTGGGCTACATATTCCATCAGTCACACATGTATTTAACTATGATTTACCTGATGATTGTGAAGACTATGTACACCGTATCGGTCGTACTGGGCGTGCTGGTGAAAGTGGTAACTCAATCAGCCTAGCTTGTGAAGAGTATGCTCTGAATTTACCTGCTATCGAAGAATATATTCAGCATTCTATTCCAGTCAGTAAATATAACAGTGAAGCACTGCTAGCTGACCTCCCAGCGCCAAAACGTCGTCATCGTCCGCGCCCTGGAGGGCCTCGCCGCAATTCGAATTCGCCACGTCGCCATAATGGCCCACGTAATAACCATAAACGTCCAGGCTGAGTAATAACGATATGCTGAAATCATCTTCTCTCTATGCAGCAATTGATTTAGGCTCGAACAGCTTTCATATGTTGGTCGTGCGTGAAGTTGCCGGTAGCATTCAGATTATTTCTAGGGTGAAACGTAAGGTACGTCTTGCTGCAGGTTTAGATAGCAGTAATATGCTGTCAGAGCAAGCGATGGAGCGCGGGTGGCAATGTCTGCGCCTCTTCTCTGAACACTTACAAGACATCCCAAATAATCAAATACGCGTAGTCGCTACCGCAACGCTGCGTCTGGCTAAAAATGCAGATGTTTTTGTGCGAAAAGCCAGTGAGATCCTCGGCAATACTGTCAAGGTTATTCAGGGGGAAGAAGAAGCACGATTGATCTACCAAGGCGTTGCCCACACTACAGGTGGCCCAGATCAACGTCTAGTCGTTGATATTGGTGGAGGCAGCACAGAGCTCGTCACTGGCACAGGGGCAAAAGCCGAACAGTTATTTAGCCTAGAAATGGGTTGCGTGACTTGGCTCGAAAGATATTTCAGTGATCGTTCTTTAACTGAAGAGAATTTTGCTCAAGCAGAGCGAGCTGCTCATGCGGTCATCACCCCAATTGCTGATACTTTAAAAAATCATGGTTGGAAAATTTGTGTTGGTGCATCAGGTACTGTTCAGGCCATTCAAGAGATCATGATTGCACAAGGAATGGATGAGCTGATTACGCTAGATAAGCTACAGCAGCTCAAGTACAAAGCCATTCAGTGTCACAAGTTAGAAGAGCTAGAAATTGAAGGGTTAACCTTTGAACGAGCACTCGTATTCCCTAGCGGTTTATCAATCCTCATTGCTATCTTTGAAGCCCTGTCTATTGATAATATGACATTGGCAGGCGGCGCATTACGTGAAGGGCTCGTGTATGGCATGCTTGAACTCCCTATCGAGCAAGATATTCGTGCCCGAACCTTACGTAACATTCAACGACGCTTTCAGGTTGATATAGAGCAAGCCTCACGGGTTAGCCAACTAGCTGAACATTTCTTTTTGCAAGTATCGAAAGATTGGGGCTTAGACTCTCGATGTCGTGATTTATTATTAGCCGCCTGTACATTGCATGAGATTGGTTTAAGTGTTGATTTTCGCAAAGGCCCAGAACATGCAGGTTACTTAATCACCAATCTTGATTTGCCTGGTTTCACCCCTGCACAGAAACGTTTACTCGCAGCCTTATTACGTAATCAACAAGGGCCTGTTGACCTTGCTACACTTAGCCAACAAAATGCATTGCCAATCCAACAAGCTTATAGCTTATGTCGCCTGTTACGATTAGCGATTATTTTTGCTAGCCGCCGACGTGATGATACCTTACCAGCACTGAGGCTCCATGCAGAATCAACTTCTCTGAAGATTATGTTGCCATATCGCTGGTTAGCTGAGCACCCGCTACGCTCAGAAAATTTACAGCAGGAAGTGCAATGGCAAGGCTATGTGAGCTGGCCTCTCACGCTTGAAGAACGCAATAGCTCCAATAATTAAATTATTATTCATTTCCCACACTGCGCTCTCATCAGTGTGGGAAATGGCTATATTTGCCTATCCTTTCTTGTTTAACCCTAAACGAGCCTTTATATCAGCGAGTGCTGATTGCCCTTTTTGCATCCGCTCTTCCGCAGTAACAACCTTGCGCTGTTGCTCCCATTCTAGGTCATCTTGTGGTAGTTCTAATAAAAAACGACTTAGTTCAGGGCGGATCAACTCACCATATTGCCGACGTTCGCGACAGTGCGTGAAAAATAACTCTTTCTGAGCACGAGTGATCCCTACATAGGCCAATCGGCGCTCTTCATCAATATTGTCTTCATCGATGCTACTTTGATGAGGAAGCAACCCCTCCTCCATACCAACGAGGAAAACATAAGGGAACTCTAATCCTTTTGATGCATGCAATGTCATTAACTGCACCTGATCGGACTCTTCATCATCTTCTCCACGCTCCATCATATCGCGTAAAGTAAAACGGGTTACCACTTGGCTTAATGACATAGGGTCATTCAATTCATCGCCTTCAACCATTTCACTCATCCATGTAAATAATTGATTGACGTTTTTCATGCGCATTTCAGCCGCTTTAGTGCTCGCAGAGGTTTCATAAAGCCAGCTTTCGTAGTCCATTTCCCGTAATAAATCACGGACTGCTAATAGCGGCTCACGTTCTGACAGCTGCACAATTTTGTCCATCCAATGGGTGAATTGTTGCAATGCGGTCAGACCTTTGCCTGTGAGTGTCTGCTCTAAACCTAAATCAAAGCTGGCTTGATAAAGGCTCTTACCACGTTGATTTGCCCACTCTCCAAGTTTTTGGATCGTTTTAGGGCCAATTTCACGGCGAGGAGTATTTACAATACGTAAAAAAGCGCTGTCATCTTCTGGGTTAGTCAACACGCGCAAATAGGCTAAAAGATCTTTGATTTCAGGACGTGAAAAAAATGAAGTCCCCCCTGAAATTCGATAAGGAATGCGGTTTTGCATTAGCATTTTTTCAAAAATACGTGATTGATGGTTACCCCGATACAAGATCGCATAATCTTTATATTGCGTTTTATTAATGAAATGATGTGCGATCAATTCACCGATCACCCTTTCTGCTTCATGATCTTCGTTATTCGCAGTGATCACTTTCAACGGAGCACCATAACCCAACGTTGAAAACAATTGTTTTTCAAACACATGAGGATTGTTAGCGATTAAAATATTGGCCGCTTTTAGAATGCGCTCCGATGAACGATAATTTTGCTCTAACTTAATCACATTCAGTTTTGGGAAGTCTTCACTTAACAACACCAAATTTTGCGGCCTGGCACCACGCCAAGAGTAGATTGACTGATCATCATCACCTACCACAGTGAAGCGCGCTCGTTGACCAACCAACAGTTTAACTAATTGATATTGGCTAGTATTGGTATCTTGATATTCATCCACCAGCAAATAACGGATCTTGTGTTGCCAACGCTCACGTACTTCCTCATTTTGAGATAACAATATAGTTGGCTTGCTGATCAAATCATCAAAATCTAAAACATTGCAGCTTTTTAAATGCAGCTCATAACGGCGATAGCACTCTGCAAAGTGGTGCTCTTTCTCGCTTCTTGCTCGCCCAACCACTTGCTCAGGCGATAATAGATCATTTTTCCAATTCGAGATCGAAGAGATCAGCTGCTGTAACAGATCTTTATCTTCTTCCAATAAATCAAAAGTAAGCTCTTTTAGCAGAGCCATTTGGTCCTGATCATCAAACAGAGAAAAATTAGCCTTAATGCCTAGCGCCTTATACTCACGCTTAATGATCTCCAAGCCAAGAGTATGGAATGTGGAGATAATCAGACCACGCGCTTCTTTTTTACCTAGCGTTTGAGCGACTCGCTCTTTCATTTCACGCGCTGCTTTATTGGTAAACGTCACTGCTGCAATTTGGCGTGGTTGATAGCCACAATGGCGGATCAAATGCGCTATTTTATTGGTAATGACTCGGGTTTTCCCTGAGCCGGCTCCCGCCAACACAAGGCATGGGCCATCCACAAATTCAACAGCCTGCTGTTGGCTTGGATTTAATCGCATGGTTTCTCTAGATCAGGTTATTTAAAAAACAGATGAGGAGGATTGTAGCAGAAAGCGTGTACGGCATAAAAACAAAGAAACCGTGCCACCAGTGCAACACGGTTTCAATACTACAATTTTTATACATCAACCTAGCCTATCGCACTAGAGTGACGAAAAATCAACCAGCAACAGCGATTTTCTTCATATCCGTCATATACCCACGCAACGTCTTACCGATTTTCTCGATAGGGTGGTTACGGATAGCTTCATTAACATCGCGCAATTGCGCATTATCGGTACCGTTGTCTGCAACAGATTTCGCTAAATCACCTGCTTGTAGCTTTGTCATAAAGTCTTTCAACATCGGAACAACTGCGAAAGAGAATAAGTAGTTACCATACTCAGCGGTATCAGAAATAACCACGTTCATTTCATACAGGCGTTTACGAGCAATAGTATTCGCAATCAATGGCAGTTCATGCAGAGATTCATAATAAGCAGACTCTTCAAGAATGCCAGCTTCCAACATTGTATCAAATGCCAATTCAACCCCTGCTTTAACCATAGCAACTAACAGAACACCGTGGTCAAAATACTCTTGTTCAGAGATTTTGCCTGCGTATTCAGGGTAATTCTCAAATGGAGTTTTACCTGTCTCTTCACGCCAAGTCAGCAAGTTTTTATCATCATTTGCCCAGTCAGCCATCATCGTTGCAGAGAACTCACCTGAGATAATGTCATCCATATGTTTTTGGAACAATGGCGCCATGATGGTCTTCAGTTGCTCAGATAGTGCAAATGCACGCAATTTCGCAGGATTAGACAGGCGATCCATCATCAATGTGATACCACCTTGCTTCAGTGCCTCGGTAATGGTTTCCCAACCGAACTGAATTAATTTACCTGCATAGCCCGGCTCAACACCATCAGCAACCATTTTGTCGTAACTTAATAGAGCACCTGCTTGCAACATACCACACAGAATAGTTTGTTCGCCCATCAGGTCAGATTTAACTTCAGCAACAAATGAAGATTCCAGAACACCTGCACGGTGACCGCCAGTAGCAGCAGCCCAAGCTTTAGCGATTGCCATTCCTTCGCCTTTCGGGTCATTTTCAGGGTGAACAGCGATCAATGTCGGAACACCGAAACCACGCTTATACTCTTCGCGAACTTCAGTACCCGGACATTTTGGTGCAACCATCACAACAGTAATATCTTTACGGATTTCTTCACCAACTTCGACAATGTTAAAACCATGCGAGTAACCTAATGCTGCACCTTGCTTCATCATTGGTTGAACCGCACGAACAACCGTTGAGTGCTGTTTGTCTGGCGTTAAGTTAACAACTAAATCTGCTTGAGGGATCAGTTCTTCGTAAGTGCCAACTTTAAAACCATTTTCAGTCGCTTTACGCCATGATGCACGCTTCTCAGCGATTGCTTCCGCACGTAATGCATAAGCAATATCTAAGCCTGAATCACGCATGTTCAAGCCTTGGTTTAAACCCTGTGCACCACAACCGACGATGACGATTTTTTTACCTTTCAGGTACCCTGCTTCATCAGCAAATTCTTCGCGTTTCATAAAACGACATTTGCCTAACTGCTCTAACTGCTGACGCAGATTCAAAGTATTAAAATAATTCGCCATTGTCTTACTCCATTGTTCTGTTGTGTTCGTTATTTCAGGCATTTCATTTCACCTGCCGCTGTTATCAAGCGATTATGGTTTTACTATATGCGATGATTTGCATTGCTTAAATTGATATATTAACAATACAATGTTGCAAATTATGCAACACTATTTTTATTCGATTCAGTGGAGGCTCCAAATGGATATTAGAGATTTAAAGCTATTTCTGCATTTAGCAGAAAGCTGCCATTTTGGTAGAACATCGAAAGCCATGTATGTCAGCCCATCCACTCTGTCTAGGCAAATACAACGCCTAGAAGAACAGCTAGGGCACCCACTATTTATTCGAGATAACCGCTCGGTAAAATTGACCCAAGCAGGTGAGCAGTTAAAACAATTTGCTCAACAAACACTGTTGCAGTATCAGCAACTGCAACACGTATTAAATCAACAAAGCCCATCGTTGACAGGAGAGCTACGCCTTTTCTGTTCCGTTACCGCGGCGTACAGCCATTTACCACAGGTTCTAGATAAATTTAGAGCCTTGCATCCGCTCGTTGAAATAAAACTTACGACTGGTGATGCTGCTGATGCAGTCGATAAAGTGGAAACTAAGGAAGCAGACCTTGGGATCGCAGGTAAACCTGAACGACTACCTGACAATGTCAGATTCACCAAAATCGGTGAAATACCTTTAGTCCTGATTGCCCCTGCACTACCTTGTGCAGTTCGTACTATGGCCACAGAAGAAAACCCTGACTGGTCCTCCATTCCCTTTATCTTGCCTGAGCATGGCCCTTCAAGAAAACGTATCGAGTTGTGGTTTCGGCGTCACAATATTAATAACCCTGTTATTTATGCAACCGTTTCTGGCCATGAAGCGATTGTCTCAATGGTGGCACTAGGTTGCGGTATCGCTCTTATTCCAAGTGTAGTTGTTGATAACAGCCCTGAGCCTGTCCGCAGCCGTATATTGCAGCTTGATAACATTTCACTAGTTGAACCATTTGAACTAGGCGTCTGCTTACTGAGCAAACGCCTACATGAACCATTGATTAAATCGTTTTGGCAGCTATTACCTGAAAACTCAATCTAATGTCTGTGGTGCATCTTGAGGTGCTAAAAAGAAACGGAACGACGGGTTACCCGTTTCGTCATGATATTCATAACCAAGCGCTTCAAGATGCCTATCAAAACGAACTTCTGGCTCAGCAAGCTCAAAGGCTGCCAATACGCGGCCATAATCCGTCCCATGGCTACGATAGTGAAATAACGTAATATTCCAATAGGTTCCCAACGTCTCTAAAAATCTTAATAACGCGCCCGGTGACTCTGGAAATTCAAAGCTATATAGGCGTTCATTTAATGGTTTAGATGGGCGCCCACCGATCATATAGCGCACATGAAGCTTTGCCATTTCATCATCAGAAAGATCAGCAACTTCATAACCGTGTTGCTTCAACTCTTGAATAATTTCAACACGCTCGCTTTCACCACCATTTAGCCTTACCCCAACAAAGATACAAGCTCGATCAGGATCAGCATCAGTATAACGATAGTTAAACTCTGTAATGGGACGTTGCCCTAACAATTGGCAAAATCGTAAAAAACTGCCTTTTTGCTCAGGGATCGTCACCGCCAGCAAAGCTTCTCGTTTTTCACCGATTTCACAACGTTCAGAAACATAACGCAAACCATGAAAATTCATGTTCGCACCAGATAACACATGAGCTAGGCGCTCACCTTTAATATTATGCTGTTGAACGTATTTTTTTAATCCTGCTAACGCTAAAGCTCCTGAAGGCTCTGCAATTGCCCGTACGTCCTCAAAAATATCTTTCAACGCCGCACAAATTTCATCACTGTCAACCGTGATCACATCATCAACATACTGTTGGCAAAGCCTAAATGTTTCATCACCAATACGTTTTACTGCTACACCCTCGGCAAATAAACCAACGCGAGGTAGGTCGACCGGATGCCCAGCCTTCAACGCAGCTTTTAGACAAGCGGCATCTTCTGCTTCAACACCAATGATCTTGATTTCAGGCATTAACTGTTTGATTAAGACCGCAACCCCTGCAATTAAGCCACCACCACCAACTGGGATAAAAATACGGTCAAGGTGAGCATCTTGCTGTAATAACTCCAACGCGATTGTCGCTTGCCCTGCAATCACTGATGGATGATCAAACGGAGGAACAAAGGTGTAGCCATCTTTTGCTGCCATTTCAATGGCTTTCGCTTTCGCTTCATCAAAATTTGCGCCATATAAGATGGCTTCGCCACCAAAACTGCGCACAGCATCAACCTTAATATCTGCTGTCGCAATTGGCATCACAATTTTTGCTTTTACGCCAACACGACTTGCTGATAAAGCAACCCCTTGAGCATGATTGCCAGCCGAAGCTGTAACAACCCCTTTTGCTTTTTGTTCATCGCTCAGACTTGCAATCATCGCGTAAGCACCACGCAATTTGAAACTATGAACAGGTTGCCTATCTTCACGTTTAACTAATACCGTATTGCCCATCCGAGCAGAAATTTTATTCATTTCTTGCAAAGGTGTAACTTGGGCAACTTCATAAACCGGCGCACTCAGCGCCGCTTTTAAATAATCAGCACCAGACGGTGCTAATGGTAATGGTTTTGCAGCGGCCACAATCAGCCTCCCAGTTTAGATTTGTCGCGTACAGCGCCCTTATCTGCACTGGTCGCAAGAGATGCATAAGCACGAAGCGCATAAGACACTTCCCGCTGACGATTACGCGGGGTATATGCTTTATCGCCACGAGCCAATTCAGCATCACGACGCTTACTCAATTCACTTTCATTGACATCAAGTACCATTGTTCTCTTAGGAATATTGATATCAATAATGTCACCATCTTGCACAAGAGCTAATAAACCACCACTCGCTGCTTCAGGAGAAATATGGCCAATTGACAGCCCTGAACTACCACCAGAAAAACGCCCATCCGTGATTAATGCGCAACTCTTACCTAATCCCATCGATTTCAGATACGATGTTGGATACAGCATTTCTTGCATCCCAGGGCCACCTTTCGGGCCTTCATAACGGATAACAACGACATCACCTTCAACGACTTTACCGCCTAAAATTGACTCTACCGCATCGTCTTGGCTTTCAAAAACTTTTGCTGGACCACGGAATATTAAGCTTCCCTCATCAACACCCGCTGTTTTCACGATACATCCATCTTCTGCGATGTTGCCAGCTAAAACCGCTAATCCACCATCTAAGCTATAAGCGTGCTCTATATTGCGTATACAACCATTTTCACGGTCAGTATCTAGCGAAGGCCAACGGCAGCTTTGAGAAAATGCTTGGGTAGTACGAATACCCGCAGGACCCGCAGAGAACATCGATTTAACAGCTTCATCTTTTGTTAACATGACATCGTATTGTTCAAGTGTCTGCTGAAAAGTCAGACCGAGAATATTTTTAACATCTTCTTGCAACAAACCTGCACGGCTCAACTCGCCTAAAATACCAATGACACCACCAGCACGATGGACATCCTCCATATGGTATTTTTGTGTGCTTGGAGCAACCTTACATAAATGTGGAACCTTACGTGACAAACGATCAATGTCAGTCATCGTAAAATCAACATCAGCCTCTTGAGCCGCGGCTAATAAATGTAGAACAGTGTTAGTTGAACCACCCATCGCAATATCTAATGTCATCGCGTTTTCAAACGCCGCTTTATTAGCGATATTACGTGGCAATGCACTCTCATCATCCTGCTCATAATAACGCTTAGTCAACTCAACAATACGCTTACCTGCGTTAATAAATAACTCTTTGCGATCAGCATGCGTTGCCAAGAGCGAACCATTACCCGGTTGTGATAAACCCAACGCTTCTGTTAAGCAGTTCATTGAGTTAGCAGTGAACATACCAGAACAAGAACCACACGTCGGGCAAGCTGAACGTTCAATTTGCTCACTATCTGCATCACTAACATTAGGGTTAGCACCTTGGATCATCGCATCAACTAAATCTAATTTAATGATTTGATCTGAAAGCTTTGTTTTACCCGCTTCCATTGGGCCACCCGAAACAAAAATAACAGGGATATTTAGACGCAACGATGCCATCAACATACCTGGGGTGATTTTGTCGCAGTTGGAAATACAGACCATTGCATCTGCACAGTGTGCATTTACCATGTATTCAACTGAATCTGCAATTAACTCACGGGAAGGTAAGGAATAAAGCATTCCGCCATGCCCCATAGCGATACCATCATCAACAGCAATTGTATTAAACTCTTTTGCGACACCACCCGCAGCTTCAATTTGCTCTGCAACCAGTTTACCTAAGTCACGCAAATGAACGTGACCTGGTACGAATTGGGTAAATGAGTTAACAACTGCAATAATAGGTTTTCCAAAATCAGCATCTGTCATACCCGTGGCGCGCCATAATGCGCGAGCGCCTGCCATATTACGACCATGAGTGGTTGTTGCTGAACGGTACTTAGGCATATCTTTACTCCCGTGTTTTTAAAGCAGGCGGGGAACGACCGCCTGTAAATCAAGCTGTATTTGTTATTGAGGGTTAACTGGATCCAACCAACCCCATTTGTCTTCTGTTGTGCCATCAAACAGCCCAAAGAATGCTTGCTGGATCTTCTTCGTTACTGGCCCACAACGACCAATGCCAACTTGGATACCATCAACACTACGTACTGGGGTGATTTCTGCTGCTGTTCCGGTCATAAAGACCTCATCAGCAAGATAGAGAGATTCACGAGACAGTGTTTGTTCACGAACTTCAATTCCCATATCTTTAGCAAGGGTCAAAATCGCATCACGAGTGATCCCCGGAAGTGCTGAAGACGTGAACGGAGGGGTAAATAAAATGCCATCTTTAACTTCAAAAATGTTCTCACCCGCACCTTCAGATAAGTAACCATGAACATCTAAAGCAATACCCTCTTGATATCCATGACGACGTGCTTCGCTACCAACAAGTAGAGATGATAAATAGTTACCACCAGCTTTCGCGCCCGTAGGAATTGTATTTGGTGCCACACGATTCCAAGAAGAAACCATAGCATCAATACCTTGGTCTAAAGCTTCTTCGCCTAAGTATGCTCCCCATGGGAAAGCAGCCATGATAACGTCTGTTTTGTAACCATCTGGCGGGTTAACCCCCATACCGACATCACCAATGAAAACTAATGGGCGAATATATGCACTGACTAAGTGGTTTTCACGCAGCGTTGCACGACAGGCTTCCATTAACTCTTCAACACTGTAGCTGACTGGCATACGGTAGATTTTTGCGGAATCACGCAAACGCTGCATGTGTTCGCGATGGCGAAAGACAACAGGCCCTTTGTGTGAATCATAGCAACGGACGCCTTCAAATACCGATGTTCCATAATGCAGAGCATGAGACATCACATGAACTTTCGCATCAGCCCATGGCGTCATTTCACCGTTAAACCAAATATAGTCAGCTTTCTTAGTCATTTTATAATTCCTTACATTGCACTTTGTGTGCGTAATAGTCGTGATTCTATTTCTTTTATTTCAACTTCTGAAACATCAGACAGTTTGGTTAACTGAGCATAAAGCTGAGCTAACGGCCGCTGACTATTTACAGTCATCGCTATATTTACATTATCACCATCTGGCATGTGATCCATGGTCATTGAACTGATTTGGAATCCACGATGGCGGGTGACGCGCAATATACGCTCTAAAACTTCAGGGCGGAAACGGGCTTGTATGGCAAGTTGATGTTGCATCATAACGGTTTCTCCATCATTTTTTCATTGCTCGCCCCTGGAGGAACCAACGGCCAGACGTTTTCTAATTCGTTTATTGATACCTGTAAGATGAAAGCGCCTTCACTATTGAGTAATTCATCCAACGCTGAATCAACTTCAGATTTTTTGTTAATACGACGCCCTGGGATGTCAAATGCACGAGCTAAAGCCACAAAGTCAGGGTTATCAGTTAAAATAGTTTCGCTATAACGTTGCTCAAAAAACAGCTCTTGCCATTGGCGAACCATGCCTAATCGCTGGTTATCTAACAATAAAATCTTTACTGGTAGCTTTTTGCGTTTAATCGTGCCAAGTTCTTGGACATTCATCATGAAAGAACCATCACCAGAAACACAAATTACCGTATCCTCTGGGCGAGCAACCTGTGCACCTATTGCCGCAGGGATACCAAAACCCATTGTTCCTAAGCCACTTGACGTTATAAAGTTTTCAGGTGATACCACAGATATATGTTGTGCAGACCACATTTGATGTTGCCCAACGTCAGTAGTCACAACAGTATTCGCATCGATACGATCAGATAACTGTTTTAATAACAACGGTGCATAGATTGCTTCACCTGGGTGATCGTATCGCCAGTTAAAATCATGCTTTAGCTGCTGCACTTCTCTCTGCCATGGGGAGATATCTTTGTCCATCATCAATACAGGCAACAGTACCTTCGCATCACCTAATAACCCCACATGAGCTTGGCGTAACTTATCCAATTCAACATGGTCAATGTCGATATGGATCACTTTTGCATTAGGCGCAAAAGTATTCAACTTACCCGTCACACGGTCATCAAAGCGGGCACCGACAGCAATCAGTAAATCACAACGCTGTACTGCAAGGTTTGCAGCTTTCGTGCCGTGCATGCCTAACATTCCAAGATAAAGAGGCTCTGATGGCGCAACCGCACCAAGCCCTTTGAGTGTTACGACGGAAGGTATACCTGTCTGAGCAATAAAGTGCCTTAATTCATCAACAGCGCCAGACATTCCTACACCGCCACCGATGTACAGCATAGGCTTTTCAGCGCATTTCAGTAATTCTCTCGCTTGGTTGATTTCATCATTTTGTATTGGCAAATCTTGTTCAACAGGCATTAAAAATGGTGCTAAATCTGCGTTCTGTAGCTGAATATCTTTCGGAATATCAATCAGTACAGGCCCCGGACGACCACTATTTGCGATTGCGAAAGCTTCAGCAACAATGCGAGGTAAATCGTCGATACACTCAACTAAGAAACTATGTTTTGTACAAGCCAGCGATAAACCTAATACATCTATTTCTTGGAAAGCATCCGTTCCAATAAACTCTGAGCTAACTTGCCCAGTGATAGCAACAACAGGTACCGAATCTAACAAGGCATCAGCTAAACCAGTGATCAAATTTGTTGCACCAGGCCCTGAAGTGGCAATACAAACCCCAGTTCTTGATGTTGAACGTGCATAGCCAATTGCAGCGATGACTGCACCTTGTTCATGGCGACATAACAGATGCTGAACACCGCCGTCATACAAAGCATCATAAACTGGCATGATTGCACCACCAGGGTAACCAAAAACAGTATCAACTCCCTGTGTTCGTAATGCTTGAACTAACCACTGTGCCCCATTCATGTTTCTCTCCTGTCTCTAGCTTATTTATCTATTTGTATTTATTCTATTTTTGTAGATTTAATAATGTTGGCAAACTAAGTGTCAAAAAAAACCCCGCGCCTTTCGGTGCGGGGTTCTCGTAAGATCTGGCTACTAATTTAGCCTTCGTCGTCCAAGTGCAGCCCCGCACGGTGGGATAATAATCACCACCACGCTGATAATAATTAGGCTAATCACTCGGAAGAATGCGTTCATGAATATCTATTTTCACTATTGTTGTTCATTGTCTGTCTTTAAGAGGTATCATTTTAAAATTATTTTGACAACTTTTATTTTATTTTTTTATTATCAAAATATATATTCATTTAAAAATCATGATCTTACCATGAAATCAGAGCAATCAACTGGTTTTTCATTTAAAAAATAGCAAATACAATTATAGATGACAGGATAATTAGCCCAATACTCCATCTCAAAAAAACAACATTAATGGTAATGATTATAATTTCCATATCATCACGTTACAGATGTTGGCAAAATTTATATCAGCTCATTATTTCTAATAAAAACTTAACATCATGATTAAACATTATTTTGCGGGCGCTATCGCAAAAAATAAATAACAGGGGAATACCTTACATATTAGTTATCGATAGCTTTCGCACACTTAAAAAGTTTGCTTGCTCCCCTTGATTTCAAAACAGAATATTACTCTGTTCATGTATGAGGAGGAGATATGGCGTTAGCAATTGTTTACACAAGGGCATCAATTGGTATGGATGCCCCACTCGTAGCCGTTGAAGCACATATCAGTAATGGGCTTCCTGGCTTAACACTTGTCGGTTTACCCGAAATTGCGGTCAAAGAAGCAAGGGATAGAGTCCGTAGCGCTTTAATAAATAGTGGGTTCGAATACCCTGCAAAGAAAATGACAATTAACTTAGCGCCTGCGGATTTACCCAAAGAAGGTGGACGCTATGATCTTGCTATTGCGATCGCAATATTAGCTTCTTCAGGGCAAGTACCAGCTAAAACACTTCATCAATTTGAATTTGTTGGAGAACTTGCCCTATCTGGCACTATTAGGTACGCCAATGGTGCCATCCCTGCCGCACTCGCTGCATTAAAGCAAAAAAGGCAATTAATACTTTCAATAGAAAGCCAACATGAACTCAATTTATTACCTGACAATAGTGTGAAACTAACGCAAACATTGATAGAACTTTGCCATTTTTTACATGAGAAAGGTTCTTTACCCAGTAATATTTACGCAACCGCATTTCCACCGCCATCAGATTATGAGAGCAATATCAATGACATTATTGGCCAAGAACAAGGTAAAAGAGCCCTAGAAATTAGCGCTAGTGGGGGACATAACCTGTTACTTTTAGGGCCTCCGGGTACCGGTAAAACAATGCTAGCAAGTAGATTACAAACTTTGTTACCCTCACTAACGCAACAGGAAGCCTTAGAGGTTGCTGCGCTACGTAGTCTATGCCATATGTCAAATCAAGCTCAAGTGTGGCCGACAAGGCCATTCAGAACACCACATCATAGCGCTTCAATGGCAGCATTAATTGGTGGAGGTAGCTTGCCAAAACCAGGGGAAATTTCTCTTGCCCATAATGGCATTTTATTTCTTGATGAATTACCTGAATTTAGTCGTTCTGTACTCGATGCACTACGTGAACCACTTGAAGCAAGGCAAATCATTATTTCTAGGGCTAAGGCTAAAGTCTGCTTTCCTGCTAACTTCCAACTGGTTGCGGCATTAAACCCAAGCCCAACAGGCCAGTATCAAGGGGAAAACTGCCGCAGCTCACCAGCGAAAATATTACGTTATCTTTCACGTATTTCAGGGCCTTTTCTTGACCGATTTGACCTTTCTATAGATATCCCTTTGCTACCGTTAGGAGCACTTAGTAGTCAACAATATCAAAGTGAAAACAGCGAATTAATACGAACTCGTGTCATTATGGCAAGGAATAGACAATTAGAGAGAATGGGAAAGCTGAATAGCCAACTAACCGCCAGAGAAACAACAAAACTCTGTCAACTCACACCTAAAGATGCTCTTTTTTTAGAGAGTGCGCTAAATAAGCTTGGGTTATCGATTCGAGCATGGCACAGAATATTGAGGGTCGCACAAACTATCGCTGATATGCAGAATACATCACAGATAGATAAACAGCATCTTCTTGAGGCACTAAGCTACCGAGCTATGGATAAGTTATTGCTTCATTTGCAAAAACAAGTAAGCTGAATACTAGGAGCATAGAAAACGATGAGATCGGCATGGGTGGCTGAATCACAATACTTCAACGTGAAGCGCTGCAACTCGAAGAATGACGAATATATGCCATTAATATAAGCAACAATTATCAGTAGTGCTTAAATTTAAAAGGTAGCAGCCATAAACTAAGGGGCCGAAGCCCCTCTAAATATGTTGATGATATTAATCATCCGTATCTGTATAGTCTTCTGAGGGGTCAATTTGAGGTTTACCGCCAGAAAGAGTATGGAAGCGTTTAGGACGATTTATACGGCTTGAATATTTCGCCCACACTTTTTCTTCAGGAGTTGCTGGTTCACGTTCACCGCGACAAGCAGCGACGAAAAGCTTTTCTTCGTCAGTTTGTGCAGCGCGTTTTCCTGAATCAAGCTCATTAAAAGCTTGTCCATAGCGTTCGAGCAATTGAGCTTCCTTGATGGTGAAATCACCATGACGAGAAAAGCCACGTGGGTAATGTTTATTATCAAAAAAACGATTAGTCGTGATGAAGCTTTCTGCCATCTGACACACTCCTAACTTATTACTGTCAACTCGTTATGGCGCGGAGTATTAGACAGCATTGACAATCTGTAAAACAAAACATTTAAATCATCACGACAAAAATTATTGGAGATGTATGTGGATACTGAGTTATTGAAAACTTTTTTGGAAGTCAGTAGAACCAGACACTTCGGCCGAGCCGCAGAATCACTCTATTTAACACAATCTGCTGTTAGCTTTCGTATAAGGCAATTAGAGACACAACTTGGCACTAACCTATTCACTCGGCATCGTAATAACATTCGCCTCACTGCTGCCGGCGAACGTTTAGTCCCTTATGCTGAATCTTTAATGAATACATGGTTACAGGCAAAAAAAGAAATCTCACACGCATCACAGCATACAGAGCTTTCAATAGGCGCGACTTCTTCACTCTGGGAAGGCTATTTAACAGATTGGATACAATCTTTATACGAACAACATGATGAGCTTCGACTTGAAGCAAGAGTTTCAACGCGCCAATCATTGGTTAAGCAGCTACACTCTAGGGAACTAGATTTACTCATAGCAACTGAACCACCTAAGATGGATGAATTTGAAAGCACGATTATTGGCACAATCGAGCTACAGCTAATGGCATCCCAAAAAAATATTGCTTTAACAAATTATAACTATATTAAATTGGAATGGAGTGCAGACTTTCATCCTAAAAATGAATCGATGTTCACTCCTGACGATACACCTGTAATGATAACGACATCCGCACACATTGCACGCCAATTACTGCCTGTATCACTTTCTGCCGCGTTTTTGCCTGCACATTGGAGTATTCAGTACCCAGGGCTAAAAACGCTCTCAGAGACCGTTATTACAAAACCTCTTTATGCTGTATGGCTACAAAAAAATGATCAACAGGCACTAATTAGCCAGTTGATAAAAACACCAATTCAGAATGCCCCACTCAATGCACCTTTTTAAGGCTTCCAATTCTGTTATCTTAAATGCTCAATAAAATTTATTGAGCATTTTTTGTATATAGCTCCTACTAGGTTGGGGGAGTGAAAAGAACTTAGCGCGCAGACAGTGGAACTATAAATGTCATACTGTTTTTTTACCCTTACGTGACTGCTCCTCGCCGTAAACGACGATGGTTTTTTAAAGCCGTCTGGGCTTTTCGCCGTATCTCTCCGCCCGTATTGGGCAAAGGTTTACGGCAGATCTTGCTAATTTTAGAGGGCCATAAAGCAGTTGGTGGGTAATTTTTTATTGGAACAATATTGAAAATGAGAAAATATAGATAGATAGATAGATAGATAAGGCAGGAAGACAGCTTTAAAAAAGAAAAACCCGACTAAAATAATCGGGTTATCAATAAGATACTTCTTTTATTTTTACTTAATTGGTAACTGGCAGGGGCGGAGAGACTCGAACTCCCAACACCCGGTTTTGGAGACCGGTGCTCTACCAATTGAACTACGCCCCTAAAT